>CAZPIN010000143.1:0-8479 GCA_964586735.1 uncultured Rhodobacterales bacterium | reverse complement strand
ATCCTGCACGCGGCGTTGCTCCGTCAGGCTTTCGCCCATTGCGGAAAATTCCTTACTGCTGCCTCCCGTAGGAGTCTGGGCCGTGTCTCAGTCCCAGTGTGGCTGATCATCCTCTCAAACCAGCTATGGATCGTCGGCTTGGTAGGCCATTACCCCACCAACTACCTAATCCAACGCGGGCCGATCCATCGGCGATAAATCTTTCCCCCGTAGGGCGTATGCGGTATTACCCTGAGTTTCCCCAGGTTATTCCCCACCGATGGGCACGTTCCCACGCGTTACTCACCCGTTCGCCGCTGGGTCCGAAGACCCCGCTCGACTTGCATGTGTTAGGCCTGCCGCCAGCGTTCGTTCTGAGCCAGGATCAAACTCTCAAGTTGAACTTGACAGATGAACCACTCGCACAAACCGGGCTGCGCTGTGAGGGCGCCGCCCGGCGTCTGCGGATCACTGGCGCGGGTCCGAAGACCCGGCCTCACCGCGAGACATGCGAATCGTCCAGCCATTCGTGTGGCCAGACCGCCCGCATATCCCTTCGCTCGATCACTATGCCAAACAGCTGCCGGTGGGCGCGCTCGCGCCCGATGCCCAAGCCAACCGATTCGCACCGGCCAGCGCAGGACGCCGGGTGGGTTGTCAATATGGCGCCTGCAAGCGGCACTGTCAAGGGCGCCCGCGCCACCGGCTGCAACCGTTCCCGAAGGTACCGATTCGCCGCCGCGACGAGGCCACTCTACATACCAGCGATTCGCTGTCAAGCTCCACGAGGCTGCCAGTCCCGGAGAACCGATTCGCAGCCGCGACGCTGCTAATGTAGGGAGCAGCGAATCAATGTCAACCCCCGGACGCAAGATGACCACCAGCGCCTTCGACATCTTCAAGATCGGCGTGGGGCCCTCGAGCTCCCACACGATGGGGCCGATGCTGGCCGCCGCCCGCTTCCTCGACGAGCTGCGCGAATCGGGTACCCACCCGGCGGCGCTGTCCTGCACCCTGCACGGCTCTCTCGCCTTCACTGGCAAGGGCCATGGAACTGACCGCGCCGTCGCCCTGGGCCTGGCTGGATTCGACCCCGCCACCGTCGACCCCGACGAGGCCGAACAGGCGCTCGCCGCGCTGCGCGCGGACCACTCGCTGTCGCCCGACGGCCTTCCGCCCTGCCGCTTCAACCCCGACGCCGACCTGGTCTTCAACTACGGCCCTCCCCTGCCCGGCCATCCCAACGGACTGCGCTTCTACGCCCTCAATGAAGACGGCACCGAGCTTGCCGCTGCCACCTACTACTCCATCGGCGGCGGCTTCGTGCTGCGCGAGGGCGAGGAGCCGGACGGCGGTCCGGAGACGGACTTGCCCCACCCGTTCGCCACAGCCGGCGAGATGCTGGCGATGGGACGCGAGGCGGGCTTGAGCATCGTCGAGATGGCGCACGCCAACGAGCTGGCCGTCCGCGGCGAACGGGACGTCACCGAGGGGCTGGACCGAATCTGGTTTTCCATGGCGGCGTGCATCGACCGCGGACTTCGCGAGACCGGCGACCTGCCGGGCTCCCTGAAGGTGCGCCGCAGGGCGGCAGCCATGCACGAGGACCTTCTGCGCGACGAGGGCCGCAACGACGTGCCGCCCCATCAGGTCAACGACTGGCTTGCAGCCTACGCGATGGCCGTCAACGAGGAGAACGCCGCCGGCGGCCGCGTCGTCACCGCTCCCACCAACGGCGCCGCCGGCGTGCTGCCCGCGGTGATTCGCTACTACCTGGACCACTGCCCGACGGCCGACGGACCGGTCTGGCGCGACATGCTGCTGGCAGCTGCGGCGGTGGGCGGCATCATCAAACGCAACGCCTCGATCTCCGGCGCCGAGGTCGGCTGCCAGGGCGAGGTCGGCTCGGCCTCGGCCATGGCGGCGGCTGCGCTATGCGCGGCGATGGGCGGCTCCAACGAGCAGGTCGAGAACGCGGCCGAGATCGCGCTTGAGCACCACCTTGGCATGACCTGCGACCCTATCGGCGGCCTGGTGCAGATCCCCTGCATCGAACGCAACGGGCTGGGCGCAGTCAAGGCGGTGACCGCCGCCTCCCTGGCCCTGCGCGGCGACGGCCGGCACTACGTGTCGCTCGACCAGTGCATCGAGACCATGCGGCAGACCGGCATCGACATGCTCGACAAGTACAAGGAGACCTCCCAGGGCGGCCTTGCCGTCAACGTCGTAGCCTGCTGACCGGGCGCTGCCGCCGGACGCCGGTGCAAGCCGGCCTACAGCCGGTCGAGCAGACGCTGCGCCCGCGTACGGTAGTGGTCGGCGTAGACGCCAGGCGCGGCGGTCGCCACCGCCGCCTCGAGCAGCCGCCGGGCGCCGGTCTCGTCGCCGGCCTTCGACCGAGCGCGCCCCATTTCGTAGAGGAGGTCCGGCTCCTCCTGCACCAGCGGCTCCGCCCGCGCCATCAATCGCAGACCCTCGGAGCGGTCCGCGCCCATCAGCACTTTCGCCAGGAAGCCTCCCTCGGCGGCGAGGCGGGCGTGCCAGCCGCCCAGTCCCGCGAGCGCGGCGGGAAAGCCGGGGGCCGCCTCCAGAGCTCTGGCCAGATAGTCCTTCGACCGCAGGGCGATCTTCTCCTCGAACGCCCGCCGGTTGCCGACCGCGTTGCCGTAGCGGCCCAGCGCGCTGGCGGCGGCGACCAGCAGTCCGGGATCCTCAGGCCATCGCTCCAGCCCGGCCTCGGTGACTTCCACCGCCCTGGCGTAGACCGGCTCGCGGTCCTCCCTCGGCAGGTTGACGAGTCCGTGGGCGCCGAGGCTGGAGGCCGCCAGTACCATGCCCTCCGCCGACCCTGTTTCCTCGGCCAGCGCGGCCGCCTCCTGAAACTGCCCTTCGACAAACAGCCGCCGCGCCTCCTCCAGCGGCCCGGGCTGCGGCTCCGAATCTCCGCCCGCCAGGCAAGCCGCCAGCACGATGGCCAGCGCCATGCGCTCTCCAGCCATCCAGGCGATTCGCCTCATGCAAAAACCTCCATGCCCGCGGCCTCCACAATCAGCTTGCTTGCGCGCCAGCGCGGGCCGGGCCATAACCTAGCAGCGAAGAGCAGCCCGGCGCGACCGCGCCGCCGCTGATGGCAGGAATACTGGAAGACGCGACGTGGCAGGCAAAACCAGCACCGGCAGATGGTTCGAGGATTTTGCGGTGGGGCAGTCGCTCCGCCACGCGACGCCCCGTACGGTGACGTCCGGAGACCGCGCCCTGCTGACGGCGCTCTACCCCAGCCGCTTCGCCCTTCACAGCTCCGACGAGTTTGCCCGCGCCTGCGGCTTCCCCGAAAGCCCCCTCGACGAGCTGGGGGTGTTCCACATCGTCTTCGGCAAGTCGGTGCCGGACATCTCCCTCAACGCCATCGCCAATCTCGGCTATGCCGAGTGTCACATGATGCGTCCCGTGTACGTAGGCGACACCCTCTCCGCCAAGTCCACCGTTCTGGGCCTGCGGGAGACGTCCGGCGGGAAGGCCGGGGTGGTGTACGTACGGACTGAAGGCTGGAACCAGCGGCAAGAGACGGTGCTGACTTTTGTTCGCTGGGTGCTGGTGCGCAAGCGCGACCCGGCCTCGCCGCCGCCGGAGCCATCGGTGCCCGACACTCTTCCCTTCGTCCCCGCTGCGGAGCTGAGCGTACCGGAGGGATTCGCGCTGGACGCCTACGACACGGAACTCGCCGGCGGCCCGCATCTGTGGGGCGACTACGAGGCTGGCGAGCGCATCGACCACGTGGACGGCGTCACGGTCGAGGAGGCGGAGCACGCGCTGGCCACCCGCCTGTGGCAGAACACCGCGCGGGTGCACTTCAACCAGATGCTGGCCGACAGCGGCGGCCACGGGCGGCGCATCGTCTACGGCGGCCACGTCATCTCGCTGGCACGGGCGCTCTCCTTCAACGGTCTGCAGAATGCCCAGCTGGTGGCCGCGGTCAACGGCGGCGCCCACGCCGCGCCGGTGTTCGCCGGCGACACGGTGTTTGCCTGGAGCGAAATCCTCGACCGCGCCAAAACCTCGTCGCCGAATCTGGGCGCCCTGCGGATACGTACGGTGGCCCTCAAGAACGCGGAAGAGACGTCCTTCGCCCTGCGCGGCGCGGACGGCAAATACGACCCGAGCGTCGTACTGGACATCGACTGGTGGCTGCTGATTCCGCGGTAGCCGACGGCGGCAATTGCCCGATGGTGGGCAAAGGCTGTATGGTTGCGGACACCTTCGTCCAAGGGAAGCGCGCATGAACGACGCCAGGCCAAGCGGGCGGCCCCTGTCGCCGCACCTGCAGATCTACCGGCCGCAGATCACCTCGGTGCTGTCGGCCCTGCACCGGCTCACCGGAATCGCCCTTGGCCTGGGGCTGCTGTTTCTGGCAGCATGGTTCTTCGCCGCCGCCAGCGGCCCGGCGTGGTTCGCCTGCATGGCCGCCGTCGCGGGCCATCCGGCCATGGCGGTTCTGCTGTTTGGCGCCACCTGGGCGCTGTTTTTCCACGCCTGCAACGGCGTGCGCCATCTGGCCTGGGACGCGGGATGGGGCTTCGACCTCGACACCGTCAGCCTCACGGGATGGATCGCGGTGGCCGTCTCGGCCGCGCTCACCGTGCTCCTGTGGGCCTGGGCGCTGGCGTGAGGAGGCCGCGATGACCTCGCCGGATCGGCTGGGAAGCGCCCGGGAGGGCGTGCGCCACTGGTGGATGCAGCGGCTCACCGCGATTGCCCTGCTGCCGCTGGCGGTCCTGTTTCTCCCCAGTTTCGCCACCGTCGCCGCCGGCGGCTGGGCCGAGGCCGCCGCCCTGTATCGGCATCCCCTGCACGCGCTTGTCGCCGGTCTGTTTCTGGCCGTCTGCGCCTACCACCTTTGCCTCGGCATGCGGGTGGTGATCGAGGACTACGTCCACCATGCCGGAGCCAAGACAGCGCTGCTGGTGTGCAACGCTCTGGGCTGCTCGCTGCTGGGCGCCGCCGGCGTCCTGTCGGTGGTGATGCTGGCGACCGGGGAGGCGGGCTGATGGCGGCCTACGAGACCGTCGAGCACAGCCACGACGTGGTGGTGGTTGGCGCGGGCGGCGCCGGCCTGCGGGCGACCCTTGGAGCCTCGGAGGCGGGGCTGCGGACTGCCTGCGTCAGCAAGCTGTTTCCCACCCGCTCCCACACCGTCGCCGCCCAGGGCGGCATCGCCGCCTCGCTGGGCAACATGGGATCCGACGACTGGCGCTGGCACATGTATGACACCGTCAAGGGATCGGACTGGCTGGGCGACCAGGACGCCATCGAGTACCTGTGCCGCGAGGCGCCCGCCGCCGTCTACGAGCTGGAGCACTACGGGGTGCCGTTCTCGCGCACCGACGATGGACGCATCTACCAGCGGCCCTTCGGCGGCCACATGCAGAATTTTGGCGAGGGGCCGCCCGTCCAGCGCACCTGCGCCGCCGCCGACCGCACCGGCCACGCGATCCTCCACACTTTGTACGGGCAGTCGCAGCGGCGCAGCGCGGAGTTTTACATCGAGTACTTCGCCATCGACCTGCTGATGTCGGAGGACGGCGCCTGCCAGGGGGTGCTGGCCTGGAACCTCGACGACGGCACGCTGCACGTCTTCCGCGCCAAGCTGGTGGTGCTGGCAACCGGCGGCGGCGGGCGGGCCTACCTCTCGGCCACCTCCGCCCACTCCTGCACCGGCGACGGCGCGGGCATGGCGGCGCGGGCCGGCCTGCCGCTGCAGGACATGGAGTTCATCCAGTTCCACCCCACCGGCATCTACGGTGCGGGCGTGCTGATCACCGAGGGAGCGCGCGGCGAGGGCGGCTACCTGACCAACTCTGAAGGCGAGCGGTTCATGGAGCGCTACGCCCCCACGGCCAAGGACCTGGCGTCGCGGGACGTGGTGTCGAGGGCGATGACCGTCGAGATTCGCGAGGGCCGCGGCGTCGGGCCGAAGAAGGACCACATCTTTCTGCACCTGGACCACCTGCCCGCCGCGGTGCTGGCCGAGCGTCTGCCGGGCATCACCGAAAGCGCCCGCGTCTTCGCCAGCGTCGATTTAACGCGGGCGCCGATTCCTGTGCTGCCCACCGTGCACTACAACATGGGCGGAATACCCTGCAACTACTGGGGCGAGGTCATCGCGTCACACGCCGGCAATCCCGACGCGACGGTGCCGGGACTCATGGCGGTGGGCGAGGCCGCCTGCGTCTCGGTGCATGGCGCCAACCGCCTGGGATCCAATTCCCTCACCGACCTGATTGTGTTTGGCCGCGCCGCCGGCCTCCGCGCCCGGCAGATTGTCGACCCCGGCGCGGCGACGCCCGCGCCTCCAGCCGCCTCGGTGGACCGCGCCATGGCCCGCTTCGACGGCCTCCGCCATGCCGACGGATCCCGGCCGACCGCCGCCATCCGCCAGACGATGCAGGAGGCAATGCAGCAGGACGCCGCCGTCTTCCGCGACAACGCCACGCTTGCCTCCGCCTGCCAGCGAGTCGACGCCATCCGCGAGTCCTTCCGCGACGTCAAGGTGCACGACCGCTCGATGATCTGGAACTCGGACCTGATGGAGACGCTGGAGCTGGAGAACCTGCTGGCCAACGCCGCCGCCACGGTGCACGCGGCCCTGGCCCGCACGGAGAGCCGCGGCGCGCACGCCCGGGAGGACCATCCCGAGCGGGACGACGCGAACTGGATGAAGCACTCGCTGGTGTGGCTGGGCGAGGGCACGGAGGCGACCGTCGGATCGCGCCCGGTGCACAGCCAGCCGCTGTCGAGCGACGTCGAAGCCATTCCGCCCAAGGCGCGGGTGTACTAGGAACGGGGAGAAGGCCATGGCGGAGTTTCGGCTGCCGGAGAATTCGAGAATCCGAAAGGGGCGCAGCTGGCCGGCGGCGGACGGCATGGCGCGCTCGAGGGAGTTCCGCGTCTACCGATGGAATCCCGACGACGGCGAGAATCCGCGCGTCGACACCTACCGAATTGACCTCGACGACTGCGGGCCGATGGTGCTGGACGCCATCATCAAGATCAAGAACGAGATCGACCCCACGCTGACGTTTCGCCGCTCCTGCCGCGAAGGCGTCTGCGGCTCCTGCGCCATGAACATCGACGGCGCCAACACCCTCGCCTGCACCAAGCCCATCGAAGAAGTGAAAGGGGCGGTGCGCATCTACCCGCTGCCCCATCTGCCGGTGGTGAAGGATCTCGTGCCGGACCTCACCCAGTTTTACAGGCAGCACGCGTCGGTCATGCCATGGCTGGAGGCGGGAGAGAGGGATCCCGAGCGGGAGCGGAGGCAGTCCATCGAAGAGCGGCGCAAGATGGATGGCCTCTACGAATGCGTGCTGTGCGCCTGCTGCTCGACCAGCTGCCCCAGCTACTGGTGGAACGGCGACCGCTATCTGGGGCCGGCCGCCCTGCTGCAGGCGTACCGATGGCTGTCGGACAGCCGCGACGGCGCTGCGGGCGAGCGGCTGGACGGGCTGGAGGATCCGTTCCGTCTGTACCGCTGCCACACCATCATGAACTGCGCCCGCGCCTGTCCCAAGGACCTCAATCCGGCCAAGGCCATCGCCGAGATCAAGAAGATGATGCTGGAGCGGCAGGGATAGCCGGCCATACGCCCGATTCGGGAAGCCTCGTCAGGCGCGGCTGCAGGCGCGACTCTATGGACTTGACGTGCGAAAAGTGAGCTGACGGATTGCTGCACCGCCCTCGACCCGCCAGTGATTGATGCGTTGCTCAGGCCACGCTGAGCCTTTCAGTACAATTGCTTTCAGCCACGCCCTGAGCTTGCTGGCGCCAGCCGTAACCCAGCAGGACTGCCCGCCCTGTATCCAAAGATGCCGAATGCCGGCGAAGCCGCTGGCAATGGACCGCCAGCGTCGGCGCGTCAGTCTCCGCCGTAGCCGTTGAACAACGCGTCGGGCGTTGGAACTGCCACGGCCTTGCCGATCATGCGGTCCAGTTCCGAAATGTCGGCTGCGTAGATTCGCTCCTCTATAGTGCAGGGAACCGGTCCAAACCGGCCCTTGAGCATTTTGAGCAGCGCCTCGGTTCTGCCCTCGGCATAACCCTTGGCATAGCCCTCGGCATAGCCCTTGGTCATGCCCTCGGCTCTCAGCACATCAGCTGCGTACACCACGGCATCCACTCCCTGCTGGTTGCGGACAATGGCGCCAACGCGTCAGTCTCCGCCGTAGCCGTTGAACAGCGCATCGGGCGTTGGGACTACCACGGCCTTTCCGATCATGCGGTCCAGTTCCACAACGTCGGCCGCGTAGATTCGCTCCTCTATAGTGTCGGGAACCGGTCCAAACCGGGCCTCGAGCACTTGAAGCAGCGACTCGGCTTTGCCCTTGGCCATACCCTTGGTCATGCCCTCGGCTCTAAGCACATCAGCTGCGTACACCACGGCATCCACTCCCTGCTGGTTACCGACCTTGGCGAAGGACTCCCCAGCCATCTCGTCAGTTACGTC
>CAZPIN010000142.1:0-3933 GCA_964586735.1 uncultured Rhodobacterales bacterium | reverse complement strand
GTGTAGTCGTCGCCGCCGCCGCCAGGACCGTGGGTGGCCGTACCGCTGCCGCTTCCAGCCGCCAGCACCGCGTAGCTGACCGTCACGGGCTGAAGCGAGCGCGCCGCCAGGGCGGCGGTAAAGGTCATCGTGGCCGTTTCTCCATCCTGGCCTTCCGCCACATCCTCCGCTTCCAGAGTGACGACAGGCGAATCGTCATTGGCAATGGTGCCTGTACCCTCGATGGACGGGGCGCCGCCCGCAAACCGGGCGCTGTCGGAACTGGAAAGGATTACGGTCACGGTCTCGTCAGGCTCGGCTAGGTCGTCCCCGCTGACGGCAATGTCAATAAAGGCTGAATCCTGGTCCACCGGTATGGAAAGAGAATTGCCGGCATGGCTGAAGTCGGGGTCGCTGCCGGACGATGTCGCCGTCCCTTCGATCGAGTAGCCGACCATGGCGGGCAAAGCGGTCGCCCCCTCTTTCGTGACCTCGAACCGCAGCGTCGCCGTGCCGCCGGCGTCGCCCTCGGTCACGGTGGGAAGCGGACCAAATGCCAGCGCCGGCGCGTCGTCATCGTTGGTGATGGTACCGGTGCCGTCGATCGTTGCCGCCTGACCCGCGAACGCCGCGTTGACAGGACTGGAGAGCGTAACGGTCACCGTCTCGTCTCCCTCAAACACCGCGTCGCCAACGACGGCCACTTCAAGCGTCGTAGACATTTCGGCAGCAGAAAGGGTAATCGGCGAACTTGACGTGTGGGCGATGTCCGCTCCGTCGCCGCTCACGGTCGCCGTGCTGGACTCCGCGAATGCGTAGCTGACAGTTACGGGCAGGTCGGTCGCGCCCGTCTTTGTCACCTCGAACCGCAGCGTCGCCGTGCCGCCGACGTCGCCCTCAAATACGGCAGGAGACGTACCAAATGCCAGCACCGGCGCGTCGTCGTCATTGGTGATTGTCCCAGTGCCGGCAGTCGTGGAGGCCGAGCCTGCAAGCACCGCGCTGCCCGTCGGGTTGGACAGTTCCACCACCACCGTCTCGTCTTCCTCAAACGCCGCGTCGCCCGTTACCGTCACCGAAATGGTCTTCGATACTTCGTTCAAGGCGGAGTCGAAGGTCAGCGTGCCGTCTGCCAGAGCCACGAAGTCGGCGCCGCTGACCGCCGTACCGCTTGACGCGACGCTATACGAGACCGTTATGTCCTGATCCCTTGCCTGGCTGAGCGTAACCTCGAAATCGAGAGTCGGAGCATCTCCGGCGCCGCCCTCGCTCACGGCCGGATCGGTGATGGAAATCTGCACCGCCTCGTTGTCCAGTATGGTGCCCGTAGCCGCATCCCCGCCCGAGGCAAAGCTCGGGACGACGCCTGCCGGGCAGCCAGCGCACTGTGGATTGGAAAGAGCCACCGCCAATGTCTCGTTCGCCTCGAGCATGTCGTCGCCGACCACCGAAACGTCGAACGTCTGCGTCAGGGGACCTCCCGCCGTGAACGTCACAGTGCCGGTCGCCGCCATGAAGTCCGTACCCGCCGTCGCCTCTCCGTCCGCCGTTCCGCCGGTCACCGTGTAGGAAACCGTTAGGTCGGCGGGCGTCATCTTGCCCAGCGTAACGGTGAAGGTCATGGCGGTGGTTTCGCCGGCATCCCCCTCCGTCGCCGTCGCATCCGCGATCGAGAGCTCGAGCGCGTCGTCGTCGTCGATTGTCCCGGTGCCGTCAATGGTGGACGCGCCGCCAGCGAACGTAGCATTTTCGGGGTTGGAAAGTCGGACAATGATCGTTTCGTCAGCCTCGGCGAGGTCGTCGCCGTTGACGGCGACTGCGATCGTCTTCGTCGTCTCGCCTGCCTCGAAGGTAAGCGGCGAGCTGGCGGTGTGCGTGTAGTCGTCTCCATTGCCTGTCGAGCCCGCCGTGCTTTCGCTGGCAATTTCATAGTCAACCGTGACGGTCTGGGGAGAATTGCTTGCAAGCGACACTACGTATTCGAGCGTCGCCGTCTCGCCCGTGTCGCCCTCGGCGATCGCGCTGGGAGACGATATTGACAGTACTGGCTGGTCGTCATTGCTTGAGACGCCAACGCTTCTCGTGACCGGGTTGCCATCCCCGTCCTGCCCCAAGTCAATGATGATCGTTTCCTCGCCCGGTTCGTAAAGGCTGTCGTCCACCGCTTTCAGTCTGAATTTGTAGGTGGTGGCTCGCGCCGCGACGCGAAATCTCGCCGTGTTCGCCTGGCTGCTGCACTGCCCCGAGTCTTCGCCGATGAACGCGACCGCGCTGACGACATAGTCTTCGCATCGGACGGCCGTGCCTTTCATAGTCAACGAAAGGGAACGAGCAACAGACTCTCTCGGTACGCTCAGGGTTATTGCGTTGCTGGCCTCAAAGTTGTTTGCCCCTCCCCGCTCGTGCGAGGTCAGGTCTTCGGAAATTGACTCAGGAACGCGGACGAACGTAACTCCCGCCGCAGCGGCAGAAACAGGGCGATCATTGTCGAAAATGCGCACCGTACGCCTCTTGATTCCGCGTGTACCGTCCAAATACAGGTTTCCGGGGTCGAAGGTCATGATGATGGACTCGGTGTCCTCCTCGATGCTGTCGTCGAGAACCTTGATCCGAAACCAGAATCTCCGCTCGCGCTGCCCCTCCTTCCAGATGTTCCAGGTCAATACGGGATTGCTGCTGGTGGGATTTCTGATGACCATGCCTTCCCGCGTCGAATCCGACTTTTGCGAATGGATGACGTAGTCGACTCCATATCGTGCCGTACCGCGAAATTTGATCTGGAGAACCGTTACTCCCCTGCTCGGAAGGCCTCTTCCAGCAATTTCAATCTGCTGCTCGCTTCGAAAGCTGCCTGCGCCCGACCCTCGCTCTGCGCTAAACAGATCCTCGCTCAGGACGTCGGGAAGAGAGGTTGACGATAGAAAGTGAAACGTCGCACCGCTGTCGGGGTCGTTGTCCCGAATCAGAACGCTTATCTCCCTCGCTCCGTCTATACTGACGCCAACAATGCTCTCAAGTGTAAACGTAATCGAATCCTTCCTGACTTCATCGACGAGGTCGTCATGAAATATGACGGTAATCGTTCTACACTGCGTTGTGTTTCGCTGGCCTACGACTCTGTAGATGGCGCTCGTGCTTTCGCTGGTAGCGAACTCCTCGGGTCTCACGTCTCTAGAATGAAGGCTGTAATCCTCGCCGCGTGTTGCGGAACCGCCCATCTTGATTCGATAGGTTAAGGTAGTAGTCTCGTCGAATTCTACGCAGGTGGATACCGTCACTCCAGAAGAATTGGCTCTGCTGTCATTCTCATGCACCAGATACTTGTTGTCGCCATCTCGAGAAATGTATTCTGTCGAGCCAGCGTAGGTTGGCCTGGAGAACGACACCTCTCCACGAGCGGTGTCGGTGTCTCGTATATAAAGCGTTATTCTGGGAAAACTGCTGATTTTGCCTTTACTAAGGTTTTCGACCGTCACGACAAGCGACTCGTCTCTGCTTTCGATAGCCTCGTCATCAATAATTAGGAAGGAAAGAGATATCTGTTCCCATCCATCAGCGCCCCGAATCCGATACCGGCATCTGGTGGTCTCGGCGGTCTGGCATCGATCAGGGTGAATGTCACTTGGATGAATTCTGTAATCTTCGCCCAGTACCGCGGTGCCGCTGATCACGAGATCATACTCCATAGTGTCTCCCTTAAGCAGGTTGTTCGAGTAAATGTTGAACTGAACTCCCCGAGACTTCGCCCTGCTGTCGTTTTCGGTTACTCTAAATTTGCCTGAGCCTGCGCCAGGAAGCAAGTCGTAACTGTCGTGGTAGGACGCTTGGCGCTGCTCGACAATGATCTGAGCCTGCGCGGTTTGGGGGATAGCTACCAGCGCCGCCGCAAGAATCGCAAGGGACGCCGCCACAGCCGAGGCCGCCCGCTGAGAGTACTGACGGACCACGGTATTC
>CAZPIN010000141.1:0-9207 GCA_964586735.1 uncultured Rhodobacterales bacterium | reverse complement strand
CTGGAGGGCGATTCGACCAGGCAGACGGCCAGCGGTGGCACGGTGTCGAATCGCTTCGAGCTGGGAGCGCGGATGGACAGCGGTGACGGTGCGGAGGGCGCCGGCGCGGACGTGGCGGGGGAGGTTCGCTACGCCTCGGCGGATGGCGGATTGGAGATGGCGGGACGCGTCAGCCTGCTTCTGCTGCATTCGCAGGAAGGTTTCAGCGAGTGGGGTGCGGGGCTGGACGTAGCCTACGCGCCCGGTCAGGGCGGGCGTGGCCTGCGGCTGTCTCTGGAGCCGCGCTGGAACGTCCCGCAGATGGGCGCCGTCGACTCGCTTTGGAGCGGCGTGGTGCCAGTCGTCGATGCGGAGGCCGCCGAGGCCGCTAAGGCTGGCGCGTCGCTGCAGGCGAGGCTGGGCTACGGCGTGGGCGCGTTTGGCGACTTGGCCTTGGCGTCGCCGTACAGCGAAATGGAGACCAGTAGCGGCGAGAGCCGCGTACGGTTTGGCATCGAGTTACAGGGCATGCCAATGTCGCTGGAGCGGCTTCGGGTGAATCTGTACGGTGAGCGTGACGAGACTGGCGAGGACGTGAAGCGTCGGGCGATGCTGGAAGCCCGGCTGGGATTTTAGAGAGCACGACAGCACCGCGCCGCTTGGACTGCCAGTCGAGCGGACCTTGCAGCGGTCGAGAAGTCTCGCTATGGTTAGTGATATGCGGCTTGCCAAGCAGGATGACATCTGGTATGGTACGTCGCGAGTCAGGTAGTGGCGGCTGCAGGGCATGGAAGTCCTCCATGTCTGGCGCACGGAGACTGCCGCGCAGCAGCCTGGCTCAGCCGCGGCCTTCTGGACGGCTGCCTGCCCGTGTCGACATAGCGATGCGGTGCATGGTGGCAGGAGGGCAGAGATTCTGGGGTGCTGGCCTGATCGTCAGGCAGCGGCAGATTCCCAGGCAAGCACAAACTGGAGGCAACTAATGAGCAGCACAGTGGCATACGGTCGCAGCAGCGACCACCTGAACCAGCCCCCCCCCCCCAGGTGGTGAGGTAGAGAGGGCATTTCGGAACTCCGCTGCAAAGCCGGAAAGACAGAAGAGTAGCAACACGGTCCGCCGAAAAAATGGTGGGAAGCCGCGCTGGATGGCAGCCTGCGCGTGGGCAGTCGGGTGTCTGCTGGTCCTTACGGGTGCTGGGACGCATGACGCGAATGCGCAGGATGACGCCGCCCCGGTTACGCTGGTAACAAACGTCGGCCAAACCACAACGGCTTTTATTCCAATGACTGGGACATGGGTCCGTTTGGCACAGCAATTTACTACGGGCACCGCAGCTGGCGGCTACAGCATTGACAGCATTAGCTTAGATCTCAATCAAACAAATTGCTCAGCGAGAGCACAAGGTTTTGACGTGATTGTAGAGATAGTGGAAGGCGTGTCCAATACAGGAACACCGTCAACCGTACCGGGCAACGCGGCCGAAGACGTACTACACCGATGGACAATGACGTCGACGCCCAATGAAGCCCTGACACTTCCAACAACGTACGATGTTGATGGCACCGATGGTACCGTGTACAGTACGCCAAAAGGAGCTGGAATGACCACTCTGTCCCCCAGCACCACGTATTTTGTCTTAATGAGACTTGCCAATACCCAAGGCGGCGAAGGATACAATTGTGCGGATTGGAACGTTGTAAGCACAGCAAACGTGGATGGCACCAATTCGGACGGATGGAGTGTGTCTGATGCACAGCGTTACCAAGCGAATGAATACCTTAGTTGGGCTGACACCACATTCCGAATTACAGTCAGCGGCAATGAGGCGTCATCAGGTCCGACGGTCGATGTGTCGTCTCCTGAGTCCGTCAACGAGGGCAATTCGGGGACGTCGACGGTGACGTTCACCGTGGAGCCAAGCGAGGCGCCGGATTCTTCTGAAACTGTCCAGTACGCCATTACGTCCACGGGGACGGTAGGTACGGACTACACAGTCGCAAACGCCACTGGTACGCTGACTTTCACGTCTGCCACAGCGCAGAACATTGACGTTACGGTCAACGGCGACACCACCTTCGAGGAGGACGAAACGATCACGCTGACGCTGAGCAGTCCAAGCGCCGGACTCGGGCTGGGCACGGCGTCTTCAACAACCACCATAACCAACGACGACATGGCGCCCATAATCACCATTTCCTCGCCAACCGTAGACGAGGGCGATTCGGGAGACAGCACGACGCTCAGTTACGTGCTTACGAAGACGGGAGCGACCGACCTGTCCGCCGAAGTGACCTATGCAATCGACAGCAGCAGCACGGCGACCGTCACCGACGACTACACCCACACCGTAGCTTCCCCGATTGCCTTCACGGCGACCGAGACGTCGAAGACGATCACGATAGACGTTGTCGAAGACAATGTCGCCGAGGCGGACGAGACGGTAATCGTCAGGCTGTCCTCTCCTATGAGTGCCAGATTTTCGACCGGCACTACCCTCGACGGTACCGGTACCATTGCCAACGACGACCTTCTCGAGCTTTCGATCACGGACGCAATGGTTGCCGAGGGTGACACGGGCACCGCTACCTTGACCTTCATGGTTACGCTGGACGCTGTCCCGCCCGCGGACGTGACGGTTCAATATGCCGTGGAAGACGGTACCGCCAATGCTCCTGCTGACTACGTTGACCCGAGTGACGGTACGCTCACCTTCAGGCCAGCCGACGCCTCGTTCACCCAGTCTATTGAAGTAACGGTCAACGGCGACACGATGTCAGAGGGCAACGAGACGCTGACGGTGACGCTATCCAGTCCTGCCTGCTCCGGATGTCCAGCCGGCGTCACGCCAACCCTCAAGACGGGCGGGAATGTCGGCACGGGTACCATCACCGACGACGACCTCCCCAGCCTGTCGGTCAATTCTCCGACTCTTGCCGCGGAGGGCGATTCGGGTACGGCGACGGTGACGTTTATGGTCAGCCCAAATGCCGCGCCGGCTGCGGATTCATCGGTCAGATACGAAATTACCAGCACGGGGACGGCGACGGTCAACACGGATTTCACCGTCCCCGCCATCACCGGCACTCTGGAGTTTGATGCCAACAGCACCACGCCGCAGCCAGTTGTCGTCACGGTCATTGGCGACGAAATTCACGAAAATGACGAAACGGTGATCATCCAGCTGTCCATGGCAAGCCCAAGCACCGCAGTCGTTCTGGGCACTTCCATGGGCACCGCCACCATCACCGACGACGACGATGAACCCGTGATCGCAATCAGCGATCCAACCGTGGACGAGGGCGATTCGGGAGACACGGCGGTGCTCACCTATGTGCTGACGAAGACGGGAGCAACCGCCCTCGACGCCTCCGTCGCCTACGCCATCGCAGGTACCAGCACGGCGACTGGCAGCGGCAACGGCAAGGACTACACCCACACCGTGGCTTCCCCGATTGCCTTCACGGCGACTGAGACGTCAAAAACGATCACGATAAATGTCGACGAGGACAATCTCGCCGAGGCGGACGAGACGGTGATCGTTACGCTGTCCTCTCCCATGGGCGCAACCTTGATGGGCGGCGTCTCCACCCTTGACGGTACCGGCACCATTACCAACGACGACCTTCTCGAGCTTTCGATCTCGGACGAAATGGTTACCGAAGGCGACGATAGCGATACCGACACCATGACCTTCACGGTAACGCTGGACGCTGTTCCGCCCGCAGAAGTTATGGTCACCTATACCGTGGCGGACGGCACAGCCACCGCTTCGGCCGACTACACCGTCGCCAGTGCCACGGGTATGGTCACCTTTGCGGCAAACACCAGCCAGCTTACCCAGACGATTCCCGCAATAACGATCAATGGCGATACGGACATAGAGGGCAGCGAAACGCTGACTGTTACGCTTTCCAATCCGACATGCGCCTCATGTCCGGCTGGCGTCACGCCAACCCTCAAGACGGACGAGGATGTCGGCACGGGCACCATCGTTGACAACGAAATTCCCAGCGTTTCCATCGACTCTCCGTCTGTCGCCGAGGGCGATTCAGGTACGAAGACGCTGACGTTTATGGTCAGGCCAAGCGGCATGCCCGCAGCGGATGCAACGGTCAGATATGAAATCACGACCATGGGGACGGCGACTGTCGGCACGGACTTCACCGCCACAGCCACCGAGGGTACGCTGAGTTTTATGGCTGGAGCCACCACCGTGCGGCCCATTGAAATCACGCTCAACGGCGATGGAATCTACGAAGCGGACGAAACGGTGATCGTCGAACTGTCCATGCCGGCGCCAAGCAGCGAACTTGCTCTGGGCACTTCCACGGGAACCGCCACCATCACCAACGACGACGATGAGCCGGTGATCTCCATCAGCGATCCGGCCGTGGACGAGGGCGACTCGGGAGACAGCGCGGTACTCACCTATGTGCTGACGAAGACGGGGGCGACCGAGGTGGATGCCTCCGTCGCCTACGCCATTACAGGCACCGCGACCGGCAGCGGCAACGGCAAGGACTACACCCACACCGTGGCTTCCCCGTTCACCTTCACGGCGGCCGAGGCGTCCAAGACGATCACGATAAATGTTGACGAGGACAACCTCGCCGAGGCGGACGAGACGGTGATCATTACACTGTCCTCTCCCATGGACGCCGCATTCGCTGGCGGTGTAGCGACCATCGACGGCACCGGTACCATACGCGACGACGACCTTCTCGAGCTTTCGATATCGGACGAAATGGTTACCGAACGGGACACGGGCGATACCGATCCCATGACCTTCACGGTTACGCTGGATGCCATCCCGCCTGCGGACGTTACGGTCACCTACACCGTGGCGGACGACACCGCTACCGCTACGAATGACTACACCGTCGCCAGTGCCACCGGTACAATTACCTTTGCGGCAAACACCAGCCAGCTTACCCAGACGATTCCCGCAATAACGATCAATGGCGACACGGACATAGAGGGCAGCGAGGCACTGACTGTGACGCTTTCCAACCCGACATGCGCCTCCTGTCCGGCTGGCGTCACGCCAACCCTTAAGACGGACGAGGATGTCGGCACGGGTACCATCATCGACAACGAAATTCCCAGCGTCTCTATCGACTCTCCGTCTGTCGCCGAAGGCGATTCAGGTACGAAGACGCTGATGTTTATGGTCAGGCCAAGCGGCTCGCCGGCGGCGGCTGCTACGGTCAGATATGAAATAACGGACATAGGAACGGCGACGGCAGGCACGGACTTCACGGCCGCCGCCACCACCGGTACGCTGAATTTTGCGGCCGGAGCCACCGCCGCACAGCCCATCGAAGTCACGGTCAACGGCGACGGCACCTACGAAGAGAACGAAACGGTGATCGTCGAGCTGTCCATGCCGACGCCAAGCAGCGAAATTGCTCTGGGCATTTCCACGGGTACTGGCACCATCACTAACGACGACGATGCGCCCGTGATCTCCATCTCCTCGCCGTCCGTGGACGAGGGCGATTCGGGAGACACGACGGTGCTCACCTATATGCTGACAAAGACGGGAGCGACCGAGGTGGATGCCTCCGTCGCCTACGCCATCGCGGGATCCAGTACGGCGACCGGCAGCGGCAGCGGCAAGGACTACACCCACACCTTGGCTTCCCCGATTGCCTTCACGGCAAGCGAGACGTCGAAGGAGATCACGATTGAGGTCGACGAGGACAGTCTTGCCGAGACCGACGAAACGGTGATCGTTACGCTGTCCTCTCCCATGGGGGCCACCTTGATGGGCGGCGGCGTCACTCTCGACGGCACCGGTACCATCCGCAATGACGACCTTCTCGATCTCTCAATTTCGGACGAGCGGGTTACCGAAGGGGACACGGGTGACACCGCTACCATGACCTTCACGGTTACGCTGGGCGCGGAGACGCCCGCCGACGTGACGGTCGACTACACCATTGAGGACGGCACCGCCACTGCCCCTGACGACTACGTCGACGTACCCGATGGTATGCTCACCTTTACGGCGGGCGGGCCTCTAACCCAGACCATTCCTCCCATTACGGTCAACGGCGACACGCTGACGGAAGGCATCGAAACACTTACGGTGACGCTTTCCAGTCCGACGTGCGCAGCCTGTCCAACCGGCGTCACGCCAACCCTCAAATCGGACGAGACCATTGGCACGGGCACCATCATCGACAACGACGCGCCTACGTTCACTGTCAGTGTGGACGATGTCACCGAGCGCGATTCGGGCACGTCTGTCATGACCTTCACGGTGACGATGACGACCGCCTGGAATCAGGCGGTGACGGTCGATTACGAGTTTGCTGCCGGCACGGCGGCGGGCGAGGCGACCGTCGGACAGGATTTTCGCGCCTCGTCCGGCACGCTGACATTCGCCCCTGCTGCCGGCGGCAATCCCGGTGAAACGGAAAAGACCGTCGAAGTTACAATCATCGGCGACCGGACCATCGAGCCAGACGAGACGGTGACGCTGACCCTGTCCAACGCCACCGGCGGGGCGCAGATATCGCAGACCGACTGGACGGGCACCATTCTCAGCGACGATTACGCGCTGACGGTTGCCGCCGCACCGGCGTCGGTTCCCGAGCCCGCTTCGGGGACCGCCGAGATCGCCTTCATGGTGACCCTGGCGGCGGATCCGGGACGGCAGGTTGAGCTGGACTACGCCCTTAGTGGCGGCGCGACCGAAGGCGCCGACTACACGGTGGCGGCCGCAACGGCGATGGCGGATCGCGGCACGACGGAGGCCGGAAAGCTGGCTTTCGCCAGCGGCGCCACCACGCGGACGGTACGGCTGCTGGTCAACCCCGATATCGTCAATGAGGCCGCCGAGACGGTCGCCGTCGAGGTGTTCAGCGCCGGAGGCACGTCGCTGGGAGAGGCCGAAGCGACCATCGCTCCGCCAGAGTCGTCAACGCCGGGCGTCGCCGCTGTGCCGGATGCTGTCATCACGGTCGACCCCGTGCGGACGCAGGAGGAAGAAGGGGTAACGACAGCCGTTTTCCAGGTGGAAGTGGAAAGCGCGAGCCGCGACTTTTCCGTCGAGGTCCACTGGAAAGTCACACAGCTCGTGGAGACCACCAGCTCGGCCAGCGCACTTGCGCGCTCGACGGGCGGTGTCGCCCCGCGGGCATCGCGCGTAGAAAGGGTGCTTGCGGACAGCAGGCGTGCGCCCAACCGGCCCTTGACTCTGGCGGCGACAGAGAGTGAAGCCGAACTTGCAGCAATACTCGACGAGTCCGTCAGTCCGGGGGCCAGTCTCGGCTTCGAGATCACCGGGCTCGCTGGCGGCTGCAGCACTCGTACCTGCACTGTCCGTCAAGGCGATGAGGTAACTCCTGAACGGCAGCTCGCGCTTTCTCAAGGTTCTACGCCATCCACCGCGGCGGTGGCGGCCGTGTTCCAGCCGCGGCGTTTCGCCGACCAGGCGGCAAGCCTACAGAAGCACGCGCTTGCGGGCTTTGGCCGCACCATGGCCGCGGGCATTGTCGGCGGGATCTGGCAGCGGGCCAATCTTCACCGGTCAGGCGACGACGCATCCACTGCCCGGATAGGGGGACGCTCCATTGATACGGCAGCCATGTCCAGCGGCGACGGCAGCAGGGTGGCGCGGGAAACCGCCAGGCTATTTGGCGTAGAGGCTGTCCAGCCCCCGCCTGCCATGGCTGGCGACGGCTTCACAAAGAGTGCCTCCGGAGACTGGGCAGCCTGGCGTAGTCGCACGATCATCAGGGATAGCGAAAGCCTTCTGGAGCGCAGCCGCTTCTCGCTGATTTTTGGCGACGGCTTTGACACCGGATCTCTTGCCGTCTGGGGCAGCGGGTCGACTTCCAGCTTCGAAAGCTCGCCCGAAGAGGGCGCGTTTGTGGACGGCTCGACGCGCACGATGCTTGCAGGTGTTGACTGGCGCAGCGGGGAGTATCTGGCGGGCGTGGCGCTGAGCCGCGTTTCGGGCAATTCAGACTACGACACGGAAAACGCCGGACAGTCCGCAAAGGGCAGCCTCGAGACGTCGCTGACGGGCGTGGCTCCCTACATCCACTGGCTGGGCGCGACGGGCCTCGGCGTCTGGGGCAGCTTCGGAACCGGGTCGGGCACGATGGAGCTGGCCAGCAGTGGCGGCGCACTGGAGACGGACGTTGGCGTAACGATGCTGGCCCTTGGCGTGAAGGGCGCTTCCAAACAGATGGGCGAAGTGGAATACGCCATGAGAGGTGACTTCTTCAGAACAACGATGACCGCTGAGCAAACCACCGGCTTCGGCGAGCTCGCGGCTGAGGCGTCGCGGATTCGCGTGGCGCTGGAAGGCGGTTCGACCCGGAAACTGGGCAGTGGCGGCTCGATGTCGAATCGCATCGAGCTGGGAGCGCGGATGGACAGCGGCGATGGCGAGGAGGGCGCTGGCGCAGACCTGGCGGTGGAGCTTCGCTACGGCTCGGCGGATGGCGGGCTGGAGATGGCGGGACGCGCCAGTGCGCTGCTTCTGCACCAGCAGGACGGCTTCCGCGAGTGGGGAGCGGGGCTGGACGTAGCCTACGCGCCCGGCCAGGGCGGACGCGGTCTGCGACTGTCTCTAGAGCCGCGCTGGAACGTCCCATGGACGGGCGCTGCCGACTCGCTTTGGAGCGGCGCGGCGCCGGGGACCAATGTGGACGCTGGAGGCGATGTGGAGGCTGGCGCGTCGCTGCGGACGCGTCTGGGTTACGGCGTGGGTACGTTTGGCGATCTGGTTTTGGCGTCGCCGTACAGCGAGATGGAGACTGGTGATGGCGAGCGCCGCGTGCAGCTTGGCGTCGAGTTGCGGGGAACAACGGCGTCGCTGGAGAGGCTTCGAGTGAATCTGTACGGGCAGCGTGACGAGACTGGCGAGGACGTAGAGCGCCGCACGATGCTGGAGGCCCGGCTGGGCCTTTAGGGATGAAGGGCAAATATTCCGGGACGGGCGTTTAGGAAGGCAGGCGACACCCTGACCGGCGGGCTGCCCCCAGTCGCTTCCATCATCTGCTCCAGCTGGTACGCGCAGCTGCGCGCTGACGGCAATACCGCGGTCGTCAATGATCTGGCGCTCGGCATCCGCAGCAGCCAGAACGGCCCTTGCGCGCCCCGGCCAGCACGATAGACTGTCGGCGCCTCGGGACTGCTAAATCTGTCCCAGCCCCTTGAAAGCGACCAGCCACTTTTTAGCGCTTCAGGGGGTCTACGAGGCGCAGCCA
>CAZPIN010000140.1:0-2156 GCA_964586735.1 uncultured Rhodobacterales bacterium | reverse complement strand
CGCGTGCTGCGCGGCGGCGCTGGAAAACCTGCGTCTCATGGAGAAGGAGGGCGTCGTTGAGCGCTGCGAGGCCGAGACGATTCCCGTCTTCGCGAAGCGGTGGGCGCAGCTGGGCGAGCATCCGCTTGTCGGCGAGACCCGGTCACTGGGCATGCTGGCCGCCATCGAGCTTACGCCGGACAAGGAGACCCGCGCGCCGTTTCCGGGCGAGCCGGGCAAGGTCGGCCTGCGGTGCCGCACGGCATGCTTCGACAACGGCCTGATCATGCGCTCGGTCTACGACTCGATGGTGGTGTCGCCGCCCCTGACGATCACCGAGTCCGAAATCGACGAGATGTGCGAACGCGCCTGGACGGCGCTGGACGAGACCTTGGCCGGTATCGGCGGGGACTGAGTTTTTAGGAGAGGCGCGTGCGCCAATACCTTACTGCCAACGACATAGCGGGCCGCTATCCGGGATCCTGGTACGTAGCCTCCACCGACTTCGATCCGCCGCGACCGCCGCTCGACGGCGATGTCCGCGTGCCCGTATGCGTGGTGGGCGCGGGATACACCGGACTGTCCACCGCCCTGCATCTGGCGGAGGCGGGCATGGAGGTGATGGTGGTCGAGGCCAACAGGGTCGGCTGGGGCGCGTCGGGGCGCAACGGCGGACAGCTGGGATCGGGCCAGCGCCGCAGCCAGCGCGAACTTGAGCGCATGCTGGGAAAGGACCACGCCCGCATGCTGTGGGACATCGCGGAAGAGGCCAAGGAACTGGTGCGGGAGCGAATCGAGAAGCACAGCATCAACTGCCAGCTGGACAGGGGCGTTGTCCACGCCGCCCACCGCAAGCGCCATCTGATGCCCCTATACCGCGAGGCGGACCATCTGCGGCGGGTGTACCAGTATGAGCATCTTCGCATGCTGCATCTGGAATGGCTTCGCGCATTCGTGCCGGCGCGCGAGTACTACGGCGGGGTGTTGGACCTGGGAGCGGGCCATCTTCACCCGCTGCGGCTGGCGGTGGGACTGGCGCGGGCCGCCGAGAAGGCGGGGGCGCGGATCGTCGAGGGAACGGTTGCCACGGGAGTTGACCTGGAATCGGAGCAGCCGCTGGTGCGCACGGAAAGCGGCAACATCCAGTGCGAGCATCTGGTGCTGGCCTGCAACGGATATCTCGATGGGCTGGAGCCCGGGCTTGCGGAGCGGATCCTGCCGATCAACAACTACATCGTGGCCACGGAGCCGCTGAGCGAGACGATGGAGAAGCGGGTGCTGCGCGACAGCATAGCGGTGGCCGACACCCGGTCGGTGGTCAACTACTACCGCCTCACACCGGACAAGAGGCTGCTGTTTGGTGGCGGCGAGGGCTACGTAGCCCGCTTTCCGCGGGACATCGGCAAGTATGTGCGCCGGATCATGCTGCGCACGTTTCCCCAGCTCTCCGGCGCCCGCATCGACTACGCCTGGGGCGGTACCCTCGCCCTCACCCTCAACCGCATGCCCGTGTTTGCCCGTCCGGCGTCCAACGTGCTGGCCGCCTGCGGCTACTCGGGGCACGGCGTCGCAATGGCCTGCTGGGCAGGGAAGGCGATCGCGCAGGCGGTTGCGGGCAACGCCGGGCGGTTCGACGCGATGGAGAAGGTGCCGACGCCGAGGCTGATCGGCGGAGCGCGCTATGGCGGAGCCCTGCTGCAGCTTGCCCTGATGTGGCACGCTCTGCGCGACCGGATGTGAGTCTGTGACAGCGGCGAACGCCGAGAATCCAACCTGAATCTGGCTACCCGATAAAGGCACGAATTGAGGTGGCTTCGACGGGCGCTGGCAACTTCTTAGCACGACTGCTGCCGCGTCTGCGAGCACGTCAAACAGTCTGGCTGGACCCAGATTGGACTTGAGAAGAAGGTCCCGGGGACGCCCAAGCGAACTCGAGCGGCCCCTAATGCTCCTTCTGCGCATGGCAGACGAGGCTGCGCCAATGTACGGCTATTCAAGTGATACGTCAAGAGGGTGCCGTCAAGCTTTCAAGGTGTGGGCTTCTCAGCGTCGAATCCTCGCTGCAGCTGGATGCCGCCATTTTGGTTGAAGTCGGCAACAAATGGACATGGGCGCTAAGGGTCCATTCCAGGAGCGTTAGGTGACCGTCAGCCACGAAACTGTCATTGGAGCAGCGA
>CAZPIN010000139.1:0-3901 GCA_964586735.1 uncultured Rhodobacterales bacterium | reverse complement strand
CATGAGATGGACTTCACGACCAAACATCTCTGCCAGGTCCTCTTCCATGATGGCCATGTAACCCAGTTCAACCAGGTCCCTAGATTCAAACCAGACCACAAAGCCAAGCTCTACGTCGAGGGCGAACTCGTCGTCCAGCAGGTAGCCGAACGCGCACAGCTTCGTGACCCGCCTGCTTCTGCAGAACTCCTCGATGGCCTCCTTTGAGACGCCAGAATTGGGGACCTCCCGCAGAAAGCGAGTTCTGCTGGCTGTCCCGCCGTCAACCGCTATCGGCATGTTCGACTCTCCTTGCCTGCCGAGGCCAGTGTACCGATGCTTGCCGCCAACAGGTACCGCAGCCCTGTCATCCCGTCAGCCAGCCGCAGGCGGTCTGTTGCAGAGCCGCATTCCGCTCTCCCAAGGCATGCAGTCGCCAGCCCCATTGCGCTTCCCCGGCCGACTGCCGCCCTCCACAGCATTGCGCTGATGCCCAGTTTCGCCTCATTCCGCTTTCTGCTATGCACTGCCGCTGGCGAAACAAACAGCGAATCCTGACATGGATACCGCCAAAATCTCCTTCCGCGACACCGTTCAGCAGGCCATCGACTCCAAGACCAAGCCCCTTGGGGCGCTTGGCCGTATTGAGGACCTTGCCGCCCAGCTGTGCCGCATACAGGGCACGCTGGCTCCCCGGGCGGACAGCTGCCGACTGACGATCTTCGCGGCGGACCACGGCATGTCCAGCCATGGCGTGTCCGCCTATCCGCAGGAGGTCACCCGCCAGATGCTGTCCAACTTCCTTGACGGCGGCGCGGCGGCCACCGTCTTCGCCAGAAGCCTTGGCGCCGAGGTAGCGGTGGTCGACGCGGGAGTCGCGGGCGACCCGCTTGATCATCCCAATCTGATCAGCCGCAGAATCGCGCCCGGCACCGCCAACGCCATCGAGCAGTCCGCCATGACCAGCGAGCAGCTTCAGAAGGCCATGGATGTAGGCGCCAGGATTGGCGGCGACCTGTCCTGCGACGTGGTGTGTTTTGGCGAGATGGGTATCGGCAACACCTCCTCCGCCAGCCTCGTGGCGGCGAAACTGACAGGACGCGCGGTCGAGGACCTTGTTGGCCGCGGCACCGGCCTCGACGACAAGGGACTGGAGCGCAAGCGGACGCTGCTAGCCCAAGCTGCCTCGCGCACCGCTCCCAGACTGGGCGCCCGCGAAGCGCTGGAGGAGTACGGCGGCTTTGAAATTGCCATGATGACGGGCGCCATGGCGGCCGCTGCCAACGCGGGCCGCATCGTTATCGTCGACGGGTTTATCGCCACCGCCGCCGCGCTGTGCGCCAGGCATGACTCGCCTGGATGCGAGGATGCCTTCGTCTACGGCCATCGCTCCGCCGAGGCTGGCCACGGTATTGTGCTTGACGCGCTGGATGCGCGTCCCCTGCTCGACCTCGGCATGCGGCTGGGCGAAGGCACCGGAGCGCTGCTGGCCTGGCCGCTGGTGCGCACGGCGGCCGCCATGATGCGCGAAATGGCAAGCTTCGAATCGGCGGGAGTGAGCGGACGGACATGAAGAACGAACTTGACCTGCTGCTGATGGCGCTGCGGTTTCTCACCCGCCTGCCGCTGCCGCAAGCCGCCAACTACACCCCCGAGCGGGATGTCACCGCCCGCCGCTACTTCCCGCTGGCGGGGGCGGCGATAGGTCTGATGATGGCGGTGGTATACGGCGCAGCCTTGCTGGCGCTGCCGCAGGGCGTTTCTGTCCTTCTCGCCATCGCCGCCGGGCTGATGGTCACCGGCGCCCTGCACGAGGATGGCCTTGCCGACACGTTTGACAGTTTCGGCGGCTCCAGCCGGGAGCAGTCCCTTGAGATCATGCGCGACTCCCGCATTGGCACCTTTGGCACGGCTGCGCTTGTCATGGCACTGGCCATCAAGGCGGCCGCCCTGGTTACCCTGCCCGCTTGGGCCGGCGCCTCCACGCTGGTGGCAGCCCACTGCCTGTCGCGGCTGTCCGCCGTCCTTGCAAGGTCCTCCAGCCGCCCTGCCCGCGCAGACGGCCTTGCCGCCGAACGCGCCGCGCCTTTGGAGGGCATGGATTTGGCGATTGCTGCCGGCACCGGGGTGGCGGTCTTTGTCCTATGCGCCTTCTGGACGCCGTTCTTTGCGCTGATTGCAGGGCTGGCGGGGCTTGTGCTGGGACATGTCGCCATCCGCGTCATGGCAGAGCGCAGGCTGGGAGGCTACACGGGCGACACGCTTGGCGGCGTGCAGCAGATGGGCGAGCTGGGTTTCATGCTGGGAGTGGCTGCATGGCTGTAACGCTGGTGCGCCATACCAGGCCGGAGATTTCGCCTGACATCTGCTACGGAAGCACCGACTGCGACGTAGCCTCCAGTTTTGCCCGGGAGGCAGCGGAAGTACTCCGCCGCCTGTCGCCCGTGAAGCGTATCGTAACCAGCCCGCTGCTGCGCTGCCGCCGTCTTGCCAGCCGCATTGGCGAGGAGATGGGCCTGACTCCGGAGACCGACCCGCGTCTGGTGGAGATGGACTTCGGGACCTGGGAGGGGCTGCCCTGGGAGAAGATACCCCGCGCCGAGCTGGACCAGTGGGCGGATGACTTTCTGCATGCCCGGCCGCATGGCGGCGAAAGCGTCGCCCAGCTGCATGCCCGGGCCCGCAGCGCGGTAGCGGACCTTTGGACGGGAGATGCGCCTGCGCTGGCGGTTACCCATGCCGGGGTGATTCGCTCCGCGCTGGCCCGTACCATGGACCCCGCAGCGTTTGAGACGCGTGTCGACTATGGCGGCGTTGTCGTCCTCGATGAGGACATCCGAAGGCAGCAGGAGAGCATCTAGAGGCCAGCGTAGAGCCGATAATCTTGTCGCCAAGCCGGTCACTCGACAGCGGTATATGCAACGCGCCTATTGAAGAGTTTTTCCTTTACTGCCACATAGTTAGCAGGCAATACTTCATCTTCATGCTTAAGTTTTTCAGTGTCTCTTCGCGCTCTGCGCCGGCTGCTGGCCGCTCCATCTCGTCCTTGCCGGCTCCGTGTTTCCAGCCTCGACTCTTCGCCGTCTCTTCTGCTAACCTCCCCCGCGATGGCAGGCGCACGGGTACTTGTTGACGACAGCAGGCTTTCGCGGCTGGACTTGGCCCTCCACCGCGTCGAGACCCTTATGGCCCTCGTCAGCGGGCTAGCCATTTTCGCCTTGATGCTGCTTGCTGTCGTCTCCGTCAGCGGCCGCAATTTCTTCGACAGTCCTCTGTCCGGATACGTCGACTGGATCGAGCAGGCGATGCCGCTGATCGCCTTTCTTGGCGTCGCGTTCGTCCAGCGGGCGGGCGGCCATATCCGCATGGACCTTGTTGTCGGCATGCTGCGCGGCCGTGCCCTGCTGCTGGCCGAGCTCCTCACCACCCTGGCCATTCTGGCTCTTATGGCGCTGCTCGTCTGGGGCAGCTGGTCCCACTTCCTGCGCAGCTTCGACTTCGCCGCCCCGCTGTGGAGCCGCGACAGCACCATGGACATCTCCCTGCCTATCTGGCCGGCAAAGCTCGTGGCTCCCCTGGCATTTGCGCTGCTGTGCGTCCGTTTGGCCCTCCAGTCTTTCTGCTACGCCAAGGCGCTAGTAAGCGGTGATTCGTCGCCGGCGGGCGTGCCCTTGCCGGCCAGCGCAGCCGAGCTGGCGGCTGCCGAGGCCGACATGCTCGACGCTCCCCGCCGCTAGCGCGCTGCCCCGCCTCCATGGTCAGCATCGACATTGGCCTTGCGGTTACCGGTGGCATGGCGCTGCTGGTGGTGCTGGGCATGCGCGCGGCGTTTGCCGCCGCCCTCGCCGGCCTGGTGGGGCTCGTCTGGATCTTCTGGGCGCGCAAGGGCTACGATACCGGCGAGCTGGGCTGGGCGTTCTCG
>CAZPIN010000138.1:0-16935 GCA_964586735.1 uncultured Rhodobacterales bacterium | reverse complement strand
ACGCTGACCTTGGGACGGTGGCCGAGCGCAGCGCCCGCGTGGAGCGAATCGCCGGCGGCCTGGCGGAGACGATGGGCGCCGACCGCGCCCTGGTGGAGGAGGCGGCCGGACTGGCCAAGGCCGATCTGTCGTCGGACACGGTGACGGAGTTTGCCGGACTGCAGGGCGTGGCGGGCGGCCTGATGGCCAGGCACGCGGGGGCGGACGAACAGGTGGCCGAGGCAATCGCCCAGCAGTACCGGCCGGCCGGACCCGCCGATGAAGCGCCAACCCAGCTGGTGGCGGCCGCCCTGGCCGTCGCCGACCGATGCGAGCTGCTGTATGGGATGTTTGCCGCCGGCATCCGTCCCAGCGGGTCGGGGGACCCGTACGCCCTGCGCCGGGCGGCCTTGGGGCTGATGCGGATCCTGGTGGAGACTGGGGCGGAGATAGGCCTGGGGGAGATGTTTGAGCGGGCGGGCGAGGCGTTTGAGGGGATGAGTCTTACGCAGGCGGACACCGCGGTGGAGGAACTGCGGAAGTTTGCCCTGGAGCGGCTTCGGGTACATCTGCGCGACAAGGGCCATGCGCGGGAGGCGGTGGCCGCCGTGGTAGCCGGCGGGCGGGAGGACAATCCGGCGCGAATCACCAGGCGGGTGGAGACGCTGGAGCGGTTTCTGGAGAACGACGAGGAGGCGGACGTGCTGACGGCCTACCGCCGGTGCCGCAGCATCCTCGCCAGCGAGAACTGCCTCGACATTGAGGGCGTCTGCAACATCGAGTTGCTGTACGAAGAAGATGAGAAGGAACTTGTCGTGGCCATCGGCAGATGCAACGGTGCGATGAAGGATGCTTTGGAGGAGGACAGATACGAGGACGCCCTGCAGGCGCTTGCCGGGCTGCGGGGACCGGTGGACGCGTTCTTCGACCATGTCACGGTCAACGCCGAGGACGAGGCGCTGCGGGCCAATCGCCTTGCGCTGCTGGCGGGGACGGTGAAGGTGATGGAGAAGGTGGCGAGTTTCAGCGAGCTGGGGGGCTGACGCATGGTATGGCGGTTTGCTGGCGTCCGCCCTGCAGGACCGGAAGTACCGCTCCAGATCGAAGTAGTACTGCACCAGGCAGAGTGTGATGTGTATGTGATGCGTTTCGGGCGTCAACGCGGAAACGGAAGGCAACACCAGCCGGTCCTGTTGGGGGCCCAGAGTGGAACTTATTTGCAATGCCCATGATGGCGAGCAGGTCACAGTTGCGGGCCGGTGTCAACACCCTGCTGGGAATGCTGGGACATGCTCTAGGGCATGCTTCCGCAAGCTAGCCATATTCCGGCAGCCTGCTGTCAGCAAGCCCATGCGGCGCTGGGTCCGGCATTCAGCACGGGAACCGTGGACAGCCACCGAAGGAGGAAGGGGTTGACAGGCGCAAGAGCCATCGTTAGATTGCCACGAGTGCCGACTGAGATCGGCTGTTTTGGAAGACCAAGGGGATTTCGTCATGAGTGACGAGACACCAGATGGTGGACTGAAGGCAGGGGCGGCGGCTCCGGTCGAGTCGTCACCACTGCCAGCGCAGGCCAAACAGAGCAGCGGAGGCACTCGTCCCGCCCCGCCCAAGTCGCCGCGGAAGGGTGGACGAAGCGGGCCGCAGAGGGGGCTCGTAAACCTCGAACGCACGCAGTCCGCCAAGGACAACAGCATCGACAAGAGGTCTGGGCGCAAAGAGTCGGAAGAAGACGCCAGTGGACATTCAGAATTTTGGAGCGACTATAAAAAGGGCGCTACGACGAAGCCTTCATCCAAGTATGTCAATGATTCGCGGCTGTTGGCAATGGCAAATCTGGAGCTTATGAGGGCCCAGTTGCGGGCGAATTTCTTCAGTGCATATGCGGTTCTGGATGAGATGTCCGTTAATCGCCAGGCAGGCTGCGCTATTGATGGCAAGACCAGCATTGCCATGAAGTGGCGTTCAGAGGGGAGGATAGTTGGTCTGCCATTTGTTGACGTTGTGGTATATCCCGCCTTTCAGTTTCAACCGGACGGACAGCCATATCCGCTCCTTTTGGAGGTGAACAAGGCTCTTCCGGAGGATTGTACGGATTGGCACCGCGCTTCCTGGCTTGTTTCGCCAAACGAGTGGCTCGAGGGGGAAACTCCTGTTCCAGCAATACAAAGAGGCGATCCAGAAGTTGCAATTGCGGCCAGTCACGCGTATGAGGTGCCGATAGGGTGAACAATATGGATATTCCAGAGTTGCTGGCTGCGCGGAAATACCAAATAATTCAAGTGCCAATGGCATAGCGTTGCGCTCTCATCAAGATAACGCGTCAAATGCATACCTTTTGTTTGGCGATTGTTGCCGTGATGGAGATTTGCTTGTTCGGCAAACTCAATCAAGAGAGACTGACGAAGAATTCTCTCAGCAAATGATGGAGGTCGCACGGAGAGCGGGCATCATCATTGCATAGCATTCAATTGCATGCAGCAATCGATGCAAGTTCCAGAGGCATTCGAACAGTGATTCCAGTCGCATTCGACCACCTGTTCCACTTCGACTTGTCCTGTGATTGCAGCATATCTGGCCGCGCTGCAACCAAGGCATCACCCAGGCTAGGTTCTCTCCCTCGGAAACTGTACCTTCTGCTGAGCAGGCAGCACATCTGCTGCAACAGCAGACTAGCTTCCCGAGTGGTGCGCCGGGCGGGGATATTCTACGAGTCCAACAGCGCTGGACAAGGCGCCAGCATGTCGTTTGAGTCAATCTGGATCGTCCCTCAAACTGGCGTAACGGGAGTCCAGGCGGGGGCGGTAGATGGACGGTTACGTCCCTTAGGATGAAGGACTGGCAGTCGAGACGTTCCTGACCGGAATGACGCATCACGAGGACTTTGGGATGGTGACCGAGCGGGGCGCCCGCATGGAAGGAGTCGCCGGCGGCGTGGCGGAGACGATCGACGCCGAGCGCGGACTGGTGGAGGAGGCAACCAGTCTGGCCAAAGCCGATCTGGCGACGGGCAAGGAGTCGGAGTTTGCATCCCTGCAGAGCGTGGCGGGCGGGATGCTTGCCAACCGCGCTGGCGCGAACGGGCAGGTAGCGGAGGCGATTGCCCAGCAGTATCGGTCAGCCAGGCCTGGCGGCTTGACGCCGGCGCAGCTGGTAGCGGCCGCACTGGCCATCGCCGGCCGATACGAGCTGCTGTATGGAATGTTTGCGGCCGGAATCTGTCCCACAGGATCGAGGGCCACGTACGCCCTGCGCCGCACGGCTTTGGGCCTGATGCGCATACTATTGGAAACCGAGACGAAGATGAGTCTGGGGGAGATGTCTGCATGAGCGGGCAGGCGATTGAGAACCTGAGACTTTCCCGGGCGGACACCGCGGTCGAGGACCTCCGGGTGTTCGCTTTCGACTGGCTTCGGGCGCATCTGCGCGACAAGGGCCATGGGCGGGAGGCGGTGGCTGCCGTCGCCGTCGGCGGGCGGGAGGGCAATCCGGTGCAAATCACCAGTCGTGTGGATGCACTGGAGCGGGTTTGGAATCAGACGAGGCGGCGGACGAGCAGACGGCCTACCGTCGATGCCGCAGCATCCTTGCCAGCGAGAACAGCCTCGGCATGGACAGCGTCGGCGACGTTGCCCTGTAGATCAAGGACGAGGAGAAGACGCTCGCTGAAGCCATCGCCGTCTTCAACCGCTTGGCGGGCGATGCGCTGGAAGAGGACCAATACGAGGATGCTCTTCAGGTGCTTGCCGAACTGCGGGCGCCGACGGACGACTTCTTCGACCGTGTCACGGTGAACGGCAGGGACGAGGCGCTGTGCACCAACGGCCTTGGGCTGCTGTCAGGGATGATGAAGGCCATGGAGAAGGTGGCCAGTTTCAGCGAGATCGGGGGCTAGAGCTTGTCACGGCAAGGGGGAGTGACGATGCGAGGCGGCATGGCCACGGCCAAGGGACCGGCGCCTGGTGACGGACAGCCAAGGATGGAGGGTGTTATGATGGATGACCTTGACACCGCCGCGGCGGCTTGCGGTATCTGATTCCGCTGCTAGACTGCGGTGCGCAGCCTGGTGGTCAGCCGGGGGTGCGAGGCGGCTCGTATGGCGAAGGCAGAGGACAAGACATGAGCATCACAGCCTTTTGCGGAACTCCTGGCATGCCGGGAGACGGTGCCACTGACGTAGGGCGAATTGGCCCGCCGCCGAGTGGCGAGCGACAGCCGATGGAGGGCGGTGCGTATAGCGGCTGGAACTCCGCTGCAACGGGTTACGGTATTTGACTCGGCTGCTAGAGTAAGTGAGCAACTGCGGGATACCTGCGCAGCTCGGCGGCCAGCCGGAACTGCGGGGTTGACCCCGGTATGGCAACGGCAGAGGACAAGACATGAGCATCATGGCCTTTAGCGGCGCTTCTGGAACGGCAGGAGCACGGCACCATAGGTATGGGGCGGCGAGCCGCGCAGCTTCATGGGGCAAAGAACATTGCCGCAGTATCGAGCAGCACCCCTATCTCGCCCAGGACAGGGAGGAAGTAAGGTATGCCAAGGTGGCTGGCGACGCCAACCAGCGGGAAGGCCAGCGCCAAGAGCAGCCAAGACGCTGGCGCATGCTTCGACGGATAGCGGCAGGCGCGATGGCGGGCGTCCTGCTGGGTGCGGCTGCGCTGACGCCGGAGACCGCTGAGGCGCAGGCCACACCGGAGGTGCTGATCAGCAACACGGGGCAATCATTTTTGCCAACTGGCAATACGATTAGTTCAACATATTCCTTTTCTCAGCCGTTTACCACTGGCACGGCGGCAAACGGCGATTTCAGGATTACAAGGGTAGTAATAGGCACCACTCAGGCTGCTTCTGCCACGAATCGCAATGCACTGAGCGCAGAAATCAGAACCGACGATAACGACAATCCAGGCACCCTCGTGGCTACCTTGACCGCGCCCGCTGCCATTGCTGCAGGCAACAATAATTTTGATGTGGAGGGCGGGTCTGTCGCGCTCGATAACGGAACCACCTATCATATCGTATTGACATCTACCAGCGATGATACGTCAGACCAGTTTGTTTTGAGGTGGAGAATAGGGGCAGATCTAGATGCCGAAACAAACGAAGGTTGGGGTATTCTCTCCGGAAGACAGAGGTCAGGAAGCGGCGCTTGGGCCGCTGTAGCGGGGGGATTCATCCCTACGCAACATGCTGCGTTTCAGGTGAGTGGGCAAGTTAACAGCCTTCCCGTTGGCGGGCCGCCAACGATATCGGGCACAGTCCGGACCGGCCAGGAAGTGACGGCAGTGATCGGCGCAGTCACCGATGCCGATGGCGGCGCGCCAGCGGCCGCCGCCGGTTTTGACTACCAGTGGCGGCGGGCGGATGACGCCAACGGAAGGGGGGCTTTGGACATCCCCGGTGAAACTTCAGCGTTGTACACCATCACTACGGGCGACGCGGGCAAGTACGTCCAGGTTGTTGCCTCATACACCGACGGAGCAGGCTTCGGAGAGAACATACCGAGCGCCTGGACGCAGGTGGGAAACAGCGCTCCCGTTGGTAAACCGACGATCTCCGGCACCCTGAGGGTTGGCGAGACCCTGAGAGGAGTGACGATGGGCATCTCCGACCCGGACGGTCCGGCCACGCTAACCATCCAAGGCTGGCAGTGGTCCCGGGCTGACGATGTCAGCGGCATGAACGTTGAGGTCGTCCACCTAGGGGCTGGGACGACGCCGGCTTACACCCTTGCCGCGGAAGACGTAGGCAAGCATATGCGCTTGGCGGTGAGCTACACCGATGGTGGCGGGCAGTCCGAGATCGTAGTCGGCGACTGGACGGCGACGGTAGTAGCGGCGGCGCTAGAGATGGGGACGGTGTTGATCAGCAATACGGGGCAGGAGGGGCTCCGTGGCCGGCAATTTCCTGCGAATGGTTCATTGTCTCAGCCGTTTACCACAGGTATGGCGGCAAATGGTGAATATAGAATTACGAGAGTAGTTGTGGATACTACCAATACTGTTCGTGTGGAAGAGCGCAGAACAATGATCGCGGAGATCAGAGAAGACGATGGCAGCGGCAATCCCGGCGGCCTCATAGCCAACTTGATTATTCCCGCTACTGTTACCACTGCAAACATCCCAGTTCTAACTTCATACAGCCATAATCTTGATGTAGATGGAGGGTATGTTATTCTTGAAAGCAACACCACCTATCACGTCGTAATGCACAAGCCCAGCAACAATGTCAATATTGGATACAGGCTCACATGGACAAACACAAATTCAGGGAGTGCCAGTCAGGATCTGGATTCTGGAACAGCGGTGGGCTGGAGCGCCGGCACATCAAGAAGAAACGGAACAGCAGGTGTGTGGGAATCTGATGGTAGCAGGCGATTTAAGTTCCAGGTGATAGGGCGGGATACCGCTTCGAACAGAGATCCCGTCGGGATGCCAACGATCACCGGCATGATCCAGGTTGGCCAGGAACTGACAGCGGTGCCCGGCACCATCACAGATGCCGATGGCGGAGTGCCGTTGACCGCGGCCGGCTTCAGCTATCAGTGGCGGAGGGCCGACGACGCGGCCGGCATTACCAACATTGCTGAAATAGAAAATGCGGATTCGGTTTCTTACACTCCCGTGCTGGAAGACGAAGGCAAGTTCCTTCAGGTTGTGGTGTCGTACACCGACAACAACGGCACCGTCGAGAGTCTTGCAAGCAGTTGGACCCGCGCGGTGGCGCAGGGGCTGGTGGCAGTGGTGCCGACAGCGCCATCCCTTCTAAGCAATATGGCAGGCGGCTTCACTTCCGCCACCACCATCTCCGGTACCCGTTCCTTCGCGCAGGGTTTCATTACTGGCGGCAATACCTCTGGCTACATTGTCGACAGCGTAGAACTGATATTCTCTGGCACCGCTCCAGATGAGGTCAACGCACAGATCAGGGCAGACAACGGAAGCGATGCGCCAAGCGGTACGGTCCTTCACCAGTTGATCAGCCCAACGACGCTTCAAGCCGATACGGCCATGTCTTTCATGGCGCCACGAGGCGCTGCACTTGCCGCCTCCACCAAGTACCACGTAATCGTGACCCGGCCAGCCTCGTCTAATCGAGAGGGAAATTTACAACTGCAAGCCGAAACCAGCCCGGTCGTTGAGGGCACACCAGCGGATGGATGGGAGTTTTCTGGAGAGTTGTACTTGAAGGAGGACGCTGGTGCAGCATGGGCTGATGCAGCGCTCTCCCACTATATGCGCGTGCGCATCAGGGGACTGGAAGCACCAGCCACCGCGAGCGCGCCGCTGATCAGGGGCACGGCGACAGTCGGCGAGGATCTTTCGGTCGACCCTCGGACCATTACCGATGAGGATGGGGTGACTGGCGCAAATTTCGTCTACCAATGGCTACGGGAAGATGCGGATGGCTCGAACCAAACGCCGATCACAGGCGCAACCTTTCCGAGATACACCCTTGTGGAAGATGACGCCAGCAAGAGGGTGCGAGTGCGGGTGAGCTTTACCGACGACGGCAGCAATGCGGAGACCCGCACAAGCGAACCGTATCCAGAAATGGGAACGGTGAACACCTCGCCCGCAGGCAAACCGACGATTTCTGGTACGGCCCGGGTTGGCCGGACTCTACGGGCGGAAACGGCGGATATTTCGGACGCTGATGGGCCGGCCATGCTGACTTTTGCATACCAATGGTGGAGGGCGGACAATGCGGACGGCACATCAGGTGCTGAGGAGATTTCCGGCGAGACATCGTCAACCTACACGCTCACCTCCGCTGACGAAGACCATTACATCAGGGTCGTGGTGTCATACACAGACGGCATAGGCACCGAAGAAAGTTCCGAGAGCACTTGGACCAGAGAAGTTGGCCCGGTTTTTGTGATTTCGTCGGCACCATCCCTTCTCAGCAACTTAGCAGCTGAAGAACTTATTGTTGATGGAAGCTTTGTAGGCCATGTCGAAGTCTCCGGAACCAGTGCCGTAGCGCAGGGTTTCACCACTGGCGGCAATGACGGTGGCTACATTGTTAACAGCGTCGAACTGCGATTCCCTACTGGTTCTAGAGCTCCAGGTGTCTCTGCAGCTCCAGATGCGATCAGTGTACAGATTAGGGCGGACAACGGAAGCAACGAGCCAAGCGATACAGTACTTCACCAGTTTGTCAGCCCTACAACAATCCGGGCCAATAGCGCAGTGGCATTCAACGCGCCACGAGCCGCCATTCTAGCCGCCTCTACCAAGTACCATGTAGTTGTTCTTCGTCCAGCCACATCAAGTGTAGCTGGGGCAGTACAACTTCTAACTGGAAGAAACTCGGTTGACCCCACTCCTGCAGATGGATGGGAGTACGACGGGCAAATGTACTGGAAAGCCGACTCCGGCACAGCGTGGGCGAACCATCCGCAGGACAATTGGGTACGCATGCGCATCAGAGGCCTGGAAGTGCCAACCACCGCAGGTACGCCGCAGATCAGCGGCACTGCCGAGGTTGGCCAGGAACTAACGGCCGACACCAGGACCATAACCGACGAGGATGGACTGACTGGCGCGAGCTTCGCCTACCAGTGGCTGCGGGAAGATGCGGATGGCTCCAACCAAGTCGAGATCACTGGCGAAACCAATGCAAGCTACACCCTTGGTGGGGCAGACGTGGACAAGAAAGTGCGAGTTCGAGTGAGCTTTACCGACGACGGCAGCAACGCAGAGACTCGCATCAGCGACGCATTTCCGGAAATGGGTGCGGTGGCAGCGGAGCCCCCGCCATCGTCAAGCTTTATCAGCAATATCAGAACGCTTCACGTTCAAGTCGTGAGACAGGCGGAAGATTCCGGAGCCGGCTATCAGGCGTTCACCACCGGATCTGAACCAGATGGCTACACCCTAAGCGGCGTTGACTTGAGTGTGAGAGCTTTGGGGACAATTACTCCCACTGACGGGTGGGTAGTTACGATAAACGAAGACTCAAGCGACAGGCCATCTGATACCGCGCTGTACACGCTGACCGCTCCAGACATGATGACCGCAAACGCGGTAAATTCGTTTACCGCCCCGGCTAACGCCACACTAGAAGCCAATACTACGTACCATGTCGTGATCAACCCGCCCAGCGCAGGGGATGCCACATATTTGAGAACCGGCATTGGCGACGGCTTTGTGGGCACTACCGCTGCTGGCTGGAACTTTCCCCAGGGGCGAGGACGGGGCCTCGCTGGCGGTGGTTGGAGTTCGCCCAGCAGCACTCGTTATTGGATGCTTCGGATTAGGGGATCGGTTGGCGGGGCGGCGGCTCCCGAAGCCCCAGAAGTACCAGCAGTCCCGACAGAGGCAAGCTTTATCAGCAATGTAGAGAAGACCGTCCAGGCACTTGAAACGCGTATTGCAAGTCAGGCGTTCACCGCGGGTTCCGATGCTGCTGGCTACACCATTGGCGGCGTCGACTTGCATGTGGGAGCTGCGGGGACTGTTGCCGGTTGGGGAGTTACAATACGCGAAAACGCAAGCGGTGACATTCCAGCAGCTAACGCGCTGTACACGCTGACCGCTCCAGCCAGCATGACCGCAAACGCGATAAACACGTTCACCGCTCCGGCTAACACCTTTCTCACGGCCGGTACAAAGTACCATATCGTGGTCGATCCGCCTGACTCGGGGTCGCCATCATTCGGGCGGGCTGAAGTTTCAGCCGGTTTGGACGGTACCGCAGCTGCGGGCTGGGTCTTTCCCGAAGGGCTAAGGGTGTTTCGCTCTGGTAGCTGGACTGCCCCCAGCACTAGTGGTCGCTTGATGGTTCGGTTTAGGGGAACGGTTGGAGGCATGGCGGCATCAAGAGTAACGGTCGACGGTACGCCACAGGTGGACGCCGACCTTACGGCGAACACAGCCAGAATCATCGACTCGCATGCGACCAATCCGAATTATAGCTACCAGTGGGAGCGTGCAGACGACATAACCGACCCAAGCAACCCAACTGGCTTGACCTCAGCAGGTACCAATTCAGCGACTTACACCCCGGTGAGGGCTGACCAAGGCAAGTTTCTCCGCGTGACGGTATCGTATACCGACGACGGCAACAATGCGGGAATCTCCGTTACGAGCGACTGGACCGGCGCGGTGGACAGGCGTGCCAACACGCCACACACCGGCAATCTGGTGATAGAGGGGATACCGCGGGTTGGAAGGTTGCTGACGGCAACGGTCGGAACCGTCGACGACGCGAATGGGTTCGACGAGGCCAGCTTTGGGTATGTTTGGGTGCGGGTGATCAATGGCGATGACAGCGACATACCTGGAGCGAATTCGAAGACCTATAGGCTGGCCACTGAAGATCAAGGAAATCGGGTATATGTGGTTGCGCGTTTCGACGACGGCGATGGCTACCGAACCCATGCTTCCAGCTTAAGTATCCCTTCAAATGCTGCTGATACTATAGCCGCCCAGGCCCCCAACACCGCCGCTGCGGGCGACGTTACCATCGACGACGGCGCGGCGGCGGAAGTGGGCGTATTGCTGTCGGCGGACACGACGGGCGTTGCCGACGCAAACGGCCTTGTTGACGCGCCTGGCTGGCAATACCAGTGGGAGCGCGCGTCCGACGTGACGACCGACCCGGCCAATCCTGTCGGCCTGACCGACGTGGGTACCGATTCGGAAGACTACCGGCCAGTTGCGGCCGACCAGGACATGTTCCTCCGCGTGACGGTGACGTTCACGGACGACGACGGCCACAGGGAAACCATAACCAGCGCATGGACCAGGGCCGTGGCGGAGTCATCCGCCGAGTACACGCTGCTGGCGGACGGGGCGACCCGGTATCTGGGCGACACTACCGCGGGGCCTGTCGTTACCGGAGACTTCAGGGTAGGGGAGGTACTTGCCGCCGACACAGCAGTCGTCGCAGACCCAAGCGGGGGATCCGCGTCGGTGGCCAGCCGCACGACCGAGTTCTTCGCCACGGAGTCAGACGTCCATCCTTCAGCGTTCAGCGGTATATACGCTGCAGAAGTTCTGCCGGTGCAGGTAGTCGATACAGGCGCCGTTTCAGTTCAGACGGTACCGCTTACTTCCGGCCATATCAATCGATATATCTTTTCATGTCACGCATGGACCCGCGGCGGCGAGGACCGCGACTATGTCTGCTCGCCGCTTTATGGTCCAGTGCTGCCTGCCAACGTGCCAGCCGCGGGAGATGCCCTGATCACCATCGAGCCGGCCGACGCCGCCGTCGAGGTCGGGCAGGTGCTGACGGCGGGGATCGGGACGATCGAGGACGACAACGGCGTTCCCGCCGAAGCCGAGTTCACGTACCAGTGGGTGCGGGTGGACACGGACGGTACGAGCAACCCTGAGGACATCGAGGGCGCTACCGAGATGACCTATACCCTCGCGGAAGACGACGTAGGCCATAAAATTCTCGTCGAGATATCCTTCACGGACGACCACGAATCCCCCGAGACCCGCCCGAGCCCGGCGTTTCCAGAGGGCGACGGCATTACAGTAGCCTCCGCTCCAGTGCCAATGAACGCCCTGGGCGACGTGACCATCGACGGCGGCGCGGCGGCGCGGGTTGGCGTCGCTCTGACGGCGGACACGGCCGCTATCACCGATCCCGACGGCCTGACCACGCCCGGCTACGCCTACCAGTGGCAGCGCGCAGACGACGTGACAGATCCGGCCAGCCCGACGGGCCTGACCGACATAGGAGATGGTTCGGCTGCCTATACCCCAACCAAGGCGGACGATCAGGACAGGTTCCTTCGCGTTACGGTGACGTTCACGGACGACGAGGGCAACGGGGAAACCAAGACCAGCGCCTGGACCAGCGCGGTGGCGAAGCGCGCCAACTCCGCCGCCACCGGAGCGCCCACCACCAGCGGTACGGTCATCGAGGGACAGGACCTGACGGCCAGCACTGCCGCCATTTCCGACGCCAACGGCATCACCGGAGTGACGTACGCCTACCAGTGGCAGCGGCAGGACGCAGCTGCCGGCGACTGGGCGGATATCGCCAGCGCCACTTCTGCCTCCTACACGCTGGATGCGGCGGACATCGGCATGCGCATCCGCGTCGAGGTGTCGTTTGACGACGAGGACGACTATCCGGAGTCCGCAGTCAGCGACGCCACGGCGCCAATCTCGTCGACCATCAACAGTCTCGCCACGGGCGCGCCCGCGGTTGTCGGCACGGCCAGGGTAGGCCGGGTATTGCGGGCATCGGACCTGAGCGGCATTGACGACTCCGACGGGCTGACCAGTCCCAACTACGCCTATCAGTGGCAGCGCGGTGCGCCGGGCGCGCCCATTCTCTGGATCAACATCCCCGACGCCACTTCCTCCACCTACGGCTTGACGGCGGAAGACGAGGGCATGAAGATCCGGGTCAAAGTAGCGTTCACCGACGATGGCAACAGCCTTGAGGAGAGGCCCAGCGACGCCTATCCAGCAGGCGCTGACACGGTAGGGCCCGCCGGCTCCGTAACCGGCAGCATCTTCACTATCGCGGCGTCTTCGGCATCCATCGCCGAGCCCGCCACGGGCACCGAGGACCTTGCCTTCACGGTCGCGCTCGACCGGTCAGCCGCCCATGCGGAAGCCTCCCTGGCCGTCAGCTACGGATTCACCGGCACTGCTATCGAGGGCCGGGACTTCACGGACAGCGGCTCCAAGCGGCTTGTCTTTGCCCCAGACGTCGCGGAGCAAACCATCACCGTATCCGTCAGCAGCGACATCGTCGCCGAAATTGGCGGCGAAACCCTCATGGTCTCCCTTGCCAGTCCATCCCGAGGGGCGTCTCTGGGGGCAGACCGCTTCGCCAGAGTCGCCATCAGCGAGCCTTCCGGACAGATCAGCGTTCTTGCCACGGAGCCTGTGTACACCGGGGCGGAGAGGACTGTCAGCTTCGACATTTCCCTCTCCCATAACGCTCCCGTCGATGGCCAAGTCGACTGGCTGGTGGTCGTCGGTACTGGGGCGTCGGCGCGCTCTGTTGAAGGCAGTACGACAATTCCGGCCAACGGCAGCGGGCCAGCGGAGGCGGCCGCCGTATTCGAAAGCCCCCTGCACACCGGCTCGATGATCAGACTCCAGATCAAGCCATTCGCGGCGGCGGCGGGCAGCAGCCTGCCTTCAGGCGTCAATTCCGCGGTGCGGCCGTCGGCGCGCCTGGAGGGCGAGGCGGAGACCGCGGCCGGCGGCTGGGTCCTCGCCGGCAGGCTGATGGTTGTCGGGACTTATCCGCAGGCGCTTGTCCACGCGGTTGCGGGCGTTGGCCACTCAATCACCACTGGCATCGTTGATGGCATCTGGCGCCGTTCCGAGGCCCGCCGTACGGGCAGCCTGAGGTCGCAGGCGACGCTGGGCGGGCGTACACTGGACACCCAGGCGCTTTCCAGCGGAGACGCCAGCCGGACTGTGCGGGAAGTCGCGAGTCTGTTTGGCCTCGAGGCGACGGCGCCCGATGGCTCGCTTGACGGGCTGGACAGCGGCTATGGAGGAGGCTTCGACGACTATCTCGCTTGGGCCAGCATCCCCGACCGGAATCGCCTTGCCAGCAACAGCAGCTTTGCGCTGGATATCGGCGGCTGGCTGCCCGATGGCGACTGGCTTCCTGACGGCGACTGGCTGCCCGACGACTGGACGGGAACCGGCGGACCGGCAGCCTTTTGGGGCGAGCTGTCCACGGCGACGCGCCAGAGCGAGACGGAGAGCAACGCCCTCGTCGAAAGCCAGTCGTCGGAGATTCTGGTTGGCATCGACGCGCCGTACAGCGAGGCCATCATGTATGGCATCGCGTTCAGCCGCACAGAGGACAAGTCGGACTTCAGCCGTTCATCGGCTGGCGGCGCGTCCGGCGTCGCCGAGACCAGAATCACGACCTACGCTCCGTACGTCCAGTGGACGGCTGAAGCGGGATACAGCGTTTGGGGAAGCATTCTCGGCAAGGGATCGGGGACGATGAAGATGACCAGCGGCAGCAACACGGTGGAGACGGATGTCAAACTGCAGATACAGGCGCTAGGCCTGAAGAGCGCTTCCTCGCAGGTGGGGGAGATGCAGGTTGCTGTGCGGGGGGACTGGTTCAAGTCGGAGATGACCGTGGCAGCGTCGTCCGGCTACACTCAGGTTAAGACGGACACCTCGAGGATACGCGTGGCGCTGGAGGGCGTTTCGGCCTGGGAGCTGGCCACTGGCGGGGCAATGTCAAACCGCATCGAGCTGGGCGCGCGGCGGGACACCGGCGACGCTGAGACTGGAGCCGGGGCCGACATGGCGGCGGAGATACGCTACGTGCCGCCAGAGAGCGGCTGGGAGGTCGAGGGCCGCGTAAGCGCGCTTCTGCTGCATTCGCAGTCCGGTTTCCGCGAGTGGGGAGCGGGGCTGGGCTTCACCTACGCTCCTGACCCCGAAGGACGGGGTGCCAGCATGTCGTTTGAGCCGACTTGGAACGTGCCCCGTACTGGCGTTGCGGAGTCCATGTGGGGAACGCAGGACCTCGACGTCTACGCCTCCTCTGACGCCGGCGCCGCGATGAGGGCGCGTCTGGGCTACGGCGCGGGGACATGGCGGGACCGGGCTTTGGCGACCCTGTACAGCGAGGCGGAAACCGGCAACGACAGCCAGAGACTGCGCCTGGGCACCGAGATGCGCGGCCTGGCCGGTCCGCTAGAAGGGCTGAGCCTCGACGTCTACGGCCAGCGCGAGGAGGGGCGGTCGTCGCGTCCGAGCGACTCGGTTATGCTGGAGGGAAGGCTGGGCTTCTAGCATATACTTCGGTCAGCCGCTTGTACCCTGATAGTCCGTAGTTAGCAGATGGGGCAGCGTGTTGCATCCGTGGGGTAAAGGGCTAAATTGGCTATAAGTTGGGGCAGGAAGGAGACCCGACCACGCGCCTTGGAGGATGGAATCATGGAGAAGAAACGGCTGCCGTTTGGCATCAACGCTTTCCGTGAAATTCGGGAGGACGGATACTACTATGTGGACAAAACTGCCTACATAGACATGCTCATGCAAGAAGGAGCAAAAAACTTCTTTTTGTCCCGGCCTCGACGATTCGGCAAGAGTCTGCTCGTCAATACGCTTAGAGAGGCGTTTGAAGGCAACGAAACATTTTTCTCAGGTCTCGATCTCCATGGCAAGTGGGACTGGTCTACTCGGTCGCCAGTAATTCATTTCGACTTCAGCCTTGGCAACTTCACGAGCACGGAGAGCCTCGACGACATAATTGACGTCCAGCTTCGAAAATTTGAAGGGAGAGCGGGCCTGAAGGCTGCGGCGCGAACGCCCGAAGGTCGACTAGGCGAGCTTATTGATAATTTATACTCTCAAACTGGCCAAAAAGTGGTGCTGTTGGTCGACGAGTACGACAAGCCCATCCTCGACGCAATTGAGGACATCAAGGTCGCCACCGCCAACCGCAACACGCTGCGCGGTTTGTATGGAGCGACAAAGTATTCCACTGATATTATGCGCTTCAGTTTCTTCACCGGCGTAAGCAGATTCGCGAAAACAAGCCTGTTTTCCGGCGTGAACAACCTTTTTGACATTACGATACTGAAGCAGTACTCGTCGATTTGCGGCTACACAGATGCCGACCTAGATAATGTTTTTTCACATGAGATTGATGGGCTAGACCGAGATGAAATCCGCGAATGGTATAACGGATACAGCTGGCTTGGGGAGGAGAAGGTGTACAATCCGTACGATATTCTGTACTTGCTTTACCATAGGGAGTATGATTGTTGGTGGTTCAAGACAGGAACGCCTAGTTTCTTGGTCGATACATTGAAGAAAAAGAAGGTAATGTCTGTGAATCTAAGCAAAATGCGTCCACGCAGCAATCTCCTCGAGTCATTCGATGTGAACAAATTGGAGCCCGAAACGCTTTTATTCCAGTCAGGGTACCTGACGATTGCGAAGAAAATTGCCAGAGGAGGAAAGGTAAGGTATCTTCTTGATTATCCAAACAGGGAAGTCAGAGAGAACTTGAACCTTCTGCTGCTTGAAATTCTGCTGCCCGAATCATCGGAGAAACTGCTAGATGAGTGTGATGACGCGCTTCATTATCTTCAGACCTGTGATATTGATGAGCTGCGGAAATTGTTTCAGAGAGCCCTTGCAGGACTCCCGAAGCAGTGGCATGCGCCAGTGGACCTCACGAAGTATGAAGCCTATTTCGCCAGCGCTTTCTACTCGTACTTTATGGGAATGGGTCTCGTGGCGCGGGCAGAAGATGCCACCGATAAAGGACGTATCGACCTAGTAGTGGAAGGCCCATCATTCGTGTACATATTTGAGTTCAAAATGGTCAGCGGCAAGAAAAGGGGCATTGCACTGAAAAAAATTCTGGATATGGAGTACGCGCAGAAGTATCGGGGGGCTGCCAAAACTCTTTATCTTGCTGGAGTAGAGATAAGCAAGAAATCGCATAACATAGTTGGATTCGAAGTGATTGAGGATGACGGCGGCGACCTATAGGCGAGTGCATCCTCCAAAGACTCGACCTGAAGAGTGACTGATGCCGACTGTCTGGTCTGTAGTATCCAATCCGCTACAGCAAAGAAACTATTATTCAGTTTTGGCGGCGGCATCGCCAACTACCGCAACTGGATCGATGAATTCGGCGAGAATCCGTCTGCTCGTTCAGAACTGCATGTCCAGCCAGAGCAACTTCGCTCTGGACATTGGCGACTGGCTGCCTAACGGCGACTGGACACCCGACGACTGGACGGGAACAGGTGGACCGGCAGCCTTTTGGGGCGAACTGTCAACGGCGGCACGCCAGATCGAGACAGACAGCTACGCCCTCGTCGAAAGTGCTCATTCCAGTGTATTCGACCACCCGTTCCAGCGCATTCGTCCACCCATAAACACCGTTCCCCCGCATCGGGGTTGCCGCATCAGAGCAGCGTCCATGATGCGGCAACCCCGATGCGGGGGAACGGTGTTTATGGGTGGACGAATG
>CAZPIN010000137.1:0-6085 GCA_964586735.1 uncultured Rhodobacterales bacterium | reverse complement strand
GGTGATGGTAGCCTTTGGCCATGACGGTTCTCCGTAGTTGAAGGTATGGAGATTGTCGCCATTGCCTGGCCCAAACGCAACCCCTTCGCCAGACGGCTGCGTCTTCCTTCCCTGCTGTTTCCATTCACGGTGGCATGGGGGCTTCGCTGCGGCATCGAAGAATACTGGGACAGGCTCCTAGTGGACAGAGTGCCTCCTCGAATATGACGGTCCACCCAGCGGCCCCCGTAACCAGCTGGCACTCGAGACACTTGCCGGTACGGCAGCTGGTCTATTGTGAAATCTTTCCAGTTAGCCTTGCGGTCACTTCTCCTTTTGTAACCTGCGCGGGCTGACTTGAACTCATGGTCGTTTACGGCTTTCCAGAAACTCTGGCGCGCCAACTCTTGCAGAGCCACTGAAAGTGAGCTGCAATATTGAGACCATGGTTGAGTATCAGTCATTTCGGCGAGAGAAAAGATGCCCGATCAGCAGAAAAAATATTGACAGAATCAGCGAGGCGGCAGAGACAAAGTACAATCCCAGTGTTATGCTGGGAAGCAGGTGTGGGAACGCTTCGATTATCCAGTTGAACAACTTCGGAGGAACGTTGAAGCATATATTGTCGACTGACTCCTCAAACGTATATATTGCTATGCAAAGCGATGATGGATCCGGCTCCTCAACCAAAGGAACATCAATGTCTCCAAATATAAACGCGGAAAGAAATAGCGCAAGCAAGCCACTGAGCGCGCTTATTCCAAAGAATATTCTCCTGTACCGGAGGATGTCCTTTTGGAGACTATTGTCATGCCGCTTGCTGTTTCTGCTCATAGCGATACTTTTGAATCAACGCGAATGGAGCTGTCGGGGAATACAGATGCCAAAGTCAATTGTAATTGCCCAAATATGGCAATTCAACTGAACCAGCGACCTGCTTGCTCCACGCAAACCGTGCTCAATCACCGCGCTGCCTGATGACCGAGGTACTTGCGCAATATACCAATCATATCGTTGTAGACATTGTCCGCGGGCACTCCGGCGGCGGCGTTGTTTCTAATCCAGTTCTCTGCAATGCCTTTGTGAAGGTGATCAAGCACATTCTGATCCAGAATTATTATCTCAACATCATGATCCTTAAGCACTTTTTCCCAGTTGCCCAACGCATTGTCATTATAGAATTCAATGTACTTGTCGAGTGCATCATCAACGGACTCCAGCAGAATTCTGCGATGATCCGGTTTCAGTTTGTCGAACGCATCGCGATTGACTACAACCGGACAGTTGGCAGTGCCGGGGTTGAGATTCTTAGTCCACCAGTCGGAGTGTTTAAGGACATTATACTCCAGAAGTGTATGCGGTGCAAGACTAGCTGCATGCACCATGCCGCTGTCCAGCCTGTTATTCAGAACATTGATTGACGTATAGGTAGGAATCGCGCCGAATGACTCTACCGCCTCGCCAATGCTTCCCAGTGCACGCACGTTCAGATTCCGTAAACCATTTACAGAAACCGGTGGAGCGCCAGTACCAGCCAGGTTGTACTGTGGCAGCGGTGACGGCATGAGCAGATAGATGCCCAGCTGCTCCATTTCAGCGACAACAACCGGATGTCTGTAGAGTTCCTGTGATACTCTGCGTTCCTGTTCGAGGGTAGACATACCTAGAAACGGGAGCTCCAGCACCGAAAGAGTGCGAAGTTGCTTGGGGTGATAGCCAACACAGGCTTGAGCCATTTCATAGTCGCCCCGAATTACGCCATCGAGATTTTTATTGCTACTGGCCAAGCCACCGTAGGATATTTCCAGGACAAAGTCCCCGCCAGTTTGTTCTACGACAAGTTCGGCGAGCTTCTCGACATGTTTGGTGAACGCCCTAGGCTCGCCCCATAAGGAGACTCGCCACTCGGTAGCCCCAGCCTCGGAGGTGAAGATGAAGGCAAACAGTAAGGCCGCGTGGCGACAAAACAGACTACGCATAGCAGGGTCTCCTGATTGACCTATTTCTTCCAGCAATATAGCACACGATCCTGGTGTCCGCAACCCCGACTGCAAGCCACGATGCTTTCCGACTTTCCGGTACGAAAGTGACGGAGCATCCGTGGCGGGCATCTGGGTGCCAAGGCCGAACAGCCTCCGTTCCCCAGCCCTGACCTTCGCTTACGCGAGATTCTGCTTCATTGGCCATGCCGCATGCCGCTTGACGCCTAGACAGCAGACAACCTCCATCACCGAGAATCTGGCCTAGAGCAAGGCGAGCAAATAAGTGGTCCGAAACCCGATGGCGAGTGGCAGTTTGGTGGAGTGGAACATGATTTCCGCGGTTGGAGGAAACCTGCTTCTTGCGGCAGTTACGCCAGAAAAACCCGCCTCTGCTCATTTTGCCGTGACCCTGACGACCGCAGGAGGGACACGAAAAGCCCTCCTGCCGCTTGGCCTCGAGCGGAGCATCTCTGTACTGCTCCTCTGTGGCGAAGGAATCCTGAAGCTTCGAATCGCTCATGCCTCGGACCATCCTTGCAACGCTTTGCCCCATGTCGGTAACACCCGCAGTGATACGGCGTACCGCTCCGTGTAGCAGAATGCCGGTTGAGTGTCAAGGACAAGCAAGCGCATCCAACAAGTGCCTAGTGGTGGCGACCGGCAAGACCTCCTACTACCTGACCGAGCTCCAGCCCACCGCCGAGGCCGCCGGCGACGTGGTGGCCTTCGCGCTTGCCCATCAGGACAGCGAGGACGGCACGGTGCCCAAGCCCCAGCGTCCGGCGGGCCTCGACGGCCACGTCATGGGACGCATACCCTGGTTGCTGCCAGACGATCCGGCTTAAGGTGCCGACGAGTATCGGCGGAATCGCCGGCAGCCGAACCGGCGCGTGTGGCCTGATTGCTTGAAAGGGGCTTTGGTGGCTGCGCCCGTTATGCTCAGGCCGCCGCGGTTTCCTGTATGGAGTCTGGCTCCTTGGCCCCCGTCATGAAGGCGACGGCGTCCGACATCGAATAGGCTTTGGGGTCGATCACGCACAGCCGCCGGCCAAGCCGGTGGACATGGATGCGGTCGGCCACCTCGAACACATGCGGCATGTTGTGGCTGATCAGGATGATCGGGATGCCGCGGGAGCGGACGTCGAGTATCAGCTCCAGCACGCGCCGCGACTCCTTGACGCCAAGCGCGGCGGTGGGCTCGTCTAGAATGATCACCTTCGAGCCGAAGGCCGCGGCACGGGCAACCGCCACGCCCTGGCGCTGGCCGCCGGACAGGGTCTCCACCGCCTGGCGGATGTTCTGGATGGTCATCAGGCCCAGCTCCGACAGCTTCTCGCGGGCGAAGCGCTCCATGGCGGCGCGGTCCAGCTGGCGCAGTATCCGCCCGCGCAGGCCCGGCTTGCGCATCTCCCGGCCCATGAACATGTTGTCGGCGATCGACAGGGCGGGCGACATTGCCAGAGTCTGGTAGACCGTCTCGATGCCCGCCTCGCGCGCCTCGATGGGCTGGCGAAACTGCACCGTTCTGCCCTCCAGCTCGATGCTTCCCTCGTCGGGCTGCACCGCCCCCGATATCGCCTTGATCAGCGTCGACTTGCCGGCGCCGTTGTCGCCGATGACCCCCAGAATTTCCCCGGGCATGAGGTCGAAGTCGCAATGGTCGAGCGCCGTAACCCTCCCGTAGCGCTTGACCAGTCCGCGGGCCCTGAGAACCGCCGTCATGTCGCCACCTTGCGAATCCACTGGTCCACCGCCACTGCGGTGATGATGAGCAGGCCGATCAGCAGGAAGGTCCACTGCACGTCGGCGCCAGCCAGCCGCAGGCCGAGGGTGAAAACCCCGACGATCAGCGCGCCGAAGAAGGCGCCCAGAATCGACCCCCTCCCGCCGAACAGCGAGATGCCGCCAATCACCACGGCGGTGATCGACTCGATGTTGAGCAGCTGGCCCGAGGTGGGCGAGACCGAGCCGATTCGCCCGATGAGCGCCCAGCCGGCGAACGCGCAGATCAGTCCCGCCAGCGCGTAGACCGAAATCAGCGTGCCTTTGACGTTGACGCCAGACAGCTTGGCGGCCTCCGGGTCGTCGCCGGTGGCGTAGACATGCCGCCCCCATGCGGTGTGCCGCAGTACGTGGGCAAGGACTACGACCAGAAGCACCATGAAGATCACGCCGTAGGTGAACACGGCGCCGCCGATGGTGAACTTGTTGCCAAGCAGCTGCAGTACCGGGGCCTCGGCGGCGATGTCCTGGCTGCGGATGGTCTCGTTTTCGGAATAGAGGAAATTGGACGCCAGCACGATCTGCCACATGCCCAGCGTGACGATGAACGGCGGCAGCTTCATGGCCGCCACCAGCCAGCCGTTAAGTGCGCCGATGCCCGTGCCGAAGGCCAGGCCGCAGACCACGGCAAGGTGTGGCGGAAGCCCGTAGCGGAAAGTGAACTGTCCCATCACCACAGAGGAGATCACGGCGATGGCGCCCACTGAGAGGTCGATGCCGGCGGTCAGGATCACCAGCGACTGCGCCGCCGCGACGATGCCGACGATCTGCACCTGCTGGAGGATCAGGGTGAGCGCGAACGGGGAAAAGAATTTCGAGCCGAGCAGCAGCCCGAAGATGGCTGTCGCCAGAACAAGGACGATCAGCGGCACCAGCGCCGGCGTGGTGTGCAGCGCATGGTGAAAGCGGGAGACGAGTCCCTGATGGTCGCGGTCGGAGAACGCGATCTCCTCGGCACCCGAAACGGCGCCGGTCGCATGGTCCTGGGACGCGGAATCCGCTGGCAGGGACATCCTTGCCTCCCGGCGGCGGGTTGGCGGGAGCGGGACCGGACTGCTCGCCGGACCCGCTCCCGCCTGGATTATGAAGCCCTAAAGCCGACGGCGATCAGCCCCAGCAGAGGGCCGTGCCTTCCGTTGTGTCGATGGAGTCGACACCCCGCACCGGCTGGTCCGTGATCAGGGCCACACCAGTGTCGAAGAACTTCTTCCCCGGCGTGTTTTCCGGCTTCTGCCCGGAGTTGGCAAAGCGGACGATCGCTTCGATGCCCTTGGAGGCCATTAGCAGCGGATACTGCTGCGAGGTGGCGCCGATTACGCCCGCCTTGACGTTGGCCACGCCCGGGCAACCGCCGTCGACGGAAACGATCAGGACGTCGTTCTCGCGGCCGATGGCCTTGAGCGCCTCGTAGGCGCCAGCGGCGGCTGGCTCGTTGATCGTGTAGACCACGTTGATCATCGGATCCTTGGCGAGCAGGTTTTCCATGGCCCGGCGGCCACCCTCCTCGTTGCCGTCCGAGACGTCGTGGCCGACGATCCGCGGATCCGTCTCGTCGCCCCACTTGTTGGGATCGCCGAGATCGACGCCAAACCCCTGCAGGAAGCCCTGATTGCGCTGGACGCCGACAGTGGGCTGGCTGATGTTGATGTTAAGCAGGCCGATCTTGGCGTTCCTCGCGTTGCTGCCCATCGCGCCCTTGGCCCACTGGCCAATCAGAAGGCCCGCCCGGAAGTTGTCCGTCGCGAACGTCATGTCGGCGGCCTCGGTCGGGCTGAGCTCGGTGTCGAGGGCGATCACCACGAGTCCCGCGTCGCGGGCCTGCTTCACGGCCGGCACGATTGCCGAGGTGTCGGAGGGCGTCAGCAGAATGCCCGAGGCACGGTCGGCGATGCAGGTCTCGATGGCCGCGACCTGGGTCTCGTTGTCCCCGTCGATCTTGCCGGCGTAGGACTTGAGCGTCACTCCCAAGGTCTCTGCCTTGGCGGTGGCGCCTTCCTTCATCTTGACGAAGAACGGGTTGGTGTCTGTCTTGGTGATAAGACAGGCGGTTAGAGCGGAGGCGTGCCCCGCCCAGGCGACGGCCGCCAAGGCGACCGTCAAGGCCAGTGCATGACGTTTCATGGTACTGCTCCCTTAAGGTTGAGTGGTTAAAAGGCCCAGCCACAGCGGCTGGTCCGGTTGCCTCCACATATACAGCAATTCTGAATCATCTGCAAGGGTGTTCCCCGGCGCCGCCACCCCCCGGGTGGCAGCGCGGCAGATGCCAGACAGCAGTCCTGCCCCCGCGCTCTCCGCGTACGGCGTCAGGTTCCGTGCCTCGGTTGTGGCCGTGGGAAGGGACC
>CAZPIN010000136.1:0-34669 GCA_964586735.1 uncultured Rhodobacterales bacterium | reverse complement strand
GCTCGGGCATCAGCGCCCGGCCGATGGCCACCATCTGACGCTGGCCGCCTGACAGCGTACCGGCCGCCTGGCGGCGGCGGGAGCGAAGGTCGGGAAACAGGGCGTAAATCTCCTCGATGCGCCGGTCCAGCGCGCCGCCGCTGACGTAGCCTCCAAGCTCGAGGTTTTCGTAGACGGTGAGGGAGGGGAAGACGTTGGCCGTCTGCGGCACGTAGCAGACGCCAAGGCGGACGATGTCGGACGTGCGGCGCTGGGTGATGTCGGCGCCCTCCAGAAGCACCTTTCCCGCCGACAGGGTCAGCAGGCCAAACACCGACTTGAGCGCCGTCGACTTGCCCGAGCCGTTGGGACCGACGATGGCGACAATCTCGCCCGGCCGCACCTCCAGCGAAAGGTCATGGACGATGTCCACGTCGCCGTAGCCGCCCGACACGCCGTCGATGGACAGGACGGGCGTCACGAGGCGCCGCCCAGATAGGCGTCCAGCACCTGGCGGTTGCTGCGGACGGTGTCGAGGCTGCCATCGGCGAGCAGCTGGCCTTCGGCAAGCACGAAGACGTGGTCGCACAGCGAGCCGATCAGCTCCATGTTGTGCTCGATCACGCAGATGGTGTAGCCGCGCTCGCGGTTGAGCGTGCGTATGCGCTCGCCCAGCTCTGCCAGAAGCGTGGGGTTCACGCCGGCGCCGGGCTCGTCCAGCAGCAGCAGCCGCGGCTCGGCCATCATCGCCCGCCCCAGCTCGAGCAGCTTCTTCTGGCCGCCGGAGAGGTTCTGCGCCAGCTCGTCTCGGACGCCATGCAGCCCCAGAAAGCGCAGCTGCTCTTCGGCTTGGGCGCGCAGTACGCTTTCCTCGAAAGCGACGCGTCCACGCTGCATCCAAAGCTGCAGAAGCCGTTCTCCGGTCTGTTTCACCGGCACCGTCATCAGGTTTTCCAGTACCGTAAGACGGCCGAACTCCTGCGGAATCTGGAAGGTGCGGACGATGCCCTTGTGGAACAGACGATGCGCCGGAACGCCGGTGATGTCGGTGCCGCTGAAGCGCACCTGCCCGGAAGTCGGCGGGTAGGCGCCGGCGACGATGTTGAACAGGGTGGTCTTGCCCGCGCCATTGGGGCCGATCAGGCCGGTGATCTGGCCCTCTTCGAAGCTAAGCGAACAGCCGTCGAGGGCGCGCACACCGCCGAAAGATTTCGCCACCTGATCGACGTTCAGCATGCAGGATGTCCGATGCCATCAATGATTCCGTGCCTTTGTAGCGCCGCTGCCGCTTGCGTAAAGCCTTGCCCAGCGCCGGTAGTGAGAAGGCGCTGCTATGTTTTACTTCGGCCGCCCTATTTTGTGGCCACCAACCATCTCCAGAAGAGCCGGGGGAGACCGCCAGTGCTGCATCTGCTCAAACTCTGCGTCGGCGTCGATTCCGTGGCCCAGCTTGCCGAGTGGCAGGTGCAGCGCGCTCGCGAACGGCGCAGGAAGGGGATAGACGAGAGACCGAGGCATGCCACGCGCAACGTCCCTCGCCGCCGCGACGAGATCGTGGCGGGCGGCTCCCTGTACTGGGTGATTCGCCACCGCATTCTGGTGCGGCAGAGGGTGGAGGAGATCCTTGTGGAGGAAGACAAGGAGGGCCGCCGGCAGGCCGTGCTGGTGTTCAGCCCGGAACTTGTGCTGGTGAATCCCCGCAGGAAGCGTCCGTTTCAGGGGTGGCGGTATCTGGCCGCGAAGGACGCGCCGTCCGACCTGCTGCTGGAGGCGTCCGCGCTGGCGGACCTGCCGCTGGACATGCGGGAAGAGCTGGACGCCGTGGGCGTGCGCTGAGGCAGCGCCGTGGAATCGCCGCCAACGCTGTTTGACCGTGCCCTGTGGCGACAGCGTCGCGGGCGCGCCAGTTTCGAGGGCGAGCTGCATCGGCTGGTTGCCGAGAGCCTTGCGGAGCGCCTTGCGGACTTCAGCCGCCAGTTTCCGCGCGCCGTCGTGGTGGGGACGGGAGGAGGGCAGTTCGCGGAGATTTTGGAAGGCCGCTTCGGCGTGGAGACCGTCGTGCAGGTCGACGCAAGCGAACGGGTAGCACGGGACGCCAGCAATCGGCTGCCGAACACGATGGTGGTGGCAGCTGACGAGGAGGTGCTTCCACTGGCAGACGGGAAGTTTGACCTGGCGATACTTGGACTCACGCTGCACTGGACCAACGACCCTCTGGCGACGCTGGTGCAGCTGCGCAGAAGCCTGGTGCCGGACGGCATGCTGCTGGGAGCGACTCTTGGAGGAGAAACACTGGCCGAACTGCGCGAATGCCTGCTGCTGGGGGAGTCCGATTCAGCGGGTGGCGCGAGTCCGCGGGTGTCGCCGATGGCTGGCTTGCGTGACTGCGGAAACCTGCTGGTACGGGCTGGATACGCGTTGCCCGTCGCTGACATCGAGCGCCATTGCCTCGAGATGGCCAGCCCGCTGCATCTGATGCGGGAGATACGCAGCTGGGGAGAGGCGAACGCGCTGAGCCAGCGAGGGCTAAGCCTGTCGCGACGCACTCTGGCGCGCGCCTGCGAGATGTACGGTGAGCGGTATCCCTTGGGCGATGGGGTGCAGGTAACGTTTGAGGTGGTGCATATGTGCGGGTGGTCGCCCCATCCGGACCAGCCTCGTCCACTGAAACCGGGGTCGGCGACGCGTCGGCTGGCGGATGCGCTGGGGACCACTGAGACCAGGCTGCCCAGATAGGGTGGGGCGCAAGACTGGATGGGACAGCCAATGGGTGCGGCGCTGGCCTGCTAAGCCGGCTCGACGTCGCAGCGGGCAAGGGTGCGGTCCTCTGAGTTGAACTCCGCTCCGATGAGGTAGATTTGCTTGCCAGAATGCTGGTACTTGTCGGCGTAGCCTTTGTCTTTTATCCGGGCGAGCGCCTCTCCTTCCTCGCTACCGTTCAGAACTTTGAACTCAAATATGTATACGATATTATCGGACTCCACTGTCAAGTCAATGCGCCCTCGGCTAGTAGTTTCCTCAACGCGGGGAGCCACCTCCGCGCCAATAAAATATGAGAATACCACACTAGCAAAGTATGCTTCATAGGTAGCTAGATCACCGCTGGTATGCCATGAATACGGGATGCTGGCTAAAACTGACTGCAGCAGATCCTTGAGACCATCGAGATCACCAGCCGCTAGATGTCTCCGAAACAGTTTTCTGCTCACAACATTTTCTTGCATACGCTCTGGCAGCAGACTGTCAAGCAGGATTCTATGGAGACTTTCGCGAACTTCACGATTTGGATAATCGAGATGATAGATTGTTTCCCCCGAGTCGCTTTCGGAGCCGGTCACTGTCAAGTAACCAGTTTGGAAAAGAAGGGCCTCTGTGACAATACTATCCACATCGAACGTTTGCAGGAGAGCATCCGATCCAATAACCTTTTTTAGGTTAATGGAAAAATATGTTTTCCTGTGCAGTGCTTCAATTAGGAAATCCGGTGTGCCACTCTCAATCCATCCGGCTTTATATTTACGCGATTTGAATAATGTAAGGATGCTGTTAGGATTATAGACTTTTTCGACGCCAAGCCAGTTGTATCCGTTGTACCATTCGCGAATCTTCGCACGATCAAGTCCCAACAGCTCCGAAGCAAACACATGCTCCATCTCCTCATCAGTGTACCCGCAAAGTGATGAATATCTTGGGTCCAGTGTCATGTCCCAAAAGTTATTGGCACCAAAAAAAAGCCCAACTTTGGAAAATCTGCTTACGCCAGTAAGAAAGCTAAACCTAAGTTCATCGTCTCGATCCTTGATCACGGAATACAATCCACGCAGTATTCCTCTGTTGGCGCGAGCAACATTTGGTTCACCGAGGGCTTCCAGAATAGGCTTGTCGTATTCGTCCATTAGAAAGATTACACCCTTTCCCGTAATCTTTTTTATTTTCTTAATCAAGCGGTCAAGCCGAACAGACGGACTGGAGTAAGTGTTCTGCAATTCGTATTCCTCTTCCAGTGAGGACAGCTGGCTGCCAAGAGTCTCTAGAAGGTCATTTGTTTGAGAAAAATTGCCAGAACCAAGAGAAAGATGAATTACAGGGTGGTTTGTTGACCAGTCCCATCTATCGTGAATTGCAAGTCCCCGAAACAGTGCTTCGTTTCCTTCGAACAGCTCCTTCAAGGTGCTGACAAGCAAAGATTTGCCAAATCTCCGCGGCCTGGACAGGAAGTTGTGCTTCGTGTCATAAACCAGAAGATCGATGAACTCCGTCTTGTCTACGTAGTAGTAGCCGCCCTCGCGGATGTCGCGGAAACTTTGTATGCCAAACGGCACTCGCAGCCGATTCATGGTTATCGCTCCACCTGTTGCAGCCCTGGGGCGTGCTTGCTCATCATGCCATGCGTGCGTTGTCTGTCAACAGCCAAGTAGACTAGCACAGCACGCAATCGCTGCGGTAGCACACGGTGGTAGAAGCACCAGTTGCGCGGCCCGCAAGCCAGTACTAGTCTAGCAGCTGAAGTCTCCCACGTCAATGGAGGGCTACGTGAGCCCGTCATCGCCCGAACCACCGCGCCATGAGCCAGCGGGCCATCCGCCGATACCGCCTTCCCGTGTAAGTGTCATGCTGCTCAATCTTGGTACGTCCGAGGCCACCGACTACCAGTCGATGCGCCGCAAACTTAGCGAGTTCCTCTGGTACCGGCGAATCATGGAGCCGCCAACGCGCCGTCTGACCTGCTGCTGGAGGCGTCTGTGCTGTCGGACCTCCCTTTGGACATGCGGGAAGAGCATGACGCAGTAGGCGTTCGCTGAGGCTGCACCGTGGAATTGCCGCCAGCGCTGTTTGACCGCACTCTGTGGCGGCGAACACGCCAGTTTCGAGAAAGATATGCACTGGCTGGTCGCCGAGAGCCTGGCGAAGTGCCTCGGAGACTTCAGCCGCCCGTTTCCGCACGCCGTCGTGGTGAGGACGGAGGGAGGGACTTGTGCAGAAGTTTCGGAAGGTCGCCTAGGAGTGGAGACTGTCGTTCAGGTCGATGCACGGGAGGAGGAGGCGCGGGACGCCCGCTGCCGGATGCCGGAAACGATGGTGATGGCGGCGGACGAAGAGGAACTTTCTCTTGCCGACGGGCAGTTTGACCTAGCGATACTGGGACTCACGCTGTACTGGACCAACGACCCTCTGGCGACGCTGGTGCAGCTGCGTCGAACCCTGGTGCCGGACGGCCTGCTGCTGGGAGCAACCCTTGGAGGGGAGAAGCTGGCCGAGCTGCGGGAATGTCTGCTGCTGGCGGAGTCCGAATCAGCGGGTGGAGCGAGTCCACGCGTGTCACCAATGGCTGGTCTGCGTGACTGCGGCGACCTGCTGGTGCGTGCTGGATACGCTTTGCCGGTCGCCGACTTCGAGCGCCATCGCCTTGAGATGGCCAGTCCGCTGCATCTGATGCGGGAGTTACGCAGCTGGGGAGAGGCGAACACGCTTAGCCAGCGAGGGCCAAGCCTCTCGCGATGCACTCTGGCGCGCGCCTGCGAACTGTACGGTGAGCGGCGTCCCTTGGGCGACGGGGTGCAGGCAACGTTTGAGGTGGTGCATCTGAGCGGGTGGTCGTCCCATCCGGACCAGCCTCGCCCCCTGAAGCCGGGATCGGCGGCTTGGCGGCTGGCGGATGCTCTGGGGACGATCGAGACCAAGTTGCTCCCCCATGCCACCGTGAAGGTAAACAGCAGGGAAGGAAGATGCAACCGCCTGGCGGAGGGGTTGCATTTGGACCAACCTAAGGCATGGAAGACCATCAGCATGCACGGGATGTTGAAATTCAATTATCATGAAAATCCTCTAGAGTTTTACTGCAGTCGCATGCATACTTTAGGTCTATGTACATCGTCTGTAAATCTTGGAAGAAATGGTTGGCCCGGTGCCGTAAGAGTATGCAAATACTGTTGGGCGCGGCGGCAGTATTTTCACAGCATAGAACGAGTTACAGGAGAATTATTGCTACACTCGCTTAACGTCGAACTTATCGAGTCCGTAGTAGTACGGATTGGCTACAATATCGATTCGATAGATGCGTTTTTTGGAGCGCTTGTAATGGTCATAGCATTCATTGTTCTCCTGTGGGTCGTTGGTGGCTGCGTTATGTACCGGCCTGTCAATGCTAAACACAAATATGTATACTGTCTTCTTCGCCTCTACCGTGATAGCGATACAACTACGGTTGGGCGCCAGTTGTAGCCGACAGCTGAGTCTCGCACCAAGAAATAGCGAGTAAACAACGCTTGCGAAATATGCCTCGTAGGTATTCCATTTGGAGTCAGCGTGCATAATGTACGGGATTCCAGAAAGACAGTACTCCAGGGCATGCTCAATAGAGTCAAAATCTCTGTCATCGAGATACTCCTGTAGCATAGACTGCATGCCCGATACATTGTCGTGCTTGGCCACCACAAGATTCAGAAGAAGATCTCGATGCAGGTTCCACTTTGCTTCCACATTGGGATAATCGAGATGATAAACGATGTCGGATCCCTCGCCTTCGGCACTGGTCACGGTGAGATAGCCTGCATGAAACAGAATGGCCTCGACGGAGAATTGACCGTCATCAAATGACTGAAGAAGCGTACCGCTGAGAGTGGGCTGGTGCAAGTCGATAGAGAAGAAATGCTTTCGCCGGATTGTCTCGGTAAGATATCTGGGGTGGTATGGCCCTATCCAAATAGCAGGAACACTACCGTGATAGAGCGCTTGGACAGCGTAGCGAGGATTGTAAACCTTGTCGGAGCCAAGCCAGCAGTATCCGCCATACCATTCGCTGAGCATTCCTCGGTCAATTTTCCGAAGTTCTTTTTTGAATACGCTATCCAGTTCGGCGTCAGTAAATCCGCACAGCGAAGAGTACTTTGGATCAAGGGTGATATCAAAAAGGTTGTCCACCTCGGAGAATGGTTCACCCTTTGTAAAACCACTAACTCCAGTAAAAAAGGAAAAATGTATGTCATCATCACGGTCCTTGACAACCGAGTACAGATCTCGCAGCGCATCCATGCTGGCGCGCGCGACATCAGGGTTGTCCAGATTGCAAAGAACCGGCAAGTCGCAATCATCCACCAGCAAAACGACTTTCTGTCCATGGTCCTTCTTGACTTTTCTAATTAGATTGTCGAGCCGGGCCCCGCAGTCAATGCATTCAGTGAATGACTCAAAAATTCTCTCCTGTTGTGACAGTACATACGACATGTGGTTTGTTGTCATTTCTGGGAGGGTGTAGTCTGCACCCTTCAAAGACAAATGTATTACTGGATGAGTTGCAGTCCAATCCCAGCTGTCATGGATCGCAAGTCCCCTGAACAGCTTTTCGTTACCCTCAAACAGCTCCTCTAGGGTGCTGACAAGCAGGGTCTTGCCGAACCCGGGAGGCCGGGACAGGAAGTTGTGCTTCTCGCCGTTCGCCAGCGATTCGATAAGGCCTGTCTTATCCACATAGTGGTGCTTCTCCTCACGAATGGTGGGGAAGCAGTTCTTGTTGACCGGCAGCGTTAGCTTGCCCATGGTTCATCCTCGCTCTGTGGTCTCGTTCAGCGCACACCGGAAATATAACCAACCGTACCGCCATGTCAACCGCCGCTTGGTCAGGCCAAGCATACAGCCGCTGCTGCCAAGGCACATGGCAGAAGCAGGGTTAGTTGCGCAGCCTGCAAGCCAGTACTAATCTAGCAGCCAATGTCTCCCGCGTCAATGGAGGGCTACGTGAGCCCATCATCGCCCGAACCACCGCCTCAAGCGCCTGCGGGCCATCCGCCAGTGCCGCCCTCCCGTGTCGGCGTCCTGCTGCTCAACCTTGGCACTCCCGAAGCAACCGACTACCGGTCGATGCGCCGCTATCTTAGCGAGTTTCTCTGGGACCGCCGGGTCATAGAGCCGCCACCAGCGCGTTGGCTATGGTGGCTGATTCTCAACGGCATCATCCTGACCAAGAGGCCGTTCTCTTCGGGCGAGGCTTACCGCAAAATCTGGAACCAGGATCTCGACGAATCGCCGCTGCGCACCATCACCCGCACCCAGACCAAGGCGCTGGAGGAGGAGCTTCGACGCGCAGGTCACGGTTCTCTGGCGGTGGACTACGCCATGCGCTATGGCGCGCCGACAGTCGAGGAGCGGCTGCAGCGGCTGCGGGAGGCTGGATGTGACCGGATTCTGGCCTTTGCTCTCTATCCGCAGTATTCCGCCGCCACCACGGCAACCGCCTACGACCAGCTGTTTCGCGGCTTGATGAAATTGCGCTGGCAGCCCGCCATCCGCACGGTGGGACCGTACCACGACCATGCCGCCTATATCGGCGCCCTGGCGGTTTCGCTGCGCGAACATCTGGCCGGGTGCACGTCGGCTCCCGACGCGGTGGTAGCGTCGTTCCATGGCCTGCCGCAGCGCTATCTGGAGGCAGGCGACCCGTATCACTGCCACTGCCAGAAAACGGCGCGTCTGCTGTCGGAGGCCATGGGAGAGGGGGTGCCTCCCTTGCGCATTGCGTTTCAGTCGCGTTTCGGCAAGGAGGAATGGCTCAAGCCCTACACCGTGGACGTCGTGGCCGAGCTAGCGCGGGGCGGGGCGCGGGACATCGCCGTGCTGGCGCCGGGATTCTCGGCCGACTGCGTGGAGACGCTGGAGGAGATTCAGGAAGAGATACGCGACAGTTTCGTCGAGGCGGGAGGAGAGGAGTTCAGCTACATTCCCTGCCTCAACGAGCGCCCGGACCATATCCGCCTGCTTGCAGATATCGTCGTAAGGGAGCTTGGCGGCTGGATCACTCCCGCTCAGCCAGCGTCCGCGCCACCTCCATCGCAAAGTACGTGACCACGGCGTCGCAGCCTGCCCTGCGAAACGCCAGCAGCGACTCCATCATCACTTTCGGCCCGTCGATCCAGCCGCGCTCGGCGGCGGCCTGTATCATCGCGTACTCGCCGGACACCTGATAGGCAAGGGTGGGCATGCCGAAGGTGTCCTTCACGCGGCGGCACACGTCCAGATACGGCAGACCGGGCTTCACCATCACCATGTCCGCTCCCTCGGCGATGTCGAGGGCAACTTCCCGCAAAGCCTCGTCGGTGTTGGCGGGGTCCATCTGGTAGGTGGCCTTGTCCACTTGCAGGTGGCGGGCACTGCCCACCGCCTCGCGAAATGGCGCGTAGAGGGCGGACGCGTACTTGGCCGCGTAGGCGAGCAGCAGCGTATCCTGATGCCCAGCCGCCTCGAGCGCGCCGCGGATTGCGCCGATTCGTCCATCCATCATGTCGGAGGGCGCCAGAATGTCGGCGCCCGCCTCGACCTGCGCCAGCGACTGCCGCACCAGCGCCTCGACGGTTTCGTCATTGAGAACTACGCCGTCCCTCACCAGGCCGTCCTGGCCGTCGAGGTTGTAGGGGTCGAGCGCCACGTCGAGCATCACCCCCACTTCGGGTACTTCCCGCTTGATTCGCCGCGTGGCGCGGCAGACCAGATTGTCCGGATTCCATGCCTCCTCGCAGCCGCGGCTGCGCAGCGCGTCGTCGATATTGGGAAACAGCGCCACCGCCGGAATGCCCAGAGACGCGGCTTCCGCCGCCCGTTCTACGACGGCGTCGATGTCGATGCGGCTCACGCCGGGCATGGAACTGACTTCCTCCGCCGCCGGTCCGTCCTCGGCGATGAACATCGGCAGTACGAGGTCCGAGGCGGCAAGGGCATTTTCGCGGACGAGAGCCCGGCGCCATGGCGCCGCCCGCAGACGACGCATGCGCATGGCCGGGAAGGACGCCCCGGCAGGCTGCACGGGTGACGAGCCGCTCATGCGGTGCGGGAGACCGGCGATTCCGGGGCGCAGCGGTCGCGGTAGGGAGTGCGCTCGAACTGGCGGCGGTAACACTTGGAGAAATGGGATGGCGAGGTGAAGCCGCATGCCAGTGCGACGTTGAGCACGGACATCTCCGTTTGCATCAGCAGGTTGCGGGCCCGGGTGAGGCGCAGCTCCATGTAATAGCGCTTCGGCGAGCAGTTGAGGTAGCGGCGGAACAGCCGCTCCAGCTGGCGCACCGACATGCCCACCTGGCGGGCGAGGGTGGCGGGGCGTACCGGATGCTCGAGGTTGGCCTCCATGGTCCGCAGGATGGAGACGAGCCGCGGATGGCGCACCCCGTAGCGGCCCGACACGGAGGTTCTCTGCTCGTCGTTGGCGCCGCGGGTGGCGTACAGCGCCTGTTCGGCGACCAGCCCCGACAGGCCGGGGCCATGCTGCTCGGTGATCAGGCGCAGCATCATGTCGGCGGCGGCGGTGCCGCCCGCGCATGTGAAGCGGTTGCCGTCGATCTCGAAGATGCGGTTGCTGAACTCGAGGTCGGGAAACTCCTCGCCGGCGGCCGGCAGGCTTTCCCAGTGAATGGTGCAGCGCCGCCCGTCGAGCAGCCCGGCCCGGGCGAGCAGGTAGGAGCCGGTGCAGAACGCGCCCAGAGGCACGCCTCTCCGGTCCTGGCGGCGGAGCCAGCCGATCACCGCCGGCGTCGCCGCGCTGTGTACGTCCACGCCCGAGCACACGAACAGCGTCACCCGGCTGGGCAGGTCCACCAGGCCGGCGTCGACCGCCATCTGGACGCCGTTGGAGCAGCGCACGGGCTCGCCGGTTTCCGAGTGCAGCGTCCAGGAGTAGAGGGTTCTGCCGGAGACGAGGTTGGCGATGCGCAGCGGCTCCATGGCGGCGGCGAAGGCGATCATGGAAAGGCTGGGCGCCAGGTAGAAGGCGAAACGCCGCACCTCGTGGGGCAGCGGAGACTCGCTTGCCCCGGCCGTTTCCGCGGCGCCTGCAGTCCGGCGCTGCAGGTGGTCGTTCGCCAGCCTAAGGGAGGCCCGCATGGCTGTATCTCTCCGCAAAGGCCATCGGGATTGGCCTTAACTAACGGCGGCAAAATAGTAATTTGACGGCGCGAATCAAGCGGCCTGCGGCGTCGCGTCTCGCTGCTGTGCGGTCCGCCGCTGGAAGATGGCCCTGCGCCAGCCTATATGATGGCGTGACTTCCCCTGAACTGGAGACGGATCATGGGCCCGACCTGGACCCCGGACAGCTGGCGCGGCAAGACCGCGATGCAGCTGCCAGACTACCCCGACGCGGCCGCCGTGGAGCGCGTGCAGCGGCGCCTCGCCGCCTATCCGCCGCTGATCTTCGCCGACGAGGCGCTGCGCCTCAAGCGGCGGCTGGCGGACGTTGCGCAGGGCAGGTCGTTCCTGCTGCAGGGCGGCGATTGCGCCGAAAGTTTTGCCGAATTCACAGCCAACCGCGTCCGCGACACGTTCCGCGTGCTGCTGCAGATGGCGGTGGTGCTGACCTACGGCGCGCGCAAGCCGGTGGTCAAGGTGGGGCGCATGGCGGGACAGTTCGCCAAGCCCCGCTCGTCTTCGGTCGAAACCCAGGACGGCGTCGAGCTGCCCGCCTACCGCGGCGACAGCGTGAACGAAATCGAGTTCACGGCGGAGGCGCGAACGCCGGATCCCGAGCGGATGCTGGAGGCGTACCTGCAGTCGGCCGCCACGCTCAATTTGCTGCGGGCCTTCGCCACCGGCGGGCTGGCCGACCTGCACAACGTCTCCCGCTGGAACATGGACTTCGCCAGCAACGCCCGGGAGTCGAGCCGCTACGAGGATACGGCGCGGCGGGTCGCCGACTCGCTGGAGTTTCTGGAAGCCTGCAACGTCAGTCCGGCCAATGCCCGGGCGCTGCGCAGCGTCGAGTTTTTCACGTCGCACGAGGCGCTGCTGCTGCCCTTCGAGGAGCCTCTGGTGCGCACGGACATGTTCAGCGGCGGCACCGTCGCCGGCTCGGGGCATCTGCTGTGGATCGGCGACCGCACGCGGCAGATCGACGGCGCCCATGTCGAGTTCTGCCGCGGGGTGGTCAATCCGCTGGGCCTCAAGTGCGGCCCTTCTCTGGAGGCCGACGACCTGATCCGGCTGATCGACATCCTCAGCCCCGACAACGAGCCCGGCAGGCTGACGCTGATCGTCCGCTACGGCGCCGGCAAGACCGGCGACCATCTGACGCAGCTGATACGCCGGGTGCAGAAAGAGGGAAGGGAAGTCGTGTGGTGCTGCGACCCGATGCACGGCAACACCGTCAAGTCGTCCACCGGCTACAAGACCCGGCCGTTTGATCAAATCGTCGCCGAGCTGGGCGAGTTCTTCGCGGTGCACCGCGCCGAGGGCACGCATCCGGGGGGACTGCATGTGGAGATGACCGGCCAGGACGTGACCGAATGCGTGGGAGGCGACCAGGACCTCACGGACGAGGACCTCTCGGACCGCTACCACACGGTCTGCGACCCCCGCCTCAACCAGAGCCAGGCGCTGCAGCTGGCGTTCATGGTTTCCGAGGAGCTCGAGCGAAGCCGTACGGCGGATGCCTGACCGCCGGCGCGCGGAGCTGGTCCGATGACATCCCCGAAGTCCGCCGACGCCAGGCTGGTGGTCACATCGCTCAATCCCTTGCCAGACGACATGGCCGGACAGGCCGCCGCCCTGGCCATGCGGGAGGGGATTGATCTGTCCGCACCGACGCGGCTGGCGCGGGAGGCGGCGAGCTTTGCCGTGACCCCCATCCCCGCCGCCGGGCTGGAGTCGCTGCGGCGCCGTTTCGGAGAGCTGGAGTGGGACGTCAATCTGGCGTTTCAGCGGCCGGTACCGCGGGCGCTGCTGGCCGACATGGACTCCACCGTCATACCCGTCGAGTGCATCGACGAGGTCGCCGAGATGGCGGGCGCGGGAGAGGAGGTGCGGGCCATCACCGAAAGCGCCATGCGCGGAGAGCTGCCGTTTGCCGAATCGCTGCGGCGGCGCCTGGCCCTGTGCCGCGGCCTGCCGGCGTCGGCGCTGGAGGATATCTGGCGGGAGCGAATCACCTTCAATCCCGGCGCGGAGCGCCTGGTGCGCACGCTGGCCGGACTGGGCGCCGTGACCGTGCTGCTGTCGGGCGGCTACCGGTACTTCGTGGAGCGCGTCGCTGGGCGGCTGGGATTTTCCCGCTGGCGGTGCAACGATCTGGAGATCGAGGACGGGGCGCTGACCGGCAGGCCCGTGCCGCCGGTGCTCGACCGCGGCGACAAGGCGGCCTATCTGCGTACCCTGTGCGACGAGATCGGCTGCGCGCCGGAGGAGGTGGCGGCGGTCGGCGACGGGGCCAACGACCTCGATATGGTACGAGACGCGGGGCTGGGAGTGGCGTGGAAGCCCAAGCCGCTTCTGCGGGAGGCGGCCGACGCCGTGCTCGACCATTCGGGCCTTGACGCCATCCTCCATGTACTTGGCGTCGCGGAGAGCAATTTCGCCAGAATCGCCGAGGGCGATGGCACTAGACTGCAGCCACGCAACGTGGAGACGGGGGAGTGAACCCGATGAACATTCTGCATAAACCGCGCTGGGCGCTGCCAGAGAGCAAGGTCACGCCCGAGCACGTGTTTCTCAACCGGAGAACATTCATCGCCGCTCTGGGAGCGGCGGGAGCCGGGACGCTGGTAGGCGGGCGCATCACGGGAGCGTCAGCGGCGACTCCCGAGGACCCGTACGACCCGACGCCTCCCCTCAGCGAGCGCTATGCCGACGCAGGCCGTGCGCTGACGCCCGAGTCGGAAGCCGCCACCTACAACAACTTCTACGAGTTCGGCTCCCACAAGCGCATCCACGAGCTTGCCCAGCAGCTGCAGACCGACGGGTGGAGCATCGAGATTGAGGGCATGGTCGAACAGCCCATGCGCATTGACGTGGACGACCTGCTGAAGCGGGTGTCGGTGGAGGAACGGATCTACCGCCACCGCTGCGTCGAGGCGTGGTCCATGGTGGTGCCGTGGATCGGGTTTCCGGTACGCGATCTGGTGGAGATTGCCCGCCCGCTGTCGTCGGCCAAGTTCCTGCGTTTCGAAACGTTTCTGGATCCCGACGTAGCCCCCGGCCAGAAGCAGTTCTGGTATCCATGGCCCTATGTGGAGGGCATCTCCATCGAGGAGGCGGGCAACGATCTGGCCTTTCTGGTCACTGGCGCTTACGGCAAGGTGCTGCACAAGCAGTTCGGCGCGCCCATCCGGCTGCATCTGCCCTGGAAGTACGGCTTCAAGTCGATCAAGTCGATCGTTAAGGTGAGTTTCGACGAGGAGCAGCCGCTTAGCTACTGGGAGCGCCTCGCCAAAAAGGAATACGGCTTCTGGGCCAACGTCAATCCCGAGGTCGACCACCCGCGCTGGAGCCAGGCCAGCGAGACTGACATCGGCACTGGCGACCGCATACCCTCGGTGATCTACAACGGCTACGGCGAGGAGGTCGCAAGCCTGTATGCAGGCATGGAAAATTCGCTGCAGGACCGGCTGTGGCGGTAGTGCCAGCAATGTCAGCGCCATCCTGCTTCAGCGCTTCCTGACGGACGGGCGCGGACATGGATTTCAGCCTGCCGGAGGAAGCCGAGGACTATCGTCGCAGGGTGAAGGAATTCGTGGCGGAGGAAATCCGCCCCCTTGAGGACGACTTCGGCAACTACGACCACTACCAGAACCTGCGCGAGGACATGCGGGACGAGGTGCGGGCCAAGGTGAAGGCCGCCGGCCTCTGGGCGCCGGCCGTGCCCAGAAGCGAGGGCGGGCTTGGACTGAGTTTCGTCGCCCTAGCGGCCGCCTACGAGGAGATGAACCAGTCGATCTTCGGCCCCTGCTGCTTCAACGCCGCCGCGCCCGAAGACGGCAACATGCGGCTGCTTGCCCAGGTCGGCACCCCCGAACAGCGCGACTGGTGGCTGCGGCCGGTGGTGGAGGGCAGGGAGCGCTCAGCGTTCGCTATGACCGAGCCCCATCCAGGGTCCGGATCCGATCCGACGATGATGATCACCGCGGCCGAGCGGCAGGGCGACCGCTGGGTGGTGCGTGGGAGGAAGTGGTTCATTACCGGGGCTGGGGGTGCGCAGAAATTCATCCTGGTCGCCCGCACTGGTGAGGACCCGCGCCGCGGCCTCACGGGATTTCTGTTCGACGCGGAGCAGCCGGGCTGGGAGCTTGTGCGGCGCATTCCCATCATGGGACCCGAGGAGCATGGCGGGCACTGCGAGCTTCGCTTCGACGGTCTGGAGATACCGGACTCCAACCGGCTGATGGAGGAGGGCGATGGGCTGCGAATCACCCAGATTCGGCTGGGGCCAGCGCGCCTCACCCACTGCATGCGCTGGCTGGGACTGGCACGCCGCTGCGTCGAGATTGCCGAGTGCTATGCGGCGGAACGGATGGGCTTTGGCGTGCGGCTGGCGGACCGGGAGTCCATACAGATCAAGCTTGGCGGCGTGGCCAGCGACATCGAAACCGGCCGGCTGCTGACCATGCGCGCCGCCTGGCTGCTGGACCAGGGAAGCCGCGCTAAATCAGCCATCTCCATGGCCAAGATCCATGTCGCCGAAACTCTCAACCGGGCGGCGCGGGACTGCATTCAGGTATGCGGCGCCCGCGGCTACTCGAAGGACACGGTGCTGGAGTGGATCTACCGCTACGCGCCGCAGGCCAGGCTGGTGGACGGCGCCGACGAGGTGCACCGCATGGTGCTGTACCGCGCCCTGCGGGAGAAGGGGGGAGGGTTCTGGCAATGGGGAAGCCACCTCGAAAGCGGCTCAGGCAAGGTTGATGATGCGCAGCGCGCTTGACCAAGCGACAGCGGAACTGTAACCTACTTCCCCGCAGCCCATCCCCAGTCCAACCCCAGAGATATCCGATGGCAGCCATCGCTTCCTCGCCAGCATTGGTGCTAACTGCGGACGTACGATCGCCCCGCGACGCGTCGCTGCAGGTAGTCTCGCCGAACGGAGGATCCGTGTCGGGGAGGATGGAGCTGTCGCGGCGGTTCGCCGACCGTCTCTCCTGCAGCCACAGGTACTCGAGGAAAACCCTGTCCTATCAGGGAAACCGCGGCGTGCCTGGTTTTCGCTGGATGAAATACAAGGAGGGCTTCTCCAGGGAATTTGTGGCTAATACAATTCGTGACGAGTCCGCGAGCGCCGTATTGGACCCCTTTGCTGGAATATGCACGACGCCTTTGGTGGCTGCTGGTCTGGGCTTTGAAGCCACGGGTATTGAAATCATGCCGGTTGGCATAGCGGCCGCCACCGCAATTTCTTCAATTTCTAAAGGCGTGTCTGCTGATACCTTTGAAAGAAGGGCAGCCGAACTGCTGAAGTACATTGACTCAAAGGGTGCCGTGCAGGAGATGCACCTTTTCCCGCATGTGCGAATAACTGAGGCGGCATTTTCCGACAGAACGGAAGAAGATCTTGCGCGGGCCCGGGCCTTCATTGCGTCCGAGAAGAACAAGCGGTATCGCCAGCTGCTGGATTTTGCGTGCATGTCTGTCCTGGAGGACATCAGCTTTACAAGAAAGGATGGCCAGTATCTTCGTTGGGACAGCCGGTCAAGACGTACGCTGCGCTCGTCGGTGGACAAGGGGCACATTCCGGCTCTGTCCGAGGCGCTGGACATGCGGGTACGGCAAATGCATGAAGACGCCGCAGTGCTGCGCAGGCTCTATGGGAAGCGTCAACCAGCGTTAGTGAGCGGCTCATGCCTGGACAGGCTGCGGGACATTCCTTCATGCTCCCATGATCTTGTCATTACCTCTCCACCATACGTCAACAGGTACGACTATACCCGCACTTATGCTCTGGAGCTTGCATGGCTGGGCGTGGAAGCAGAGGGAATTACAAAGCTTCGGCAGCGCATGCTATCCGCTACGGTGGAGAACAGGAGCAAAGTCGACTGGCTGGAGGATGTATACAGTGACTCCGGCGATGTGCTTGCCAGCATTCTGAACATGTGTTCCGAGCAACGCGCCTTGCAGGAAGTGCTGTCAACGCTTCGCGACTGCGAAAGGGAACTGAGCAACAAGAGTGTTATACGGATGATCGACCAGTATTTTCTGGAGATGGCGATCGTCATATCGGAGCTTGGAAGAATTGTGCGCCCTGGTGGTTCAGTGTACATGGTCAATGACAATGTGCAGTACCATGGCGAAGAGGTACTAGTGGACTTTATATTGTCGGATTTTGCGGAGCAGTCGGGATTTGACTGCACCAACATTTGGATGCTGGAGCGGGGCAAAGGAAACTCAAGCCAGCAGATGGCGCGCTTTGGCCGAAAGGAAATTCGGAAGTGCGTATATCGGTGGGAGCGAAGGCATGACTGAGTTCAACATCGACCTGGAGCGGTCATCCCTTATGTCGCGACACATTTGCGAGCGCAGAGACATAGTTGTACGGGAAGTGATTGAGCAGTACAAGGGATTGCTGCAGTTTGAGCCGATTGCGGAGTACTGCATTTCAGAGTCCGCGTGGAAATATGCACTGTCCCTATCCTTGGAAGCAAGATACGTCTTTGCGCACCCGACGCTTTTGCGAGAGCACCCAATGGTTTCGCTGTACTATAGAGGACTGTCGCTTTTATCACTCAAGCAGGTCGCGCGCAGGGCCGTTCAGGTGAAAAACTGGGAGCAAGACGGATATACAGGAAGGCCAAGCGGGGAGGCTTGCTCGAAAGTCGCGTGCTTGTACAATGAGGTCATTTCGCACATACTGGATGTGACTAGTGGCTGGCGCTTGGAGGATGGGCACAGAAGCATATTGGCTACTATTGGTATCAGCCTTGATGGGCAGTTTCGCAACAAGATTGGGGCCATGGCAGAGAGCCTCGTGAAGAGAAGAGTGCTAACATGGCTGTCAGCAAATGAGCTGGTCGAGGCAATTGACATGACGACAAACGAGCACCAGCTGCCCGATGGCGTTACAATGAAGTTTGGTACTGAACCGGACATTGAATTTATTAAGGACGGAAGAACAATTGCAACTGTGGAGGTGAAGGGGGGTAGGGATCCGGCTGGCGCATTGGAACGTCTCGGCGCAATGTCAAAGTCGTTTGCAGAAACCCCGGCAGGCTGCACGAACTTTTTGATTGTCGGGGTAATGACCAGTGAGATGAAGCGAAGACTGGATGAGATTGGCACGGTGAAAGTGTTCGCTCTTGATGATGTTGCCCAGGGTGGGTATCGGTGGCATGAGTTCACAAACGAATTATTCCTACATGCGGTCCGCATACTTCCGCAGGCAAGCGGAATGTGGAAACATGGCGTGGCGCAAAAGTAACGGCCATCGGGTATTCATCCGGAGCAGGACATGGCCATAAGTACCAAGCCTCAAGCCGTTGCCATTCTTGGGGCGGCGCGCACGCCATTCGGCTGCTATCGCGGGGAGCTTGCCGACTTCACAGCGCCCCAGCTGGGCGCTGCGGCGCTGCGCGGCGCACTACGCTCTTCTGGCGCCGATGGAGAGCAGGTCGATGACTGCACGATGGGATGTGTGCTGTCGGCAGGTCTGGGACAGGCACCCGCCCGGCAAGCCTCTCTGGCCGCCGGCATTTCGCAAAGCGCGGGCTGCTCTACCGCCAACAAGATGTGCGGGTCGGGTATGCACGCCGTCATGCTGACCGCCAGCCGCATCCGCTCCGGAGAAATCGGCGTTGCCGCTGCCGGAGGGATGGAGTCCATGAGCGGTGCGCCCTACCTGACGCGTCGCAGTCGCAGCACCGGCAGGCCGGAAGAGGGCGGGCCGATGGTGGACCACACGCGTTTCGACGGCCTGGAGGACGCATACGAGTCTGGCCGACGCATGGGAGACTACGCCGAGGACTGCGCCGAGCAGTACCAGTTCACGCGTGAGGCGCAGGACGATTTTGCCACCGAGTCGCTGCTAGCAGCCCGCAGGGCCGAAGAGGCGGGGGCCTTCGCGCGGGAAGTGGTTACGGTCGACCACAACGAAAGCAAGGTGGACAGCGACGAGCTGCCTCGTACCGCATCCCTAGAGCGCATCGCGTCTCAGCCGCCCGCGTTCCGCGAGGACGGCACCGTTACCGCCGCCAACGCGTCTGCCGTGTCCGATGGTGCGGCTGCCCTGATTCTCGCATCCATCGACGAGGCCGCCCGCATGGACGCTGCGCCGAGAGCGGTTGTTCGCGGTCAGGCAACGCATGCGCAACAGCCTCAAGCGTTTGCCACAGCGCCAGCCCCCGCCATTCGCAAGCTGCTGGACAGCATCGGCTGGACAGCCGAATCCGTCGATCTCTGGGAAGTCAACGAGGCTTTCGCCGTGGTGCCCATGGCGGCAATGGCGGAGCTTGGCATTTCCCGTGATCGCCTTAACGTCCGCGGCGGCGCCTGCGCTCTTGGCCATCCCATTGGCGCGTCGGGGGCGCGAATTTTGGTTACCCTGCTGCACGCCATGGAGGACACGGGCGCTCGACGCGGCGTGGCCGCCATCTGCATCGGCGGCGGCGAGGCTACCGCCATGGCCTTGGAACTACCTTGATGAGGAGGTTCAACAATGTCGACTAAACCACGACGCACACTGGAAAAAATGCTCGCGGAAGCGAACGCGGAGATCACCGCCGTGTCTGCCGCCGAGGCGATAGGCATGGCTCAGAAGCCGGATCATCTGCTCGTTGACCTGCGCGACATCCGCGAGCTGGCGCGCGATGGCAGGATAGAGGGAGCGCTCCACTGCCCGCGGGGGATGCTGGAGTTCTGGATTGATCCCGCCAGCCCCTACCATAAAGAGGCGTTCGCGCGTCCCAACACTACCTACGTGCTGTTCTGTGCGGGGGGCCTTCGCTCGGCCCTTGCCACCAAGACCGCACAGGACATGGGATTGGAGCGCGTGGTGCACATCGAGGGCGGCTTTGGCGCCTGGGTGCGGGAAAGCGGACCCGTCGAGAAGCCGGAGGCAGGCGCATGAGCGGCAAAATTGTACTCGCCTACAGCGGCGGCCTGGACACCTCGATCATTGCCCGCTGGCTGCAGGTCGAGCGTGGCGCGGAGGTCGTGACGTTCACGGCCGATCTGGGGCAGGAGGATGACCTGGACGAAGTGCGCGAAAAGGCGGTCACCATAGGCATCAAGCCGGAGAACGTACACATCCGCGACCTGCGCGAGGAGTTCGTGCGGGACTTCGTCTTCCCGATGCTGCGCGCCAACGCTCTCTACGAGGGCCAGTACATGCTTGGCACGCCCATCGCCCGCCCAATCACCGCCAAGCATCTGGTGGAGGTTGCCCGGGAGGTAGGCGCCGACGCCATCTCCCATGGCGCGACGGGCAAGGGCAACGATCAGGTGCGCTTCGAGCTGTCGGCGTATGCCTTCGAGCCGGATATCGAGATGGTGGCTCCCTGGCGGGAGTGGTCCTTCGCCTCGCGCAGCGAGCTGATTGCCTGGGCGGAGGCCAATGGCGTGCCGGTACCCACGGACCGCCGGGGGGAAGCGCCGTTTTCGGTGGACGCCAACCTTCTGCACACGTCCTCCGAGGGCAAGGCTCTCGAGGATCCAAGCGCCGAGGCGCCGGAGTATGTCTATCTGAGAACGGCGGACCCCGAACAGGCGCCCGACAAGTCCGAAGTGGTGGAGATCGCCTTCGAGAACGGCGACCCAGTTGCCGTCAACGGCGAAGCCCTGTCCCCAGCCAGCCTGCTGGAGAAGCTCAACGAGCTCGGCGGGCGGCATGGCGTGGGCCGGGTCGACCTTGTGGAAAACCGCTACGTGGGCATCAAGTCCCGCGGCATCTACGAGACTCCCGGCGGCACGGTGCTGCTGGCGGCGCGGCGCGGAATCGAGCAGATCACGCTGGACCGGGGAGCGGCGCATCTCAAGGACGAGCTGATGCCGCGCTACGCCGAGCTGGTGTACTTCGGCTACTGGTACAGCCCCGAGCGGGAGATGCTTCAGGCGGCCATCGACCACTCCCAGCGCTATGTATCGGGGACGGTGCGAGTGCGCCTCTACAAGGGCAGCGCGCAGGTGGTGGGCCGCGAGTCGGGTGATTCGCTGTATTCGGAGGCGCATGTCACCTTTGAGGACGGCGGCGACGCCTACAACCAGGCCGATGCCACGGGGTTCATTCGGCTCAACGCGCTTCGCCTTCGCCTGCTCGCATACCGGAGGCGGCGGCAGCAAGGGGGAGGCTAAGGCTGGCGCCCGGCCAGCGGCGCCGGAAGACGCCCAGAGGAAGGACGCCGGAGGTATCAGACCAGATAGGCGTGTATCAGCTGCTGCAGAAACAGCAGCCCGATAATGACGATCATTGGCGTGATGTCGATGCCGCCAAGGTTGGGCACGATCCTGCGGAACGGCGCGTACAGCGGATCGGTCAGCTTGCAGACCGCCGACCAGATGGCCGCGACGAACTGGTTGCGGGGGTTGGCGAGGTTGAGGGCGATCATCCAGCTGAGAATGGCCTGCACGATGATGACGAACAGGACGATTTGGATGATGGTGTCGAAGAGCCAGACGAAGGGTTCCATGGTGATGTCCGGAATGCCGCGCGCTGCCTGCGCCTCTGAAGCGTATCCTCTCTGCTGACGCTGTGCAAGGCGGTGGATGATGCGCTATACTGCTGCGGTCAGTTGCGGCGGCACCGCAGAAGGCGGGGCTCGGTTGGCTGACTCGATTCCGCGGCAATTTTCCGCATCTTGCGAGACGGCGGGCGGGTTTTCGCGTCTGCACCCGCGTCTGTCGGCAGCGTACTCTGGAGCGATACTGTGAGCGACCGCGACACGTTTCTTGACGAGGTCACCGAGGAGGTGCGCCGCGACAGGCTGTTTCGGCTCTGGCGCCGATTCGGCCCCTACGCGGTATCGGTCATCTTCCTGCTGGTTGCCGCTTTCGCCGTCTGGGAGTGGTTGCAGGCGTCGGACGAAGGCAACTCCCGGGAGCGCATGGGAGCGTTTCTCGACATTCTCGAAGACGAGGAGGGCGTTGCCGAGACGCTGGAGGAGTGGGCTGCCGACGCGCCGTCCGGCTACGCGATGCTGGCCCGCTTCACGGCCGCCGCGCGCCATGTCGAGGACGGCAACGCCGACCAGGCAGCGCAGCTGTACGGTGCGATCGCGGAGGACGAGTCGCTGGATTCGCTGTACCGCGAGCTGGCCCGCATCAAGCAGGTCATGGCCGAAGCCGAGTCCCTGTCCGCCGAGGAGCTGGAGGTGCGCCTGCGGCCGCTGACCTTCGAGGGGAATATCTTCCGCGACGTGGCGCGCGAGCTTCTGGCCGGCGCGCTGCTGGCCAAGGGCGACGTGCCCGCGGCGCGGGAAATCCTCGACGCCCTGGAAGAGGAGGGGCAGCTGGAGGAAGGCGGGGTGAGCCGGGTGAACGCGCTGCGCGAGCTGGCGGACATGCTGGATCCGGTCGACGAGTCCTCGTAGGCGCGCCATGGCCCGAAGACTGACTCCGCTGTCGCTGTGGTGGCTGCTGCCGCCCGCGCTGGCAATCCTGGCAGGCTGCGCCGAGGACGAGTCCATCGGCGGCGAGCGAATCCCGGTGCGGGAAATTTCCAGCCAGTTCGTCGATGTCGATCCCGGCGACCCCGCACCCCTGCCGGCGGCCGTTGCCAACGACTCTTGGCCCCAGCCAGCCGTCACCGCTGCGGACGGATTTCATCCCGCCTTCGAGGGCCGATTCGACAGCGTCTGGCGCTACAGCACCGGCGCCAGCGCCAATCTGGAGTGGCCGTACATCGCCGGGCCGGCAATGGACGGTGGCGTGGTCGTGGTGATTGACCCCTCCTTCACGGTGCACGCCTTGACAGCTGACAATCGTGCGCGGCTTTGGCGGAGACAGATCGTCCCTGACGGCGAAAGTGCCAACGATGCGGTAGGGGGCGGTGTGGCCATCGCTCAGGGCAAGGTGTACGTATCAACCGGATTTGGCGAGGTGGCAGCTCTCGATATCGCCGACGGTTCGGTGCTGTGGCGCTCGCGTACCTCGGCGCCGGTGCACGCCGCGCCCGTGGTCGCCGAGGGGCTGGTAGCAACGGTGGCGCGTGACGACATCGTACGGGTGTTTGACGGCGAAACCGGCGAGGAGGTGTGGAACGCCCGGGGGGCGGGGGCGCCGGCGGGCTTTCTGCTGTCGGCCAGTCCCGCCGCCCGCGACGGAAGGCTGATCGTGCCCTTCGCCTCCGGCGAGCTCGCCGCATACGATATTCTGACGGGCGTAGAGTCCTGGAGGGTGCTGCTGGCGGGCGACGTCCGCGACGCGCCGGTGGCGGCGTTTGCCGACGTGACCGCCGGACCGGTCATCGCAGGGGGGCGGGTCTACGCGGGCACGAGGCGGGGCGAGTTTGCCGCTGTCGACCTAGCTACTGGCGAGAAGGCGTGGAGCCGCACCATTGGCGCCGGTACGGGATCCTGGGTGGTCGGCGATTCGGTCTATGTGGTGGACGACAACGCCACGCTCCTGCGCCTGTCCGCCGCCAACGGAGGGGAGTTCTGGCGCCGGCCGCTGCCCGCCTTTGAAAATGCCGAGGACGCCGACGAACCGATACATTACTCGTCGCCAGTGGTCGCCGGCGGCCAGGTGCTGATGGGGTCGTCCGACGGCCTGCTGTACGTGGTGGACGCCGCGACGGGCAGGGTGACCAGGCGGGTGAGAATTGGCGGACTGCTGCCCGCCGGCGCGGCGGTTGCCGACGGCGCGGCGTACCTGTTCAGCAGCAACGGCATTCTTCTCGCCATTCGATAGGCTTGCGGCGGTGAAGGCAGCGCTGCTATGCCCGCCGTCATCGCCTTAGTCGGCCTGCCCAACGCAGGCAAGTCGACCCTCTTCAACCGCCTGATCGGCAGCCGCAGGGCGCTGGTCAGCCGCCGTCCGGGCATGACCCGCGACGTGCGCGACGAGGCGGGTGAAATCTCCGGCCACAAGGTGCGCCTGCTGGATACCGCCGGTCTGCCGCCGGGCGACTCCGACCCTGACTCGCTGCCATGGAGAGACCTGACGCGCCAGGCCATCACGCGGGCGGATATCGCCGTAATGGTGGTTGACGCGCGTGCGGGCGCACAGCCGGGAGACCATGAAATCGCCTCCCTGCTGCGAAGGGCGGGCGTGGCCACCGTGGTGGCGGCCAACAAGACCGACGTCAAAAGCGCCGCGCCGGATCAGCTGTGGGAGCTTGGGCTGGGGGAGCCGGTCGCGGTATCGGCGGAACACGGTACGGGCGTCGCGGACCTGGAGGATGCGATCGCGGCGCTGCTGGACGGCCGGCCGGAAGCGGAGGAGGAGACGCGGCGGGAGGCGGGCGACGCGGGGCTTTTGCGCCTTGTGATTATTGGCCGTCCCAACACCGGCAAGTCCACCCTGGCCAACGCGTTGGTCGACGAGCCCCGGCTTGCCACCGGGGCCGTGGCGGGCATGACCCGCGACGCCATCGAGCTGCGGTTCAGCCGCGGCAACCGGGACTATGCGCTGGTCGACACGGCCGGACTTCGCCGCCACAAGGGCGCGCGCGACGAGGAGGAAAGCCTGGCGGCGGAAGACGCAATGCGGGCGGCGGGATTCGGCGAGGTGGCGGTGCTGATGGTGGACGCGACATGTCCGTTCGAGCAGCAGGACCTGCGGCTTGCCGACGCGATGGAGAAGGAGGGAAGGGCGGTGGTGCTGGCAATCAGCAAGTGGGACCTGGTGCGGGACAGGAAGGCCACGCTGGAGTTTCTGCGCGCGGAGGCGGCGCGTCTGCTGCCCAACATCGCCGGAGCGCCGCTGGCGCCGGTTTCGGCGCTGCGCGGCCAGGGACTGGACGGCCTGCTGAAGGCGGCGCTGCAGGCGCGCGGACGGTGGCAGAAGCGGGTGTCGACGGGCAGGCTCAACCGGTGGCTGCGCGAGGCGGTGGAGGCGCATCCTCCGCCGGCGCCGAAAGGCCGCCGCCTGCGCCTGCGCTATCTCGCCCAGACCAACGTGCGGCCGCCGACGTTCGCGCTGTTCGTGTCCCGCCCCAAGGAGCTTGGCGCCGCCTACCGGCGGTACCTTGTCCAACGGCTGCGAAAGTCCTTCGGGTTCGAGGGCGTGCCCATACGCCTGATGCTTCGCAGCGCCGACAATCCCTATGCGCCGAAGGGCGGTAGACGAGCCTCCGCTAAGCGCGGCCAGACAAAGGAGGCGGCAGTCCGCGGTCGCTGAACGCCGGACAGGCGCCTAGAACTTGCGGTAAGCCTCGCGCAGCTCGACCAGAGGATGGGAAGGCGACATCTGAAACTTGATCAGCAGCTCGCGGGCGATCATGTCGCGGTCCTGCTGGTTGTCCGGCAGCTCGATGTCGTCCGGCACCCGCACCCAGCCGTTGATGTTGCGGTCAAACACCGCCGCATGGCCTTCCTCGTAGCCCATATGCACGTCCTCGAGCCAGTTGAGGTCCTTCCACCCCATCATCTCGATGTACTTGGCCAGAAACGGAGTCAGCCGGTCGTAGTCCGGTACAAGATTGACGTCGTACCGGTAGCCTATGTGCTGGCCGATTTCCTGCTCCCGCTCGGAGTCAATGCCACCCCCCTCAAGGTAGTGGTCGATCGAGGAGGCTTCAGCCCCCTTGAATCCGCTGCTTCCTGCCATTGCGGTTCTCCCTGTTTCAGCGCTTTAAAGATGGTGGTAGTCCTTGACGCCCACCGTGTAGTCCGTACCGGCCAGCGGCACGCCAGCCATCGCCGAGGCTTCCGCGGTCAAGGCTGCCAGGTCCTCGGGCTCAAGGCTGTGGACGTTGGTCTTGCCGCAGGCCCGCGCAAACATCTGGCACTCGATGGCGAGGCAGTGCAGGAAGTTGTAGACGCGCTCGGCCGCGGCGTCCGGATCAAGACGCTTGCGCAGCTCGGGGTCCTGCGTCGCCACGCCCACCGGGCAGCGCCCGGTGTGGCAGTGGTAGCAGTAGCCGGCCTTGACTCCGATCTCGTTGGGGAAATCCGCCTCGGGGATGTCCTTGTTGCAGTTGAGGGCCATCATCGCCGAGTGGCCGATGGCCACCGCGTCGGCTCCCAGCGCGAGGGCCTTGGCGACGTCGGCACCGTTGCGGATGCCGCCGGCGTATACCAGCGAGACCTCGCCGCGCTTGCCAAGATCGTCAATCGCCCGCCGCGCCTGGCGCACCGCGGCGATGCCGGGTATGCCGGTGTCCTCCGTGGCCAGATGCGGGCCGGCGCCCGTGCTGCCCTCCATGCCGTCCATGTATATGGAGTCGGGACCGCATTTCACCGCCATGCGCACGTCGTCGTACACGCGGGCCGCGCCAAGCTTGAGCTGGATGGGGATCTGGCCGTCGGTGGCCTCGCGAATCTCGTCGATCTTGAGCGCGAGATCGTCCGGTCCCAGCCAGTCGGGGTGGCGCGCCGGCGAGCGCTGGTCGATGCCGGCGGGAAGGGAGCGCATCTCCGCCACCTGGTCCGTCACCTTCTGGCCCATGAGGTGGCCGCCAAGGCCGACTTTGCAGCCCTGGCCGATGAAGAACTCGCAGGCGTCGGCCAGCCGCAGATGATGCGGGTTGAAGCCGTAGCGCGACTGGATGCACTGGTAGAGCCACTTCGACGAGTTGCGCCGCTCGTCGGGAATCATGCCGCCCTCGCCCGAGCAGGTGGCGGTACCGGCCATGGTGGCCCCGCGCGCCAGCGCCGTCTTAGCCTCGTATGACAGCGCGCCGAACGACATGCCGGTGATGTAGACCGGGATGTCCAGCTCGAGAGGCTGCTTGGCGCGGGGGCCGATGACCGTCTTGGTCTCGCACTTCTCGCGGTACCCCTCGATGACGAAGCGGGTGAGGGTACCCGGCAGAAAGGTGAGATCGTCCCAGTGGGGGATCCGCTTGAACAGCGAGAAGCCCCGCATGCGGTAGCGGCCCAGCTCGGCCTTGACGTGGATGTCGTCGATGACCTCGGGCGGAAAGATCGAGCTGCGTCCGAGCAGGTCAGTGTTGCGCGCCTCCGCCTCGGCTTCGGTTTTGGATGTGGCCATGGCTGTTCTCCCGGTTTGCTGTCCGCGGTTGCTCAGAGCACGATCTTCTTTTCTGTCGGCTCGAGGTTGTCGTAGTTCCACAGCTGCCTTCCGGCGACGATCTTGGTGAAACCGTCAGCGCCCCCTTCAGGCAGCATCTTGTAGGCGGCCAGCTTGCGCTCAAGCCAGCGGCGGTCGGTGTCGGTCATCTCCCCCGGCACCGCGTCGACTCCCAGCGACTGTATTTCGCCGCCGACGAAAATTGTGCCGTCGTACATGGAGTCGCCGAGGTTCTTGCCGGCGTTGCCGCACACCACCATGCGTCCGCGCTGCATCATGAAGCCCGAATAGGCGCCGGTGTCGCCGCCCACAAGGATTGTGCCGCCCTTCATGTCGATGCCTGTGCGTGACCCCACCGACCCCTTGCAGACGAGATCGCCGCCGCGCAGGGCGGCGCCGAAGGTGGAGCCCGCGTTGCGCTCGACCACCACGGTGCCGGCCATCATGTTCTCTGCGCAGGACCAGCCAACCCGGCCGCGAATCACGACGTTGGGGCCGTCAAGCAGGCCGACGCCGAAGTAGCCCAACGACCCCTCGAAGACCAGCTCGAGGCGGCTGAGTATGCCCACGCCCAGCGAGTGCTTGGCGCCGGGATTGCGCACAGTGACGGTACCGCAGCCATCCTCCATCGCTTTGCGGATTCGCAGGTTGACTTCGGTCGGCTCCAGATCGGCGGCGTCGATTTCGGCGGTCTTGGCGACATCCACCTGGCTGGCCCAGGGATAGGTGAAGTTCTCCGCCTCGGCGGCGTCGAAGAACGTCTCCAGAGTGCGGCCGGCCAGCCGCTCGCCATGCATGCCGCTGGCGGCTTCCTTCAAGTCTGCCATACCCGTACCTCCTCGTCGTAGGGATCGCTGGTTTCGATTTCCTCGGGCAGCACCGAGCGGATTGCCACCTCCTCGGAGGCCAGGGCGATCAGGTCTTCGCCTTCGTAGAGCACCAGCGGCTTGGCCGCCATGGTGTCCTTCGCCATGCCCAGCTGGTCGCGGGTTGACACCAGGTAGGTGAACACGCCGTCGATTTCCTGTACGGAGCGCTGAAGCGAGTCCTCAAGGGTGACGCCGTTGGCGAGATTGTGGGCCGTGTACACCGCCAGCAGCTCCGAGTCGCAGTTGGACATGAAGCGGTGTCCCAGGCGCTCCATCTCGCGGCGCATGCTCCAGTAGTTGGTGATCTGCCCGTTGTGCACGACGCAGATGTCGCTGTAGGGAAACGCCCAGTAGGGGTGCGCGGAGCGGATGTCCACGTCCGACTCGGTTGCCATGCGGGTATGGCCAATGGCGTGGGTGCCGCGAAACTGGCTCAGTCCGTAGCCGCCTGCCACCTCGCCCGCGTCTCCAAGATCCTTGACCAGCTCCAGCGCCCGTCCGAAGGACAGCACCTCCACCTGGTCGACCTCCTCCAGGCTGCGCGCGAGCTCTCCCATGTCGCCGTCAAACGAGACGACATAGCGAACCGCGTACTCGGTGGCCTCCTCCGTCGAGACCACCGCTGCGCCCGATTCGCCGATTCGCCGCTCCGCCTCTTTGCGCCGCTCGGCAATCTGCCGGCTTGCGCGCGAGCCGCTGGCGGCGAGATCCTCCCGCTCGGCGTACTTGACGCGCAGCACATAGCTGCCCTCGTCGGGCTCGCCGTACAGGGCGAAACCGGTCGAGTCCGGTCCCCGGTGCTTCAAGGCCTGAAGCATCGAGGTCATCTCGCGGCCCACGTTCGAGACCGCGCTGCGGTGGATGATTCCCGCTATTCCGCACATGGCAGTGTTACTCCCTCCAGATCAGGGCAGGCAGTCGAGATAGGTCTCGACGTCCCAGTCGGTTACAGTGTGGTTGAAGCGCTCCCATTCGTCGCGCTTGTACTCGTCGTAGAGGCGGTACATGTCGCCCGGCATGGCCGAGCGAATCACCTCGTCCTCGGCTAGATGGTCGAGCGCCGCGCCCAGGGTCATGGGCAGCCGCCGCACCTCCTTACCCGCCTCCATCGCCTCGTAGATGTTGCGCTCTTCCGGCTCGCCGGGATCCAGGTCGCGGCGGATGCCGTCGTCGGCCGCCTTGAGCAGGGCGGCGGCGATCAGATAGGGGTTGACCATCGAGTCGACGGCCCGGTACTCGAAGCGCCCCGGCGCCGAGATGCGCAGGCCGGTGGTGCGGTTCTGGTAGCCCCAGTCTGCGAACACTGGTGCCCAGAAGCCCGTATCCCACAGCCGGCGGTAGGAGTTGACAGTCGAGCAGCCGATTGCGGTCAGCGCGTAGAGGTGCTCGACGATTCCTCCAATGACCTTGCGTCCCACCGGGCCGGGGCGCTGGAGGTCGTCGCCCTCTGGCATGAACAGGTTCTTGCCTCCGTGTTTATGCAGGTAGATTTCCTTGGAACCTGGCGGCGCGTCCTGCTTGCCGCGGTACACCAGCCTGTCCTCGCCGCCTTCCCAGACGGAGATGTTGTGGTGGCAGCCCGAAGCCGAAACGCCCATGAACGGCTTCGACATGAAACATGCGATGAGACCGAATTCCCGCGCCACCTGGGCGCAGATCTGCCGATAGGTGGAGAGACGGTCGGCGGTGCGGAGCGACTCGTCGAAGGTGTAGTTGAGCTCCAGCTGGCCGGGGGCGTCCTCATGGTCGCCCTGAATCATGTCGAGGCCCATCTCGGATGCGTAGTCGATCACCTTCATGAAGACCGGGCGGAGGCTCTCGAACTGGTCGATGTGGTAGCAGTAGGGATTGGAGTAGCCGCCGCAGGGCTTTCCGTCGTCGTCCTTCTTGAGCCACATCATCTCCGGCTCGGCGCCGTGGCGCATATGCAGCCCGCCATGGTCCTTCTGGAACTGCTCGTGGATGCGGCGCAGGTTGCCGCGGCAGTCGGAGGTCAGGAAGGCGCCGGGATTCTCCTTCTCCTCGCGGTTGCGGAAGAGGGTGCAGAACAGCCGCCCCACCCGTTTGTCCCATGGCAGCTGGCAGAAGGTTTCAGGTTCGGGAATGCCGACCAGCTCCGACGACTCGGGGCCGTAGCCCAGATAATTGCCATGGCGGTTGGTGAAGAGGTTGACGGTGGCGCCGTACACCAGCTGGAAGCCCTTCTCGGCGATGCTTTCCCAATGCGCTGCGGGGATGCCCTTGCCGCAGATGCGTCCGGTGACCGAAGCGAACTGCAGATACAGGTAGTCGACGCCCAGCGCGTCGATCATGCGCCGAACCTCCTTGACGGCCTCGGTTCTTCCCGGAGCCTCGACGAATTCCTCAATGTCCATGACAGTCTCCCTTTCTGTCTTCAGTCGGAGCGGGGCGCTCCCGCCCCGTTTTAGCAAACGAGCGGCGGCAGGGAAAGTCCCCGGCCGCTGCCCGGCGAGCTACGCGAATCATCACCGGCCCGTACCCGAGTGCAAGCGTGTCAAGAAAACTGGTATAGCATTGGACTATCACTGGTTAACGGCAGTACGGATGCAGATTCGCAGGCAGCCGCGGCTCGCCGGAACTGGTCGCCGCCCTGCGCGGAGAGTTTGATGACATCCCCTGTCTTGAGCACGACCGACTTCCCCAGGAGCGCGCTGGCGCGCATGTACTTAAGGTCCCCCGATGCACGGCGCCAGCGGTGGCCGCCCGGCTTCAGAGTACGGGGCTGGTGGAGACGCGAGCGGACAGCGGTACGCAGATGCGATGCTTGAAGATGTTTGAAACTCGTTACAGCGCTGCGGACGGTGGAACGGCGCCGGGTGGAGGGGGATTTTCGAAGGCGGACGGACGCTTCCTCCGCGCCATCGTCGGCAGCGAGATGCGCGCGGCATCGACCATCGGCTGGCCCCGCCGCGCACGCCGCAGACAAATTGCATGTCGAGCGTTTCGGAGACCGGTTCGGGGATGCGCTGCAAGGCCACCGCTTCGGCTCAGGCAAGAAGATATTCTCCACGCTTCACCGCTGCGCTCTGGCGCGTAACCAGCGCCTGCAGCGGCTGCTATCGAGGGGACAAACGCCGACGCGGGAAATGATGGACCGGTGGACCGGTGCCGTCCAAGCCCGGTCTCTTCATGAAACCGCCATGCAGCCTTTCGGCATGTGGCGGGCGGTTGCCGTCAGTGAAGCGCTGCCGCTGATATCAGAACCTGCCGGACATGCGGAGCATCCCGTCCAGTCTCCCATCGGAAACCGGCTGCCGGCGCGGGCAGGCATCAAGGGACATGAAGGTGTCCTTTTGGTGGTGGCGGGCCGCATCCGGAGATGCGGCCCGCCACCAGGGGGCGCTAGGACGCCTTGATCGCCTCTTCAAGCGTCTGCTTGTGCGAGGCGGCCTCGGCGTCCGCAGCCAGCTCGGCGGTCTCATGCCTCATCTGAAGCACGTGGAAACCGAGCCAGAACGCCAGCCCTACGATCCAGAGGACGACTTCGCTGCCCACAAAGGGGTAGATGGGTCCGAGCGCCGAAATATCGGTACCGACCCAAGTGTCGACGATGGTAGTTGCCATGGCTTTTCCCTCTCTCTGTGCCGGCCGCTACAGCAGTCCGAGCCGGCGGGCTTCTGCGGTTGTGGATTCGCGGATCTCCGCCGCTTCCTTTTCCTCTTTCTCGAACTCGGCGAGGTCGAGGCCAGCGATCTCCGCTGCTTCGGGCACGCGCAGCTTGCCCGTCCGCTTGAGAATCGTGGAAACGACGTAGGCGGGCAGGAAGCCCAGAACGCCAAACATGACGATGGCGCCGATGGCCTGTCCCCAAGGAGTGATCACCGCGACGTTCTCGTGGTAGCCGGCCGTAGCAGGATGCCCCCACAGAACGAAGCCGCAGATCACCAGTCCGATGACGCCGGCGTAGCCGTGTACGGCGACCGCTCCGACTACGTCGTCGACCTTGAACCGGCGCTCCACCCAGAAGTGCAGCTTGTACGCGCAGTAGGCGCCTGCACCGCCAATCAGCATGGCCTGGATCGGATGGTACAGGTCGTTGCCAGCCGAGGCGGTGATGATCCCCGCCAGCCCCGCCGAGTAGGTCCAGAAGGCCTCGCCTTTCGACACCACGTAGCCGACGATCAAGCCGCCTGACAGTGACATCAGGAAGTTGAACACGATCGCGGAGAGCGTGGTGGGCGTCAGGTAGATGGTGGTAGCAGTGAACCCGCCGCTGCTGCCGATGTCCTCGGCGCTGATGATCGGCACGTTGCAGGCAACGTAGAATCCCCAGAATCCCGTGTAGATCAGGAACAGGCCGATGGTTACCAGCCACTTGTTGTGGGGATTGATGGCTCTCGGCGTACCGTCCGGCGCGAACTTGCCGATTCGGGCGCCCAGCGGAATCAGGACTCCTAGCGCGGCACCGCCGGCAATGGCGTGGATCACGCCTGACGCGTAGGCGTCGTGGTAGCCGAGCTTGGTCACCATCCAGCCGTCAGGATGCCAGCCCCAGGCGGCGTCCAGAATCCAGGCGACGGACCCCACAAGCACTGCGATGATCCAGAAGGCGCTGGGCCGGATGCGCTCGATGACGGAGCCGGAAACGATGGACGCCGCCGTCCATGAGAACAGCAGGAAAGCGGCCCAGAACACGCCGTTGATGCGCGCCCAGAGGGCGTTGTCGTCGGCGGTGGTCGACGAGGTCTCCGGATTGCCGCCCAGGTGGGTGCCCATGAGCTCCGACCAGGGTACGGCGTTCGGCGCAGCGGTCAGGCCGCCGTCGCCGAATGGCACCTGCGGAAATGCGAAGTAGATCCACCAGCCAAAGAAGAAGAACGTGATAGTCACCAGCGGCATGAGCATGGTGTTCTTCAGAAGCGTGTGAAGCTTGTTCTTGTTGCGTGAGGCGCCAACTTCATACATGCAGAATCCAACGTGGATCAGGAACATCAAGGGAACCGTGATCCAGTAGTAGAACTCCGTGAAGACGACGGTCAACGCGCCGATATCTGTGTCCATGGGTTTCCTCCCGGTTTGCCGCATCCTGAAGATGCGTCGGCATCCTATACGCGGCGAATGCGCCTGGCAACAGCAAGTTCGTCCAATTGTTAGGAGGCCACACTGGCAGCAAGGCGCTCGCCTCCCACAGTCTATAGGGAGTCCCGCATGAGGGAAAGAGGAGTCGCGGCGGGGAAGAAGAGAACGTCCGTGCTGGCGGCTTATGTCGACGGACCGCGAAAGGGGATGGGCTGGGCGGGCGCGGTCAGCGCTCCTTGCGCCCAACTGTTTCCAGCGTCTGGCCGGTCTAGCTGCACGGGTATGGAACTTCGCCGGAACGCCCTGCGCCGCAAAAAGATCTGCTGCAGAATCCATTCGTAATTTGGTATAGTATTGGATTATGAGTGGCCAGCGAAGAAAAGCGCCCAGCCGTGCCGCGAAACAGGGTGCCGGGCAGCTGCGGAGCGCAGCCGACCTGGTGGTCGCCCTGCGCGGAGAGATTGCCAGCCTCAACTACCTCGAGCACGACCGGCTGCCCTCGGAGCGCGCGCTGGCGCACAGGTACAAGGTTGCCCGCGGCACCGTGCGGGCGGCGCTCACGCAGCTGCAGCAGATGGGGCTGGTGGAGACGCGGCAGGGCAGCGGCACCTACGTGCGCTACTCGGAGATGGTCGAGACTCTGTCGGTGGTACGTTTGACCAGCCCCATGCAGCTGGTGGACGCCCGTCTGGCGGTGGAGCCGCATGTGGCTCGGCTGGCGGCGCTGCATGGCAGCGGCAAGGCGGTCTACGACCTCGAGGCGGCGCTGCGGGCGGTGGAGCGGTGCGAGGAGGAACGAGACGGATTCTCCACCGCCGACGAGCGCTTTCATCGCGCCATCGCCGCCTGCACCGGAAACGAAATGCTGATCTGGATCTGCCGCTGGATCAACGAGGTCCGCAGTCACGACCAGTGGGAGGAGATGAAGCGCCTCACGCTCACGCCAGCGCGAATCGCCGCCTACAACGTCCAGCACCGGGCGATATGCAGGGAAATTCGCCGGCGCGACGCTGAAGGAGCCGCCCGCGAGGTAACGGCTCACCTGGAGAGTGCGCGTGATTCGCTGGTGGACGTGGGCGGCGGCGTCAAGGGCGGGGGAACGTAAGCATCCGCTGACGGACTGCGGCCGCTACGCTGAGGGCGACCGGATGCATTCGCAAATTGTACCTGACAGTTTGCATAGCGGTCTCCCCGCCAGAAGGGTTGGCTCAGCTGGCTCCTTACGCCGCATCGACAGGGACCACTCCTTAGGAGTCGAAACCGGTCAGTCAGCGGCGTGCCCGTTGATCACCGCATCGAGCGTCGGGGCATCAGCCGCCTTGACCCCCAGCGGTCGAACTGCGGCACGTCGGCGGCGCCAATGCGGATCCGCACCTCGTCCGGCAGTGGTCCAAACCGGGTTTCCAGTAGGAGGGTCAGCGTACCCGCCCTGCCTCTGGCCTCGCCTCTGGCCTCGATGGTTTGCGCAGCAGTTTGCATAGCGATTTCCCATTCGTTTGGCCTAGCGCTGCGGAGCACGCCGCCTCGACAGGGGCCATTCCTAAGGAGCCAGAAGCTGTCAGCCTGCGTCGTGCTCGTTGATCACCGCATCGAGCGTCGGGGCATCAGCCGCCTTGACCACCCAGCGGTCGAGCTGCGGCACGTCGGCGGTGCCAGTGCGGTTCCGCACCTCGTCCGGCAGTGGTCCAAACCGGGTTTCCAGTAGAAGGGTCAGCGTACCCGCCCTGCCTCTGGCCTCGATGGTCTGCGCAGCAGTTTGCATAGCGATCTCCCATTCGTTTGGCTTGGCCTGCCTAGTACCCACAAGTGGCGGTACTTGACTACGCATGATCCCGCCCGCCCGTCTTGCCGGAGGCTTTGCCGCCAGAGCCGCCCCGTCTTGACCGTTTCGGGCTGCCGCGGGGGTTCGTCTCCGCTTCGCC
>CAZPIN010000135.1:0-3070 GCA_964586735.1 uncultured Rhodobacterales bacterium | reverse complement strand
TGTGAGGCAAGGCGATTGGCGGAAATCCCGCAAGTAGAGGGGCAGAAGGCTTCACTGAAAGTGAGTCACGTCGCGTTTACATTCGGACTCCCACCGCGCAAGAATATGGTCCTTGCATCGATAGCAGTGCGGCACTACATTGCTGGGTACCGCTCCGGTATGGGGATCGGATCCACAAGGGAGGCCCTGCCATGGCCCGTTACATATTTCGAATCCACGATCGTATGTTCACGCTAGCGAGCAAGGACTTGGTCTGCATGAATGTTTTCATACACGAGAACATGCCTAGCGATATCAGCGAGCAGCTTCATCCGGATATGCTCCCTGAGCCGGTCGATTCGAAGACCATTTCTCCCGACGGCCGTATTGGCACGGCCGACGCAGTCTATCGTTGCTACCTGCGCGATGGCGAGAGCTACATCTATGTCGTGATCGAGCACAAGAGCTACCATGACGGAGGGGCACTACTGCAGATTGACCGCCCAGCAGAGAGGCTGTGGAACTGGGAGATGTCGCAGAATGGAAGGAAAGCGGGAGACCTGCCGCAGGTGTTTGGCATCGTACTCTATCACGGCAAGCCTCGATGGAAGGGACCGCGCAACCGCGTGGAGATGACGCGGGCTGTGCCTGGGCAGGGCGAGCGGAATCCCGGAGAAGACCACTACGTCGTCGTTGACGTCCGCAGACTACCGCCCGAGAATCTCGCGGCCTACCCGCCTCTTCTACGGTCTGTGATGAAAGCGTATGCCTTGGCCGGCGACGGGAAGGCCACTCCAGAGCAGGTGAAGGAGATTGCCAAGGGGGTTGACAGGAGCGAGCTGGGAGCGTATCTTTGAATCTACGTCAGCCAAGAACTCAAGGTGGCATGGTCTGACGTATTGGAAGCGGTTGGGCAGAACGTGCCCAACGGCAGAGCAGTGGAGGCACACATGAACTACGTACGGGAGGCGTTCCTTGAGGAAGGCCGCGAGGAAGGCCGCGAAGAAGGCCGCGAGGTAAGCCGGGCTGAAGTGTTTCTTCGCCTAGCGCGAAAGAAGTTTCGGATTGCACCAAAGCGGCTGGAGAAGCAGCTTAGCGGTGCCTCTCTGGAGCAGATCGACACGTGGCTGGACCGTCTTCTGACCGCCGACTCTCTGGACGCGGTGTTCGAGCCTGCCAAGAGCTGAGTGCTAGTTCCTCCCTTGGTGGCGGGACATGCCTGTCTGCACCGGTTCTGCATGGATGTCACGTACTAGGTGATTGCAGGGCGGTTTCGCGAAGCAATCGGGACGGGATCGATACCGTTCCATCATCTCCTGTATCGGCGTTTTCCCCTTGAGGGCCGATTCGGCTATGGCTTCGCGGCGCATTGCACCGCTTCATAAGGCGTCTGCCATTCAACAACCCAACGGGGGCTAGTTCTTTGCCTGTATTGACAAGGAGGAGGCTACACTGCTTCGAAAGTAGACCGTGCCCAGTATCACCCGCTAATGGCCGGCAGCGTCACGCCAGCCAGCACCACTAGCGCGGACAGCATCCGCCGCCGCCAAGGGCGCTTTCCAAGCCACACCACGCCAATGAGAGATGCCATTGCGACGCTGGACTCGCGGGCGGCGGATACGGCACCGATTGGCGCAATAGTCTTGGCGAACAGCACCAGTCCATAGGCGACCGCCGACAGTGCGCCTCCCACGAAATTGACTGCCATGGCGCGCCGCTCGAAGGTCTTCCCCCAGTGCCACCAGACCAGCAGTGGCACCGGAGCCTCCAGCATCATCAGCCACGCGATGTAGCTCCATGGCACCTCCGTCAACCGCACGCCGATTCCGTCCACCACGGAGTAACAGGCAATGCAGGTGCCTGTGGCGAGCGCGGCGGCGGACGCCTTGGCATTGGTCGCAACCGCTCCCGCGGACAGCAGCAGTATGCCAACGCTGACCACGCCGACTCCGGCCAGCGCGGCTGGCGAAAGGGTTTCGCCCACAAACGGGTAGCTGCCCGCCGTGACTAGCACCGGTGCCGCGCCGCGAGAGATGGGGTAGACGTGGCTGAGGTCGCCATGCAGATAGGCGCGGTGCAAAAACGCGAGATCCCCCCAGTGAATCAGCGTCGACGCCGCCAGCCATGGCCAAGAATCGGGATGAGGAAGGGGCAGCCAGACTGCCACCGCCAGACCGACGGCCCCTGTCCGGCGGCGATGGCGGCGAATGCCGAGAGCCGGGCGCGGTGCGCCTTGAGCATGGCGTTCCACAGGGCGTGGAGGTACGCCGCCACCAGCGCCACGGCCAGCGCGAAGCCTGATATGGCTTCAGTCCAGCGCCGCCGATTCGAGGATGGCCAGCGCCCGGTCGAGGTCGTCGCGGTCGATTACCAGCGGCGGCGACAGCGTCAGCACGGATCCCTGGCTCACCTTGAAGCTCAGCCCCGCCTCCAGGCACCGGCAGAGTAATCCGCTCGGCAAACTCCGCATCCGGCGCTCCGTCGCGGTCGGCGACTTCCACGCCCGTCAGCAGCCTTCAATGCGGGGCATTCGCGCTATTTCGGGGCGATCCGCCGGGAGATGTTGGAGGCTATCGACCGTCCAGTGCTGCGCCCGCTACCGGCCCAGCCCTAGGAGGCTGTGGAGACCGCTCTCTGCCGGAGGCCGGAGGAGGGCTGCGTACCGCTGGGCCGGGCGTCTGCTCGTTTCCCCCCAAACTTGCTGACCTCCGTATGCCATCTCCTCTTGCCAGCATAGTCCGGGCTGATCCGCTCAGCCCTGTTGACGGACGGCAAAGCGGCGATACGTTGCATGCTCCCAGACACCACATTCCTCGTTCATCAGACAGCGAGGCATGGCGGTAGCCACGCAGACAGGAGCGTCGCCATGCCCATAACCGTTGACAAAGAGACCAGAGATTGGGTGAAGGAGATGCTGGGGGCCAGAGACCCGGAGCATGCCTTCCTGCAAAGGGTCCTGTCGAATACCGAGAGGCTGCGGGCATTCTCCGACTACCTGCCGGAGGAAGTCGTTGGAAAGTATGACGATTCGCCTCCGGTGATACTGGGCACAAAGTTTCGCAGCGAGACTCTGGGAACCTGCGAGTGCGAC
>CAZPIN010000134.1:0-16485 GCA_964586735.1 uncultured Rhodobacterales bacterium | reverse complement strand
CGTAGAGCTTGGCTTTGTGGTCTGGTTTGAATCTAGGGACCTGGTTGAACTGGGTTACATGGCCATCATGGAAGAGGACCTGGCAGAGATGTTTGGTCGTGAAGTCCATCTCATGACCATGAATGCCGTCGTCCAGGACAGAAACCGAAGGACCGGACGCACAGAGCCGATACTCGCCGGACTGGAGAAGATCTATGAAGCGCAGTAGCAGCCGGCGGCTGCAGGACGTGATGGGGTATGCGAGAGAGGCGGAACTCCATATCCAGTTTGACAGCCTGACTGGGCTGTGGTACTCGTTGGCGACGGGCTTGGGGACACTAGTCTCGGCAAGCAAGGAGAGTCGAACATGGCTATGGCGGTTGACAGCGAAACTGCCAGCAGAACCCGGTTTCTGCGGGAAGTCCCCAATTCTGGCGTCTCAAAGGAGGCCATCGAGGAGTTCTGCAGAAGCAGGCGGGTCACGAAACTGTGCGCGTTCGGCTACCTGCTGGACGACGAGTTTGCCCTGGACGTAGAGCTTGGCTTTGTGGTCTGGTTCGAATCTGAGGATCTGATCGGACTGGCAAGGATGGCCATCATGCAAGAGGACTTGATCGAGATGTTTGGTCGAGAGGTCCATCTCTTGACCATGGAAGCTGTCGTCCAAGACAGTAACCGGAGGACCGGACGCACAGAGCCAATACTCAACGGACTGGAGAAGATCTATGAAGTGCAGTAGCCACCAGCGGCTGCAGGACATGATGGGGTATGCGAGAGAGGCAGAACTTCATATCCAGCTTGACAGCCTGAATGGGCTGTGGTACTCGTTGACGACGGGCTTGGGGACACTAGCCTCGGCAAGCAAGGAGAATCGAACATGGCTATAGCGGTTGACAGCGGGACAGCCAGCAGAACCCGGTTTCTGCGGGAAGTCCCCAATTCTGGCGTCTCAAAGGAGGCCATCGAGGAATTCTGCAGAAGTAGGGGCGTCACGAAACTGTGCGCGTTCGGCTACCTGCTGGATGACGAGTTCACCCTGGACGTAGAGCTTGGCTTTGTGGTCTGGTTCGAATCTGAAGATCTGATCGAACTGGGAAACATGGCCATCATGGAAGACGACTTGGCAGAGATGTTTGGTCGAGAAGTCCATCTCTTGACTATGGATGCCGTCACACAGGATTATAACAGGAAAACCGGACGAACAGAGCCAATACTCGCCGGACTGGAGAAGATCTATGAAGCGCAGTAGCAGCCAGCGGCTGCAGGACATGATGGAATATGCGGGTGAGGCAAGGTTCTACATTGATCCGTATGTACATTCGAAGAACCTCGATGCGCTCGCAAAGGATAGGGATACTCAGCTAAAGCTGTTTTGGTGCATCACAGTAATTGGGGAAGCGGCTGCAGGCGTTAGCATGGAGTTCAGGGATATGCATCCGGACATTGTGTGGCACAGTATCATTGCTATGAGAAACAGACTTGTGCATTACTATTGGGACATTGGCTTAGTGGAGGTGTGGGAGGCAGCAGCAATCTCGTGCCCGATGCTGGTTTCGCAACTGGAGGCGGCTGGCGTGGTCGCGGTAGAAGCTGAGTCTGACAGGCAGTGACGCGGCTGGCGGGATGACGGCTTGATTGGGCTGTGGTACTGGCTGGCGACATGCTTGGGTACACTGGCCTGAGCAAGCAAGGAGAGTCGAACATGTCGGTAGTGGCTGACAGCGGGACAACCAGCAGAACTCGCTTTCTGCGGGAGGTCCCCAATTCTGGCGTCTCCAAGGAGGCCATCGAGGAATTCTGCAGAAGCAGGCGTGTCACGAAGCTGTGCGCGTTCGGCTACCTGCTGGACGACGAGTTCGCCTTGGACGTAGAGCATGGCTTTGTGGTCTGGTTCGAATCTGAGGATCTGATTGAACTGGGTAACATGGCCATCATGGAAGAGGACCTGGCCGAGATGTTTGGTCGAGAAGTCCATCTCATGACCATGGATGCCGTCGTTCAGGACAGCAACCGGAGGACCGGACGCACAGAGCCAATACTCGGCGGACTAGAGAAGATCTATGAAGCGCAGTAGCGGCCAGCGGCAGCAGGCTAGTGCCAGATACTGGTTTGCAACTGGCGGCGGCTGGCGTGGCCATGGTGGGAGCTGAATCAGACAGGCAGTGATGCGGCTTGCACTGGAAGGTGATACGGGTATAACTCCAACGTCCTGTACGGCTGCCGCGGCCATTCCGTTGCGGATGAATATGCTGGCTGCGCTGTATTCGGCTATCAGAGACTGGGGTATGCTATACGGGCGATTGGGAGCCTACTGCGGCAGGACCGTCGTCAGCCGGGATGCAGAAGGAACCGAAGGCGCGCATCGAACAAGAGAAGAACCATGACTGTCTTTCCAAAAATTGAAATTCCATGCGAGATGGCACGCAATCTGGAGCTCGGATCGAGTGCTAACGAGTCGAAGCAGCAGGTTGCGGAGTTTTGCAGCCGCTGGGACATTGCGGAGCTGTTCGTATTCGGCTCGGTGTTAAGAGATGACTTTCATCCCGACAGTGACATTGACTTCCTGTATGAACGCGACCCAAACACCAAGTACAGTTTTTCCACGCTGTTCGATATGGAAGACGAACTGGAAAAGATTTTTGGGCGCAAGGCTCACTTGGTCAGCAGGGAGCCGATCGAAGACGGCCAAAACCATATTCGCAAAAAGCTGATCTTTGAATCGATGCAGGTTATCTACGACGCTGGAAATGGCGAATCCGTCAGGTCCGCCCGCCTGCTGGCAGCCGCAATTCCCTGGGGCCCAACCATTCCAGACCTGCCCAGAGTCCGCCTGTTTAAGAAACCAACCCCGCTGGAGCACGCTGAACGGTTATCCAAAGAACTGGATATGGAACTCTGGATCAAGCGGGACGACCTTGCTGGCGCGCCGCTGGGCGGCAACAAGTCCCGCCAGCTGGAGTACTACCTTGGCCAGGCGGTCGACCAGCAGGCCGACACCATTTTGATTACCGGCGCGGTGCAGTCCAACTTCGTCCGCATCGCCACCGCTTCCGCTGCCCGGCTGGGCATGCGTACGGTTGTCCAGCTGGAGGACCGCGTGCCTCTGGACTCGGAAGACTACCTTCACTCTGGCAACGTCCTGCTGTCGGAGGTCCTTGGTGCGGAGGTAATGCGCTACCCGGAGGGAGAGGACGAGGAGGGCGCGGACCGGGCGCTGCGGGAGCGGGCGGAGTCGCTGTGCGCCGAGGGGAGGAGGCCGTACGTCATTCCGCTGGGCCTCGGCAACCCTCCATACGGTGCGGTTGGATCCATGCAGTTGGCGGTCGAGATTCAAAATGAGCGGGTGGCGGTACCGTTCGACGTAGCGGTGGTAGCCTCGGGCAGCGGGCTGACCCATGCGGGACTGCTGGCCGGACTGCGCCGGGTGGGGGAGCGTACCCGCGTGGTGGGAGGCTGCGTAAGGCGGGAGGCCAGTCTCCAGCGGGCGCGGCTGCGCAGGGTGATCGATGACCTTGAGGGTCTTGTCGGCGAGCCCCTGAACATCCGCGACAGGGACATCGAGGTACATGACGGCGCACTGGCGCCGGGCTACGGACGCATCGGCCCTGCTGCTGCCCGTGCAATGCGGCTGGCGGCGCAATCCGAGGGCCTGCTGCTGGATCCGGTCTACACCGCCAAAGCCTTTGCGACGCTGCTGGCGCTGCGGGAAGAGGGGGAGATCGCGTCCGGCTCCAAGGTGGTGTTCGTGCACACTGGCGGCTTGGCGGCCGTCTTCGCCTACGGCGCCGAGATACGCCAGGCCATGGCTTCGCTTGATGCGGGGGCATAGCACACCCCTTACGCTTGGCGCGAGTGCCAGCTTGCGAAGTAACCGCTTAGGTGATAATTAGTGCTGCAACAAGCCCCGCCACTGCAGTGGTGCAGCGGCGGAGACCTCTATGCGGGCGGCATTCGCCCGCTCCCAATCGCAGTACAGGAGACTCTCTCAATGACGCGATTCACTCGAATTCTTGGTGCGGCCGCTGCCGCCGTGCTGATTGCCACGTCCGCGATGGCGCAGACCCCGACCTTCTTCCGCATCGGAACCGGAAGCGCAGGCGGCACGTACTTCCCCATCGGCGGCACCATCGCCAACGGCATCTCGGCGCCTCCGGGGGCCCGTCCGTGCGACAAGGGCGGCCAGTGCGGCGTGCCCGGCCTGGTGGCCATCGCCCAGTCGACCACCGCCTCGGTCTTCAACAACACCGCGGTGCAGAACGGCGAGCTCGAGGCCGGCCTTGCCGCCGCCGACGTAACCCGCTCGATGTACCGGGGCGAGGGCAAGTTCGAAGGCAAGAAGCACCCCAAGCTGCGCATCGTCGCCAACCTCTACCCCGAAGACCTGCATCTCGTGCTGCCCAAGGGCAAGAAGATCAGGAATCTGGGCGACCTCAAGGGCATGCGCGTGGGCATCGCCCAGGCCGGATCCGGCACGCAGGTTGCCGTCCTGCAGATGCTTGAGGCGTGGGGCGTAACCCGCGACAACATCGACGAGGCCGAGCTCAACAACAGCCAGTCGGCCGAGCGCCTCGCCGACGGCCAGCTTGACGCCTACTTCTACGCCGCCGGCTGGCCGGTGTCGGCGATGGTCCAGCTTGCCTCGACCAAGGGGATGGAGCTGCACTCCTTCACCGAGGCCGACGTGAAGAAGATCAACGACATCATCCCTGCCTACATTCCCTCGCAGATTCCTGCGGGCGTGTACGAGGGCGTCAATTACGACGTGCGGACGCCTGCCGTGTCCGCGCTGTTCGTGGTTTCTTCCGATCTGGACGAGGAGCTGGTCTACGGCATCACCAAGGCCCTGTGGAACAGCAACACCCGCAAGCTGCTCGACAACGGCCATGCCAAGGGCAAGCTAATCACGGCTGAGACCGCTCTCGACGGCATCGACACTCTGGGCGTGCCGCTGCACCCCGGCGCCGAGCGGTACTACCGCGAAATGGGCATGCTCTGATCGGACTCCGATCAGCATGGCGGGGGCGGCGTCCGTAGCGGCGCCGCCCCCGCCGCCATAAAGAGACACGCGTGAGCCTGGGCGAGAGCCGGGCGGCAGGGGCTGGTGACGAGCCGGCCCTCGTCGATCTTGCGGCCGTCGAGGAAAAATTCGAAGAGGGCGCGCGCACCCGCGCCGTCGCCCCCCACATGGGGCTTGCTCTGCGCGGCTTCGCGCTGGCCTTTGCCGTCTATCACTATCTGACCGCGGGCTTCGCGGTGCCGGCGGACCGCTGGCACATGGGCATCCACCTGTGCGGCCTGTTCATCCTGATCTATTCCTTCTACCCCTTCCTCAAGACCAGGGGCGCCTTCGCCCTCAAAACCGGCGGCATGCGCATCGGTGGCGTGCCGGCGCTCGACCTTCTGCTTGCCGCGTTTGGCATCGTCGCCGCCCTCTATCTCGGTTTCGCCTGGCGCGGCATAGAATGGCTGGGCGTCGAGGAACAGTCGTTCCGCATGGGCAATCCCAACGGCTTCGACATCGTCTTCGGCTGCGTCGTCATCCTGCTGTCGCTGGACATCGCCCGCCGCACCCTGGGCTGGGTGCTGCCACTCATCATCTGCGTCTTCATCGCCTACGCCCTGCTGGGGCCGCTGTTTCCAGGCATCCTCCAGCATCCCGGTGTACGGTTCAACACCTTCGTCTCCTCGATGTACTTCCCGCAGGAGGGCATCTACGGCGTAACCCTGTGGGTGGTCTCCACCATCGTCTTCCACTTCGTCCTGTTCGGGGTGATCGCCCAGCGCACCGGGCTGGGGAAACTGTTCATCGACTGCGCCACCATTCTCGCCGGCCGCTACGCCGGCGGTCCGGCCAAGGTGTCGGTGGTCTCGTCGGCCTTCTTCGGCACCATCTCCGGCTCCTCCGTCGCCAACACCGTCTCCACTGGCGCGCTGACCATCCCCAACATGAAACGGCTGGGCTATCCGGGGCACTTCGCCGGTGGGGTCGAGGCGGCCGCCTCCGCCGGCGGCCAGATCACCCCGCCCATCATGGGCGCGGCGGCGTTCATCATGGCCGAGTTTCTTGAGATTCCTTACACCACCATTGTCATTGCCGCGATCGTGCCCGCCGCGCTCCACTATGTCGGCGTCTTCGCGGTGGTGCATCTGATGGCGCGGCGGCTGGGGCTGCAGGGGCTGAGCCGCGAGGCGCTGCCCCGGCTGGGCGCCGTCTGGCGCGACGGATGGGCCAACGTCATACCGCTGGTCGGCCTGCTGGCGGTGCTCTTCTCCGGATACACGCCGTACATGTCGGCCTTCTGCGGCATATCGCTAGCCATCGTCGCCGGCATGAGCCGGGCGAAAGAGCCGCGCACGCTCGTCTACGCCGTCGCCTTTGCCGCCTTCGTGCTGTGGAAGCATTTCGGCGGCGTCTTCGATCCGGTGTTGACCGCGCTGCTTCTCGCCGGCACGGCGGCCGCCACCCTCAATCCGCAGGAGCGCACCCGCCTTGGCGCGATGGCCGATACGTTCGAGACCGGGGTCAAGTACGCCCTTGCTGTCGGCGCGGCGTCGGCGGCGGTCGGCATCGTCGTAGGCGTCATCAACACCACCGGCGTGGGCTTCCGCGTCGGTTTCATGGTCACCCAGGGCGCTGCGGCGTTGGCCGAGGACCTGCATCCGCTTGTCAGCCTGGGCGGGCTTGTCAGCTATTTTGCCATCGAGGACCTCACGCTGTTCCTCAGCCTCCTCATCGTTGCCATCGCCTGCATACTGATGGGGGCGGGGGTGCCAACGACGGCCCTCTACATCATGCTGGTGTCGGTAGCCCAGCCGGCGCTGGCGCAGCTGGGGGTAGTGGCCATCGCCAGCCACATGTTTGTCCTGTACTACGGAGTGGTGGCCGAAATCACGCCGCCCGTCTGTACCTCGGCCTACGCCGCCTCGGCGATCGCCAACGCCAACCCTTTCCGCACCGGCCTGTCGGCCTTTACGCTGGGGCTTGGCAAAGTCGTCGCTCCCATGGCGTTCGTCTATGCGCCGGTGCTGCTGCTGGTTTCCTCTGCCGGCTTCGACCTGTGGGAGTTCACCTACACCGCCACAAGCTGCGTTCTGGGAGTCATCGCGCTGTCTACCGCGGTAGTCGGCTACTGGCTGGCGCCGATGGGGACGGTTTCCCGCATTCTGATGGCGCTGGCGGGCGTGGTGTTCATCGCTCCCTCCCTTGAGCTGGACCTGGTCGCCGCCCTGATCGCCGCGCCGGCGGTTGCTGGTCAGCTGCTTGCAAAGAAACGCCGTACAGCCGAAGCCTGACCGCCGCGGCCTTTATGGCGGCTGCAAAAATGGCTATATCTGACCCCTGTACTCAAGAATTGCCGTCGCCATATGCCCAGTTTTGCTCCACCCCGCCTTCAGCTCGAAGCGATTACGCATGGATACAACGGCGGCGCCGCCGTTGACGGCCTTTCTCTGGAGGTGGCGGCGGGGGAGCTGCTGTGCCTTCTAGGTCCCTCGGGATGCGGCAAAACCACCACTCTGCGGGTAGCGGCGGGCCTTGAGCGCCAGCAGCGGGGAGTCGTCAGCGTGGACGGCAGGGAGGTATCGGGGGAGACGCGGCACGACCCGCCGGAGGAGCGGTCGGTGGGGCTGATGTTTCAGGAGTTTGCCCTGTTTCCCCATTTGACCGCTCTCGACAACGTGGGCTTTGCGTTTCGCGGCGCGGGCAACGGCGAGGCCATGGGGTATCTCGAGCGGGTCGGGCTTGCCGGCCATGCGGGCAAGTATCCCCACCAGCTGTCGGGGGGCGAGCAGCAGCGTGTCGCGCTGGCCCGGGCCCTGGCGCCGCGCCCCAAGGTGCTGCTGATGGACGAGCCGTTTTCCAGCCTCGATACCCTGTTGCGCGACGAAATCCGCGACGACTCGCTGGCCCTGCTCAAGGAGGAGGGCACCGCCGTAATGCTTGTGACTCACGAACCGGCCGAGGCCCTGCGCATGGCCGACCGAATCGCGCTGATGCGCGGCGGGCGAATCGTCCAGATCGGCGAGCCCTACCACATCTACAACCATCCAGCCGACTGCCAGGCGGCGGCGTTTTTTTCCGACGTCAACGTCATCCGCGGCTGGGTGAAATCGCAGCGAATCGATACGCCTTTCGGGCCGTTTCTCTCCGTCGGCCATCCCGACGGCACACCTATGGAGATTGTCATCCGGCCCCAGCATCTGGCGCTGACGCTGGACGAGGGCGGCGAGAAGCCGCCTGCTACCGCCGAGGCTGGCGTGCCTGCCCGCGGCAGAGTGGTGCGGTCCCGCTACATGGGAGCCGACAGTCTGGTCGAGGTGCGCATGGAGCACGACGGTACCTGCCTGCGGGCCAGCGTGCGGGGGGCTTTCCTGCCGCCGCCGGGCGATTCGGTGTGGCTGTCGTTTCGGCGGGACCAGTGTTTCGTGTTTGCCTGCGATGGAGGGGAGGAAGGATGCGTTTGACTGGTCTTGCGGCGTGTCGTGCGGAGACGGGCGCTGAACGGCAGTGGCAGGACTCCGTTTCGATGCGCAGGTCGTAGCGCAGCACCGTCTGGCCAAGACGGATCCAAAGTCCCTCAGCCGCCAGCGTGGAGGCTTCCGACAGTGCGCTTGATGGTGGCGAAGCTGAGCAGAGTCAGCACGGCCACCATCGCTGCGTCCTCCGTGCGGCAGGAGGCCATCAGGCGGTATAGAAACAGAGGTATGGTATTGCTCGACTCGGAGCCGAGCAGGGTCGTCACCGCGAGGCTGCCCAAGGAGATGGGGAGAGGCCAGCCGCCAGCGTCATTGCGTAGCCTGCGTAGCGGCGCAGAAGCGCCCATCGTTCTCAGCGGGACGTGGGGTGAGTGGGGTTGACAAAGAGCTGCTTGACTGCTACATGACAGGTGCCAGCGACAGCGGCGGGTGGCGAAGCTTCTTGCGCCGCATGGAGCTGGGAGCACGCGGCAGAGGCAGCAGGGTAGGGAAGAGAAATGACCCCATTCGACGCGGAAATCCCCGAGGGCGTCGTGGAGACGCTCAAGGAGATGTTCATTGAAATTTTCGCGCCCGAAGAGAAGGTCGTCGATGTCCTCGCAGAAGGCTTCGAAGGCTGGGATGGTGACGCGCTCGTGAAAGTTACCATTGTCTTCGAGGATTTGCCTGGAGAGGACGGCGTGCCGGACGCGGAGAAGTTTATGGGGATTATGGGGCGCGTAAAGGCAGTGCTCGAGGAGGCTGGCGACACGAGATGGCCTCACACAACCATTGCGACAAAGGAGGAGGTGCTCCGTGAAGCCGCTTGACCTCATCTCTGCCGCGACTCACCTGCTCGACGAGCAGAGACCGGGGCCTCCTCGGCAGGCGTTTCTCAAGCGTGCAATTAGCACCGCATATTACGCGATGTTTCATTGCCTTTGCGCCACGGGCGCGGACTGTCTTGTTGGAGCGTCCCGACGCAATGCGAAGGCCTGGCTTCAGATTTACCGCGCTTTCGACCATGGTACAATCAAGCGCCAGTGCCGGAATCAGGGCACCATAAGCCAAAGTCCAGAAAGTACCCGGAATTTTGGAGAGAAGATTTTGGAACTTCAGGAAGCCCGACATCAAGCGGACTATAATCCGGCGAGCCGCTATACTCTGCGTCAAGCTAGAAACTACGTGAATGCTGCCAGAAAAGCGATCAATAAGTTGAGCAATGCGTCGAAGCAAGACCGTACGAACTTTGCCGTCGGGAATTTGCTAAGGCACCGCCTGTAGAGGGAATAGGTGTACCAGCACTGTGGTGCTGGCGTCGGCTGAAACGGCCCAATTCTGCTTGCCTATACCAGTCCCACACTCGGGCAGCGGGAAGGGGGCGTCTCCTCTCAGGCTACACGTAGCGCCGCCGCCCGGAGCGCCGGCGATTCTTGGTGGAACGTGCCACTGTACAGTCGGCGCAGACATCACACTGGGCTGACCGTACTGCACAGGTCAACGAGTCGCATTCGCGGGCAATCCCGGAAAGTGGCGCACCTCAGGCATCGGCGGGGCATCCAGCATCTTGGCGACCGGTGCCACGCAGAGAATGTTCTCTTCGCGCGGGTTGTAGCGCAGTTCCGCCTGGCCAAGACTGATCCAAAGTTCTTTAACCTCCAACACGGCGGCCTTTGACAGTACGCTCTATGGCGGCGAAGCCGGTAAAGCAGAGAGTCAGAAGCGCGGTCACCACCGCCGTTTCCTGCATGCGGCAGGAGGCCATCAGACGGTATGGAAGCAGTGGCAGGGCCGTGCTCGATTCGGATCCCACACGGGCCTATCGCCGCGGGGGCATCCAGTGAGATAGGGAGATGCCAGCAGCCAGCGTTATGACGCAGCCTGCATCGCGGCACGGAAGCGTCCATCATTCCCAGCGGGAGGTGGGTTGAGTGGGGTTGACATGGGGCTGTTTGCCCGCTTCATGACTGGTGCCAGCGACAGCGGTGAGTGGCGAAGCCCCTTGGCCGCATGGAGCTGGAAGCACGTGGCAGAGACAGCAGGGAGGGAAGAGAAATGACCCCAGTCGACGCAGAAGTCCCCGAGGGCGTCGTGGAGACGCTCAAGGAGACACTAAGTGATTTGTTTGCACCCGAACACAAGGTTGCCGATGTCTGCGCTGAAGGCATGGAAGGCTGGAACGGGGACGCGCTCGTCAAAATTACCATTGTATTCGAGGATTTGCCTGGAGAGGATGGCGTGCCGGACGCAGGAAAGCTAACGGAGATCGTGGAACGTATATTGCCGGTGCTCGAGGAAGCTGGCGACACAAGATGGCCATTCTGGTCCATTGCGACGAAAGAGGAGATGCTCCGTGAAGCCGCTTGACCTCATCTCTGCCGCGACTCACCTGCTCGACGAGCAGAGACCGGGTCATCTTCGGCAGGCATTGTTTCATTCGTGCAGGAAGGACGCTCATCTGGCAGCGCTGCGATGCGCAATTGCGGCATCGGTATCCGATAGGCGACCGCCGGTGTCATTCAGCAGGTTTGCGGATGAGCAGACTGTTGTGGTCCAGCCGGAGGCCGTCACGGGCTGCTTGAAGCATTGGACCCAGCCCGAAATTCCATACACTCTGGCACAGTACTCCCAATGCCATAAGTAAGGAGCACAGAATATGGGCATCAGCGCATGGCAGATTGTTGTCGTCGTCGCACTCGGCGTGTTGCTGTGGATAGCGTTTTCGAGGCGGAGCACTCGGTACGATGTCGCAAAGGGCACCGAGGGTCACCGTAAGGGCAATGAAGGGGACATTGACGAAGCAGTCACGGAATCGAAGAACAAGCCAGCAGTGGAGGCGGAACAAACACCGGTGGCAGCAGACTCACAACAGGGCGCTTCGACAAATGTCCACCTACCCAATATCCAGAGCACTTCCGATGAGCGCGACGTTCAGCAGTACTTTGAGGGGGTGAAAACGGTTGTCACGGATTATGCAAAACTCTCGGCAAATTGTGAAGGATCGGGAATTTGGGATGTCAAATGTCTCCCGTACAAAAAGGAAGTAATTTTGGATGCTATCTGTTTGTGGATTATGGTGGAGAGGGATGCTAAAGTGATCGATTTGCTCAAGACCTCGGCAATTCATCTGGCAGATTTCCAAGAAGGGGTTGGTGAAAAACCAATAATTTTGCGGTCTTTGCTAGGTGGTATGGACCTTAGATCAATAGATGTGAACTCGATGAATGCCGACGAAATGGAAAGGGCGCACCAAGAGATTCAGGAGAATTTTGATAATCCGGATTGGGACCGGTACGAGTCTTTCGGTACACTAATGCAAAGGGAGCAGATAGAAATTCTAGCGAGGGTGCGTAAAGCAGAGCAACAGCCTCCCAAGACAGATGGGCAGAGCGGCGACTGATGCTACCCGGTTGGAGGAGGGGCGTGGTGCTGAATCTGCCGGGGCCGAGCCAAGACTGGGCTTGCCTGTCCTTCTGTTAGGTGACGACTCCTCCTTGCCTGCAGGCATCGTTGCCCTATGTTACCAAGCCCTTAGCCCAATATCCCTTACGACATGCAGCTATCGCCCGTTTTGCGTTCCAATCGGCTATAGTAGTCTGAGGGTAAGGCTTTCACCCGCAACCTAGGAGCTATCACATGGGTATCAGCGTATGGCAGATCGCCGTCGTCGTCGCTCTCCTCGTCCTGCTGTTCGGCAGGGGCAAGATCTCGGCGCTCATGGGCGACGTCGCCCAGGGCATCAAGAGCTTCCGCAAGGGCATGAAGGAGGACGCCGAAGAGGCGCCGAAGGTCGTCGAGGCCACCGCCGAGCCGGCCGCCGCCAAGTCCGCGGACACCGCCAACAGCGGCTAGGGTCGCCGTGCTCGACATCGGCTGGTCGGAACTCCTCCTCGTCGGAGTCCTCGCCCTTCTGGTCGTCGGCCCCCGCGAGCTGCCGCGCCTGCTGCGCACCGTGGGCCGCTGGGCCGGCAAGGCCCGGGGGCTTGCCCGCGAGTTCCAGCGCACCATGGACGACGTGGCCCGCGAGGCGGACCTCAAGGAGCTCGCCGACGCCAAGGCGGTGATGGACGACGTCCGCAAGGTCTCGCGTATCAGCGCGACCGACCCGATGGGGCTGGCCAGGGACGCGGCGAAGGCCGCAGTGGCGGACACCGTGGGAGAGGCGGGCATTGGGCAGGCTGCGGCCGCGCCCAGTCCGGCTCCCGTTGCGCCACCCGCGCCAGGCCCCGAACCCCCGCCTTCCACCGCCGCCCGCGCCGGCTGACCGCGGCCCCGGCGGGGCCAGGACTCTGCAATGAGCGACAGCGACATTGACGCCACCAAGGCGCCCATCCTCGAGCATCTCATCGAGCTGCGCAAGAGGCTGATGTGGTCCATCGCCACCCTGGCCGTGGCGATGGTGGGCTGCTACGTGTTCGCCGAGGAGATCTACCACCTGCTGACGCTGCCGCTGGTGCGGGCGATGGAGGCGCGCGGCCAGCAGGCCGAGCTGATCTTCACCGCCCTGCACGAAGCGTTCTTCACCTATCTGCGGCTGGCGCTGTTCGGCGGGGTGTGCGTGGCCTTTCCGGTCATTGCCAGCCAACTGTGGATGTTCGTGGCGCCCGGCCTGTACCGCAACGAGCGCCGCGCCTTCCTGCCGTTTCTGCTGGCCACGCCGCTGCTGTTCATCGCCGGCGCCAGCTTGGTCTACTTCGTCGTCATGCCGCTTGCCATCGATTTCTTCCTCGACTTCGAGGCGCCTGGCGGCGAGGACGCGAGCAGCATCGCTTTTCTGGGCAAGGTCGACCAGTATCTCAGCTTGGTGATGACCTTCATCCTCGCCTTCGGCATCTGCTTCCAGCTGCCGGTGCTCCTGACCCTGCTGGGCATGGTGGGCCTCGCAACCTCGGCCGGGCTGGCCTCCAAGCGCCGCTACGCCATCGTCGGCATCGCCGCGGCCGCCGCCGTCCTTACGCCGCCGGATCCTATCAGCCAGATCGGTCTGGCGGTGCCCATCTATCTGCTCTACGAGGCGTCGATTCAGATCGTCCGGCTGGTGGAGAAAAAAGCCGAGGCCAGAAGGGCGGCGGAGGAGGCGGAAGGCGTTGTCTGACGACGGCCGCATTGCCATCGCCCTTGAGCGAATCGCCAAGGTGCTTAACCGCGCCGTGCCACCTGCTGCGGAAGCGGCGGAGTTCGAGGCAGGCGGGGCGTACCTGTGGCGCACTGGCCCGGACCGATTCGAGCGCGTGGCCAGCGTCAGCCGGGTGCCGCTGGAGCTGCTGCGGGGCATCGACAGCGTGCGTGACGACTTTCTCGAGAACCTGCGCCGCTTTGCCCGCGGCCACGCCTCCAACAACGTCCTGCTGTGGGGCGCCCGCGGCATGGGCAAGAGCTCGCTGGTCAAGGCGGCTCACGCGGCCGTCTGTGCCGAGGAGGGGGCAGGCCCGGCGCTGGTGGAGGTGGACCGCAGCGAGATCGATTCGCTGCACCGTCTGCTGGGCGCGCTAGCCGAGGCGCCAAGCCTGCGGTTCGTACTGTTCTGCGACGACCTCTCGTTCGAGGAGCCCGACAGCGCCTACAAGACCCTCAAGGCGGTGCTGGAGGGCGGCATCGCCGGGCGGCCCGACAACGTGCTGTTCTGCGCCACCTCCAACCGCCGCCATCTCATGCCCCGCGAGATGATCGAGAACGAGCGCCGCTCCGCTATCACGCCGGGCGAGGCGACCGACGAGAAGGTGTCCCTCTCGGACCGCTTCGGCCTCTGGCTGGGCTTCCATCCATGCACCCAGGACCAGTATCTGGAGATGGCGCGCGGCTACTGCGACGCCTGGGGCATCGACATCGGCGACGCGGAGCTTAGGGCCCGGGCGGTGGCATGGCGGCAGGCGAGGGGAGCCGTGTCGGGGCGGGTGGCATGGCAGTTTGCCTGCGACCTCGCCGGGTCCCGCGGCCTGCCGGCGGGAGGCTAGTCCATGGCGCTGCTGGGTAAGATCATTGGCGGCGTGGCGGGCTTCGCCATCGGCGGTCCCATCGGCGCCCTGATCGGGGTGGTGGCCGGCCACGGCTACGATTCGTCCCGCGAGGCGGCGCGGGTGCGCAGGACGGGTATCGACGAATCAAGGACCGTGTTTCTGTTTGGCGTCATCGCCCTGGCCGCCAAGATGGCCAAGGCGGACGGCGTGGTCGAGCGGCAGGAGGTAGGAATTCTCCGGGCCATGCTGAATGGGGCCGACGCGAATCACCCTGAGGCGGCCAAAATCTACAACGAGGCCAAGGCGTCGGCCGACGGTTACGAGGCGTACGCGCGCCAGCTGGGGGAGCAGTTTCGGCACCGCAGGGCTGTGCTGGTGGAAGCCCTCGACGTCCTCTGGGCTGTAGCGATGGTCGACGGACAGCTGCATCCGGAAGAAGAGAGGATGCTGCACGAGATAGCGGTGATCTTCGGGCTGCCGGAGTTCGTGGAGCGCATGATTCGGGCGCGCCACAGAGCCCAGCGCAGCGAACGCCACAACGTCAATGAGGACTACGAGGTGCTTGGCCTGAAGCCTTCCGTAAGCGACGAGGAGCTGCGCAACGCCTATCGCAAGCTGGTACGGGAGCACCATCCTGACCGGCTGGTGGCCCAGGGTATGGCGGAGGAGTTCGTCGAGCAGGCCAACGACCGGCTGGCGGCCATCAACGCCGCCTACGACCGCATAGAGAAGCAGCGGGGCATGTAGGACTCGCAGAAACTGTGACAGCCGCCTTAGCAGGAAGGGGTTGCCAGATAACAAAGACTTCGGTAGACTGTTACGTGTGCCGACTGTAATCGGCAGTATCGGGCGGCTCAGGGAGACTGCGTCATGAGTGACGAGACACGAGATGGTGGACTGAAGGCAGGGACGGCGACTCTGGTCGAATCGTCACCGTTGCCTGCGCAGGCTAGGAAGCCCCGCGGGCGTGCTCGCCACGACTCGCCCAAGTACCTGCAGAAGGGTGGGCGCAGTGGGCCGCAGAGGGGAATTGGAGGCCTCAAACACTCTTCGTCCGCCAAGGTCAGCAGCACTGGCAAGAGGTACAGGCGCAAACCGCCAGACGTCGACCACAATAGACAGCAGGATTTTTTGAGTGTCTTTGAGAATGATACTTTGACGGCGTCTTCGTCGAAGTATGTCAATGATCCGCGGCTGGTGGCCATGGCCAAAATAGATCTAATGAGCGCCGAAGTGCGGCTGTATTTTATTGAAACATATCCGGTTGTGGACGAGAAGTCAGCTCATCGTCTGGCGGGAGGCAAGGATTCTGACAAAACGAACAAGGCGAAAGCCTGGCGATCGGCAGGACGAATAATTGGCGTGCCATTTGCTGGTATTACGATATATCCTGTTTTTCAATTTCAACCAGACGGACAGCCATACCCTCTCATACGAGAAGTGATTAGGGCGTTTACGAAAGATTACACGGATTGGCAGCGTGCTTCGTGGCTCGTTTCGCCTTGTGAATGGCTGAATGGAGAAACTCCCATTTCTGCCATACATAGAAATGATCCGGGAGTTGTAGACGCAGCCATTCGTGAGTGCGAGGTGCCTGTAGGGTGACCAAATTGGAAATTCCCGACAAGGCGGATGCAATACGCTATCGCTCTATATCAGCAGGAGAGTGCATATACCGATGCCACTCGCTGGACTATCAAGGCGCAGATTTTAACCCAGGAGTGGGACAGGCGGGGCGGTTCACTCCTCTTATTGCACCCACGGGTCAGGCGGTTCCAACGCTGTATGTCGCAGAGACCTTTGATGCATCCGTATATGAAACGCTGTTTCGGAAAGAGTCGATGCCTGTATCCAACGTGTCAATTCGCAAGGCAAAGGTGCTCGGCGTGAGTCAAATTTTAGTATGCCGAGAGCTGTCCATAATTCGATTGTTTACCCCTGATCTGAGAAGATGGAATAGAGCAGATCCCATTAACGTTTAAACTGAATCACATAACCCGCCGCCCTTATGTAGTTGACGCATTCTTCCGCCGTAATCCGGCTTGCCTCTGCATAAACGGCCCGACGAATCTGCTCAAAAGTTCGCGGCTCCCTC
>CAZPIN010000133.1:0-23850 GCA_964586735.1 uncultured Rhodobacterales bacterium | reverse complement strand
GGTGGAGTCGATCCTGCGCGGCGGGCTTGACCGGCGCGCAGCCGGTCCGTCGCCGGAGGCGCTGCGCATCGAGCACGGCAACATCCGCGGCGCGGCGTATTTCAGCTGAGGGGGGACTGGAGATGCTGCATCATCCGACCTGCGAGGGCCTTCGAGCGCTGCGTCTCGGCGGAGGCGTTCGCCGAGCTTGAGGCGGGTCCTGAGGCGGCGGGCTGTCTCCGGCGGAATGGCCTGGCATGCTTGTGGACCGCGAGAGGTCTCTGCGGGAGACGAAGAGGTACGAGCGGCGGCTTCGGGAGGCGCGGCTGCGGCATGTGGGGGCGTGTCCGGAGAGCGTGGACTACCGGACGCGGCGGGGCCTCGACCGGGGGCTGTAGGAGTGCCCAATTGGAACGGACTGTGCTTTCCAACTAATACCAAAGGGCGAAAGTTAGTACTCATGAAACTGCTTTGATTGCCCGCATTTTCGAAGCTATAAGCCCGTTTGACCGCGGGCGAGCGGCCCGCCAATCAAGGAGAGCATCACCATGGCAGCGCCCCTGGACATCACCCGCACCGACTTCTCCGCAGCCGACCTGCGCACACGGGCCAAGACGGAGCCAGACCCTCGAACCCGGGCAAGGCTGATCGCCATCGCCATGGTCATCGAGGGCTTCTCCCGGTCAGTCGCCGCAAGCGCTGGCAACGTGGACACGCAGACACTGCGCGACTGGGTGATCCGCTACAACGGCGAAGGCGTCGACGGACTGCGGGACCGGCCCAGATCGGGGCGGCCGCAGAAACTGCAGCCAGAGCAGCGGGAAGGCGTCAGGCGGATGGTCCTTGACGGCCCTGACAAGGAACGGGACAAGGTGGTCCGCTGGCGCCGGCTGGACCTGTGCCGCCGCATTTTTGCCGATTTCCGCGTCGTCCTGCACCCGCGCTCGGCGGGGCGGCTGCTGCGCAGGCTCGGCCTGTGCCTTCGGGTTCCGCGCCCGTATCATCCAAAGGCCAACTTCGCTCACCAGAGCCTGTTCAAAAGGTACTTTCCCGCCATCGCCCGGCGGCGCCTTCCTCCGCATGCGGCGGGCAGGAAGGTCGAAGTCTGGGTTGAGGACGAGGCCCGCATCGGCCAGCAGGGAGGCATGACAAGGATCTGGACCGAGAAGGGATCATCCCCCCGCGCGCAGTGGGACAACCGTCGCGAGTCGCTCGACCTCTTCGGCTCATCTTGCCCCCAGCGGGGCGCCGCCGCCGGCATCATCGCCCCCCAGGCGAACACCGAGATCATGAACCTCCTTGTCGGGGAAGTTTCCCTTCAAGTGGAGGAAGGGAGCTACGCGATTATTCTTGTCGACCGGGCGGGCTGGCACCTCAGCAAACGGCTGGTTCTGCCAGAGAACACGGGTGCAAATTACGGGGCTGCTGCAAATCCCCGCGTACTCGCCCGAGCTCAACTCGATGGAGCCGGCGTGGAAGTACTTTCGCGCCAACGACTTCGCGTTCCAGCTGTGGGACAGCTACGAGGAAATCGAGCGGGCGGTCATGGACGCCTGGAACAGGTTTGCGAACAATCCCGGCCTGATCACCTCGATCACGGGCAGAGACTGGATGTCGGTTGAAATTTAGGTCCGTTGGTATAACTGCATCCGACCCCTTGACATGCTACAGCAATGCAACTATATATGGTGTTCGCCGCTTCTCCTATCACAAGATTGGGGAACGGTTTGCGTTAACACTTAGTTACAAGGAGATCAGAACCATGATCATGCACAAAGATACAGCTTCCCAAAGCGCAGCTGTGAACAACGACCAAGAACCATTGATCTTGATGGTGTCTTCCAAGGCGAATCTCGAGGAAATGATTGAGGATGGCGACACAGTTCTACATTGGGCTGCCGGAAACGATCATACAAACCTAGTGGAGCAACTGCTGGAGTCGGGCACGGATGTCAATGCAAAGGGCAAGCAAAACGACACCCCGCTGCATCGGGCCACCGAGTGTGCCACGCTACCCACCATCAAGGCCCTACTGGAGGCAGGTGCGGAAATCGAGGCAAGAGACGAGAACGGTTGGACACCGCTGCATTGGGCTGCCTTGCATGACTCGCCATCCGCAATCCGTGCTCTACTAGAAGCAGATGCAGATATCGAGGCGAAGGACGAGATGGGTGGTATTCCGCTGTGTTGGGCTGCTGGAGCAGATGCATCGTCTTCCATCCGGGCACTGCTGGAGGCAGGCGCGGATGTCGGGGCAACTGCACACGGCCGCACTCCGATGCACTTTTCTGCTGTGCGCAATGCGCCATTCGCTGTTCGAACACTGGCAGAAGCCGGTGCCGACATCGAAGCGAAGGACGAGCTTGGCTACACCCCACTGCATAGTGCTGCTGAGAACGGTGCGGCGACCGCTGTTCGGGCTCTATTGGAGGCTGGCGCTCAGATAGAGGCAAAGACAAAGCGGAGAAGTACCCCACTACAGTTGGCAACCAAAGCGAACAAACTGGATGCAGTCCGTGTACTGGTCGAGGGGGGTGCCGCTATCGAAGCGAAAGAGCAGGTGACTACGCCCACAGGGCGTTGACTGCATAGACTACTGTGGTAACCGCCAGCAGCCTTATGCCCGTGCGGTCGCGCCTTGCATCAGCTGCCGGGCAGCCTGATCGCCGGAGGGGTAGGGGAGCGGTGAGGTGGCAGGCTTAAGGGGTTCGCCGCGAACTGCCGCTCGGGTATGGGACTACCCTCGGGCATGGACCTGCCTTTCGGTATGGAACTGTCCTCCGACATGGAACTACCCTCGAGTATGGCGGCTACCCTGCGGCATGGACCTGTCCTCCGATATGGATCTACCCTCCGGCATGGTGGCTGTCCGGACCGTCCGGCAATGGAGGGGTGGCGGCATCCGCTGGCGCCTTGACGCAGCGGAGATGGTGGTGCGGTGTCCAATGGCTCCGTGACGCAGCGGCGATGACGGGGCGGCATGCGTTGGTGCCTTGACGCAGCGGCGATGACGGGGCGGTGTCCGTTGGCTCCGTGACGCAGCGCTCTTGGGTAATGTTCCAGCAGCGGCACTTGGACAGCATCCGATGACTCTCCACTGCACCACTCGAAGCCGTCCAGGAAGCAGGCCGCCGACGAGGGACGTGTACGCGGGAAGCTGCGCGTCAGGTGTCTGGATTAGCCGTGGACGAGGGGGCTGGCAAGCGCCCGTCCCGGCGGACGACGCTGGATAGATGGCTGTACCGATGCCTGGACCGTCGCCTGCCCCGTCGCCTTGAGATCGCCAGCGGACTTGAGGCTTGGGCAGACGCCAAGCGGTACCTTGCAGCAGGACTGCGGAGGTGACGGGCGGTGGGCGAGGCGGCGCTGCCGCGCTGAACGGGGACAGCGGATGGCTATGGACATGACGGCGCACCGGGTGCCGTTCACGACAGAACCACCTGAAGTGATTCGCTCAGCCCGCGGGGGGCGGCGGGAGAGTGGCGGTACTATCGGGCGTGGCGGTACCGGTACGGGAGCACAGCGCATCGACAACTGCGGCCGTGGCGGTACCGGTACGGGAACGCGGCGCATCGACGATTGGGACCGAATCGGTGCCTGCGCAGGCAGCCTGCCCGGTCCGCGGAGGCGGTTGGTGAAGCCGGGCAAGCGATCAGGACGGAGGCTGGCAGGCTGTCCAGTCTGGAGAGGTGGCGAGGGAAGGCGGGCAAGACCGCAGGATGGAAGCGGATGAGGCATGGACAGGCATGGCAGACCGCCTATGTGCGGGCGGCAGCGGCGGCGCGGGTAGCTGTGTCGGCAGCGGCAGCACGGGCAGTAGCAAGGCGAGCGACAGCTGCAGCGCGGGCAACGGAACCGGCGGCGGCGCAGCAGCGGCCCGGGAGCCGGCCGGGGGACTGGGCAAGTGTGGGCAAGGGAAAACGGGCAGCTTGACAGCGCCGGATGGCGGGGATGGACAGGGATTGCCAACGGCCAGCGGGATGCTATAGTGGGACAACCTCGACGGGGGCGATTCGCGGGCCGCGGCTCATGCGCGTGGTACAGGCCAACGAGCTGTGCAGCGGCGTGGGACGCGAGCGATGGCGATGGCGGCGCGGAAGGCAGGGTTGCGCAGGATGGAACCATACACTAGTCTGGTGGCCATCGGCGCAGCGCGGCCTTCGGGCCGCGCCGCCAGGCATTGGGGCAGAGCGCGTAGCTTGACAATGGCACAGGGAAAATTGTCATGAATCGACGTATAGCGAGGCCGCTTCGGCCGTCGGCAGGGGCCGAAAGCATCTGCGCCGGCCGGATGCTGGCTACGGCCATGGCATGGCTGGCGAGGGCGGCGGGCACCGGAAGGGCGGCTGTAGTTGGCGCGTCTGAGGAGGCAGAGAGGGTGGCGTCGCCGGGGAGCAGGACGCTTGGCTACTGGAAGCGGGAAGGAAGGGAAGTTTCTGGGTGCTTGCTGGGGGCAGACCGCGAGAGGCATCAAGGCAGGAGTGGCGCTGCAAGGAGTGTCGGCCGAGGCGCTGGTGGAGGGAGCCTAAGGAGCGCCTTGTGGAAGGGTGTCCGTCGGCTGTCTCTTGCGTGTGCCGGAGCGATTGGCCTGCTGCTGGGAACTGCGGGCCTGGTGCCGGAAACGGCTGGGGCCAGAACCCTAATTGGCAATTTGGATGGAAGTAACTCCAGATTTCGTATGACTTTGAACTGTGGACAGCGGTACGCAACGCAGTTTACCAACGGTAGTGATACCGATTTCAACCTGTCTGGCATAATACTGGAGTTTGAATCCGTAACAGGTAATTCTAGATTGAATAACGCAGTACAAGTTCAAATACGGCAGTATATTAGCGGTTCGAACATTCCAGGTGACGTGATTACCAATGGTACCCTGAGCAACCCAGCGAGCATTCAAGCAGGAGAGAATCTCTTCACTGCATCTAATACCATAACCATTGCTGCAGATTCATCGTATTACCTTTACGTAACGTCCACCCGTCACCTTGGAAGTGGTAACCCTGCAGACAATGCCGATTCAGGTCCTAAAGCGTTTAGGACGACAACAGAGGCTGATAGTGGAAGCGCTACCGACTGGAGTCTTGGCGATGGCCGACTTGCCACTCACACCTCGATCAGCAATTGCCCCTCCGGCCAATTCTGGCGAACTACGACCAGTAGAATAAAATTTCGGCTGTATGGCGGCACTGATGGAGTCAACGACGATCCCGATGGCCAGCCGAGGATCACCGGAGAAGCCCGTGTTGGTGAAACGCTGACGGCAGATATAAGCGGGATTATCGATCCCGACGGAACCCCTGCAGAGGACGGATTTGATTATCAGTGGTTTCGGGAGGCTTCCGGAGGAGCCCCGACGGAAATTTTTGGCGCAACTGAATCCCAATACGTGGTGACGAGCGCGGATGCGGGCCACAAGATTTTGGTGCGGGTGACCTTCACGGATGACGGAAACAGCGAGGAGGTAGTGACCAGCAGCGCAACGGATGCTGTTGAAAGCAGCAACACAGACCCCACGGGCATGCCGGCAATTCAATTGGACGGCAGCGACATATCTCGCGCCCCCAAGGTTGGCGAAACTTTGACAGCCACCCCCGGCGACATCGCCGATGTCGACGGGCTGGTTGGAACGACTTACACCTATCAATGGCAGCGGGAGAACCAGCTAAGAACCGGATGGGATGACATTTCTGCTGACAACCCATATACCTTGGTTAGGGCGGACCGGAACAGGAGGATCAGGGTAATCGCCACGTTTACGGACCAAGGCAACACCGAAGAGATGCTGACAAGCGATCCGACTGATGCCGTGGCAAATCGCGACGACGCGGACCCCGAAGGCGACCTGTCAATTACGGTCGACGGTGACGAAGCGGTGCAGGTGGACGCTGTGCTCAGGGCGGACACGTCGGGCATAACTGACCCCGTTAACGGTCTGGACATGGTTACCTACAATTACAATTGGGAGCGGTCAGACGACGGTGTAGGGGATGGGCTGAATAGAGTACCGATTACCGGTCAGACAATGGAAACCTACACGCTGACAAGAGCAGACGATCTGGGCAAGTACCTGCGAGTGGTGGTGTCGTTCATGGACGACGACGGTTATCCGTTTGTCATGAGAAGCGATTGGGTTGGACCGGTGACGGTGCTCGGCGGCACGCCGTCCACTGGCGATTTGGAAATATCGGTTGACGATGACGGCGCGGTGCGAGTGGGGGCCCAACTCGAAGCGGACACAGCGAACATTGGCGATCCAGCAGATGGTTTGACTTCGCCTACCTATACCTATCAGTGGGAGCGGGCGGACGGCATAACTGATCCTGCCAATCCAACAGGCTTAACCTCTGTGGGAACGGATTCAGTGAACTATACGCCGGTGAAAGCTGATCAGGACAAGTACCTGCGCGTGACGGTGACGTTCAACGACGATGATGGCAATGAGGAGACAAAGACAAGCGACTGGACCAGCGCAGTGGCAAGGCGTGACAACTCACCAGCCACTGGAGAGCCTACTATCAGCGGGACGGTCGCGGAAGGCCAGGAGCTGACAGCCGCTCCAGGGACCATCGCCGATGCCAACGGCACAACGGGAGTGACATACACCTACCAGTGGCAGTGGCGGAACAGCAGCAACGTCTGGGTGGACCGCGGCAGCCCATCGGTATTGGCTACCTACACGCCGGTTGCTGCCGATGTTGGCGGGCCACTCAGGGTGGAAGCGATGTTTACCGATGAGGACGGCTACCCGGAGGTACGTACCAGCCTGCCCACCGTAAATGTGGCCCCAGGACCTCCTTCCGTGTCGATTGAGGGGCCAGCATCGGCAGTGATGGAAGGCGGCGACTTGGTGTACACGGTCAGGCTGAATAGACCGGACCATACCCAGCCAATTACCGTAACCTATTCAGTGGCGGGCGGCGGCTCCAATGCGGCATCCTTAACGGACTACAGTGACACAGCGACGAACGTCGGCACGATTACCATCGGCACTGGCGCAAACAGCGGGACTATCACTATTAGCTCCGTACAAGACAGCGTCTATGAGGCGGACGAAGGGGTCAGTGTAACGCTGACAGGCGCAACCAACGCCGCCCTGCCTAGCAATACCGCCGACCGGACAGTGACCGGTACTATCGAGAATGACGACGCTGCCCCCATCGTGTCCATAGCTGTGAAGACGTCGCCCGCAACGGAAGGGGCCAATCTGGAATTTACGGTCACAGCCGTAGGAGACAGCGAAGTGCCGGCAACAGTGCCCTATGAGGTGACTCCCGGTACGACCAACCCTGCTAACTTAGATATCGACATCGATTCCTCGGCTACCGGCACGGTCACCATTGCATCTGGTACAGGAAGCAGAACGGAAGACATCCTCATTGCTACGGCTACCGACGACATAGACGAGTATGACGAGACCGTTACGGTTACTCTTGTGGCAATGGACCTGCTGCACGCGACCCGCACTACCACGGAAGCAGACCGGTCCGCTATCGGTACCATAACAGACGACAATGGTCCACCGATGGCGTCGATGAGTCGGGAGACCGCCACTGAAGGGGTGGCAGAAAGCGGCGGCATCCATACTTTCAGGATTAGCCTAAACGTAGCCAGCGGCAAGACGATTGCGGTGCAGTATGGTTTGGGAGGCACTGCTTCGCTGTCGAGGGACGGAACCACAGGGGACTACACCGTTTCGCCACGAAGCCCGCTGACATTTGCGCCAGGCACTATGTTTAGGGATGTCACCGTTACGATCCTCGATGATACCACGGACGAGGAAAACGAAACGATAGAGATCGCGCTGCAGCCACCCCTTGTTCCTGCCGATCTTGCCCTTACTGGCACGGTTGCCAACCGCTCCGCGACCGGTACCATCACTGATAACGACAACTCTCCCACTGTGGAAATCAGCCGGACGACAGGCGCATCTCTGCCCGAAGGCACCGACCATACGTTTACGGTTAGCCTAAGCGCAGCCAGCGGCAGGACGGTTACGGTCCCCTATGCGCTTGCGGGTACAGCCACTGCGTCAGCGCCTGGCGCTCCGGGGGACTACGAGGCCGTACCACCCAGCCCGCTGGTATTTGTGCCCAATGCGCCACTTTCCCAGACGATTACCATTGACACGGTAGACGACGAGATAGACGAGGACGGCGAGACCGTGTCTGCGACACTGCAATCGCCCACTAACGCCCGTCTCATAACCAACACATCCGTAACCAGCACGATTGCTGACAATGACGTGCCCCTGATTACCATAGCCGACGCTTCGGCAAACGAAGGCGACGACATAACATTTACGGTTACAAAGAGCATTTTGGGTGGTTTTGATCCCGATTTCAACTTTACGGTCAATTGGGCGGTGACCAGTGGCGGTGGGGCTGGTACGGCAGTTGCGGGTACGGACTACCCCACAACCAAGGCAGACTCTTCGAGCAACACTAGCGGCACCCTGACCTTTTCCGCCAATAACGATGCGGCGCAGACCTTCACCGTATCTACCACGAACGTTGCAGGCAGTGACGGTGACAAGGACTTCACCGTTACCCTTTCGTCCATAAGCGGCGGATCCGCCATGTTTGAAGGGAACGCTGCAACGGTGACCGCCAGAGGCACGATCATCGACGATGAGCTGCCACAAATTACGGTGGCAGCGGGGGCGTCGCCCGCTGAGGGCAATGCTGCCACCTTCACCCTGACAAGGTTGGGGGGAACTGCCAGCGCCTTGACCGTAGGCTATGAGATCACACAGCCAACGGGCAACATGCTGCTGCCTGGCGTAGCACTGCCAATATCTGGTACCGCTACGTTCGCCGCGGGTTCCGCAACAGCAACAGTAGAAGTAGATACGTGGGATGACAATCTGGACGAGATTGACTCCACTCTTACACTTACGCTGAGTATTCCCCAGAGTGGAGCCGGTTACGAGCTGGGAACAGCTACAACCGCCAATGTCACGGTAGCCGATGACGACGATGAACCCGTTGTGGGGATCAGCAGCGACCAAAACGGAGAGACCATTACAGAAGGTGCGGCTATACTTGCGCAGCTCAGCTTGAGCGCGATCAGCGGTAAGGATGTCATGGTGGACTTTACGATTGGCGGGGATGTTGAGACGCATGACTATCCGGTGTCTACGGTACGCACCCTTACCATACCGGCAGGTGTCAGGTTTCTTCCGTTCACTGTTGAAACAACGGACGACGACCGCGACGAACCAGACGAAGCGATCACCGTAACGCTCGGTACAATCGTGAACGCAGGCTTGGCGAGTACGCAATCCGACAGGAGAGTTGCGTTTACCCTCACCGACAATGACGGACTGCCGGAGTTGTCGATCGAAGGACCTGCAGCGGGCGTCGTGGAGGGAGGAGACTTGGTGTACACAGTTCATGTAACTCCAGTCAGCGGAAAGCAGATTACCGTGCCCTATGTAGTTGATGGTGTTCAAACTGAAACTGGGAGATCTGCTTCGGCTGACGACTATTCCGGTGAAAATTCCCGCGTGCTGACAATTCCAGCGAATGCCGCTACAGCAACAATTACAATCTCGACCGTTGACGATACAAGCTACGAACCACTCGGGGAGGGATTGAGGGTTAAACTTGAGGATCAGTGGTTTATTTCTCCTGGCACCGTCTTTGTGGCCAACGCGGTGCGGCCCAACGATTCAAATGAGAAATACCGAGCCGTGGCTACCATTCTCGACAACGACGGCCTGCCCCAAATATCTATTGACGAGCCCAGTAGTGCGGTTACCGAAGGTGAGCAGACGCAACTTACAGTTAGAACGTCATCCCCCGCTAGCGAATTAATAGATGTGCACTTCTCGTTTAGCGGCACAGCCATCGACGGAGTTGACTACTTTCCGAGTAGAAACGCCACCATTCAAAGGGGGGAATCAGATGCAAGGATTTCCGTTTCTATACCGACAGATATGCGGGCTGAGGGAGATGAAACGCTAGTCGTTACGCTTTTGAGCGCTTCGGAAAACGCAGTGTTAACTTCAACTTTAGAAGACCGTTCAGCGACCCTTACAATAATCGACGCAAATTTGCCAGAAATCACCGTTGTCCCCGTCAATTCCACCGTTACGGAAGGAGAAAACGCTGTTTTCGAGCTTACCAGAGAATACTCTGGATCTATACTTGATGTGAATTTTGCCATAACGGACGCGGGCAGCGTGGTGACAGGTAGCTTCCCGACAACTGCACAGTTTGGGGCAGAGAGCACCACGGTACGCGTAGTGTTGCCAACAAGCAATGACAACACGGCGGGGGGGGACGCCACGGTAACACTGACACTTGCAGCGAGCGATGCTGACGGTAATTCTGACAACGACAATTATTCTATTGGAGATCCGCCAAGGCATGCAAGTTTGATCGTTCGAGACGATGAGGGGGCACCAAGGGTAAGCGTAGCAGACCCAGCCCCAGTTGTAGAAAGCAATGATTTAACCTTTGTGGTTAGTCTTCTGCCCGCAAGTTCTGCAGAAGTCACAGTGAACTATAGTATTGCAGATGGTACTGCAACGGTGACAAACGACTACACGCTGCCATATATCGGCGCTACAGGAAGCATTACCATTCCGGCAGGCCAGACGACAGAAAACATTATCGTCCCGACTGTTGGTGACTCGCTTAATGAGCCCACATCGGAGACGTTCACTCTTACACTTGCGAGCGTTTCCTCCACAGACAGTCAAGTCCAGCTTGTCACGGGAGGAAGCGCAGCAACAGGTACGGTCACTGACGATGACACTGTAGTGGTTAGTATAGAGCAAGCAAACTCTAGCAGGAACGAAGGCGCTAGAAATTTGAGCTTCCAAATTCGGGCAAATCCAGCGCCGTTTGCACCTATTGGGGTAGGCTGGAACACGGAAGATATCACCGCGAGGGGATCACAAATTTTCAACAGGGGAGACTTTCGGCATGCTATGCTTTCTACGGATGTTGGTACTAGCGGTACCTTAATGTGGAATCTCGATACATTTAACGATGACTTCGATGAAGATGACGAAACGCTTCGTGTGCAGCTTATCGGAATACTGTCAAATCCAAGCAATGTAGCGGCAGAGCTGTCGAGTGATCCATCTGCCATTTCAGCCATTCTTACAGTCGTGGATACTGACATCCCTAGTTTCTCAGTTTCAGACGCCTTAGCGGAGGAAGGCGATTCAGTAGAGTTTACAGTTACGAAAAACATTCTAAGTTATCGCACGGAGGACATTCTGGTTGACTGGGCGGTAACTTCCAGCGGTTCAACACCCGCAACCGCAGGTACCGACTACAATGCAATGGACGGCAGCGGCACGCTAACCTTTGACAGTGATTTGGTGACTGGCGGGGAATTGGAGAAGACCATCACGGTTAGGACAATTGATACTTCAGCAGACGACGGTGATCGAACCTTCACTGTCACACTCTCGAACATAAGAACATCCTCGGAGACTTCCGGCGTCGGTACCTTTCCATCTGGTGGCGATACCGCCACAGGAACAATTCGAGGCAATGAGCTGCCGACCGTTTCGGTCACATCGGGCAACACCCCCACAGAGGGCAGCTCTGCCATCTTTACCTTAACCCGGGAAAACGCGACAGGGACGCTAACCGTGCCCATTACTGTGGAGCAGCGTTCAGGAGACATGCTTCCAGGCACTCCGAATTTGCCGACAATGGCCGTATTCACGGATGGCAACGCTACTACGACAGTTACTGTTATGACACAAGGGGATAATCTGGACGAAGACAATGCTGTATTGAGACTTACGCTAGATGAGCCAGTCGATGGAGCGGCATACTCGCTGGGCTCGCCTAGCCATCGTGACTTAATCATCAGCGACGACGAAATGAGGCCACATGTGAGTATTGCGGAACCTGGTTCTGCTGGCAGAGTTTCCGAAGGCAGTACCATAACTTTCAGGGTTGGCCTTGATGAAGCAAGCGGCAGGGATGTCAGCGTTGGATACACGATTGGCGGCGATGTCGCATCTAACGACTATACACTCCTGTCTCTCAACCCCCTGACAATTGCTGCGGGCGATACCACTGGGACAATACGTATTGCTACAACGGATGATACACGGGACGAGTCTAACGAGAATCTCGTGGTATCTCTCGGGACGCTAACCAACGTAGATCCGGCCACCGTGATGGCAAGTCGGTCGGCAACTGGGGCTATTGAAGACAATGACGGCATTCCTACGCTGCGGATTGTAGGGCCATCATCTCCCGTACCCGAAGGCGAGGACATGACCTTTAGCGTCATCGTAAATCCGGAAAGCGGTAAAGACATTACTGTTCGCTACGATGTGGAAGGCGGCGCGGGGGTTAGTTCGGGCTCGGCGTTTATCGCTGACGATTATACGGACAGTGGCTCCGGCACTCTAACCATTCCAGCAAATACTCCCGCTGGAACGATCAGTATAGCGGCAAACGACGATCATGTCGACGAGTATGACGAGACCCTGACCGTCACTCTGCAAGCGACAGGACATGTAAATGCGACTCGCTCCACTGTACCGAGCGAACAGTTCGCGACGGGCATTATCAGTGACACGGATGCGCCTCCCACGATTTCTGTCACTACAGATACTGCGCCGGTTAGGGAAGGTTCGAGTGTGTTTTTCAGATTTAGCATTACTCCCGCTGAATCCGGCGGCGAGAAGGAAGCTTACAAAAATTATCACATTCCCTATGCTATTGTTACCTCAGGCAGTAATTCAGCGACACTCGGCGACGACTACACTGTTACAGATTTTTCAACTTCACCGTTACTTCTCTGCTGCTCCGATGGATCTGTTACTCTGCGGATCAATACAGTAGATGACGCTATTGCTGAGCCCAATGAGGATATCACGGTAGTGATTGGTGATCTAATTGACAGCATCCCTCACCCAACTGAAAACTCGGCGACTGCTACTATCGCTGACAACGACACTCCAGAGTTTTCCATTGCAAACTCTTCGGCGACTGAGGGATCACCTGTTATCTTCACGGTAACAAAGAGCATTGAAAGCTATCAGCCCATCTCCGTCAACTGGGCAGTGACCCCCGTCACCGATGGGGCGGCAGCGGGAACAGACTATGTCAACGTAGCGGAAAATATCGGCGGAACGTTGAGATTCGCTGCAGCCGAGACGATGAAGTCCTTCCAGGTCCGTACGATCAACACCACTACGACCGACGGCAACCGCGACTTTCTCGTCACCCTGTCAAACGTAGCTCCCGCAGGGTCCGCTACACTGTCTGAGGCTCCCGACCCGACGACCGCACGCGGTACGGTCATCGACGACGAGCAGGCGACTGTTTCCGTATCTGGCAACGCTCCCACGGAGGGCGAAGCCGCCGTCTTTACCCTGACTCGTACCGGGGCAACGGATGGGTTGCTAATGGTACCTTTCACCGTGACGCAAACTGCTGGCAACATGCTGACAACTGCTGCCTTGCCAGCATCGGCAACATTTGCGGCTAACAGCACCACTACCGAGGTGAGCGTACCGACGCAGCAAGACAGCGTGTACGAGACGGATGCTATACTGAGGCTGGTACTGTCTACGCCAACCGCAGACTATGGACTGGGGTCGCCCAGCTCGTATGACATTACCGTCTCCGACAACGACTCCCCGCCAGAAGTGTCAATCGCCGCACCGTCCGCATCAGTGTCTGAAGGCGGAGCTCTGGTCTTCACGGTAACGGCTGTCGGGGCAAGCGACCTGCCTGCAACAGTGCCCTATACCCTGTCTGGCGGCGCGACAAACCCGGCTGACATAGACGCCGACACCGACCGTACTTCGACTACTGGAACCGTAACCGTTCCCAGCGGCGCGGCTAACAGAACCGCAACCATCACCGTCAACACGGTAAACGACACCCGCAACGAACACGACGAGACTCTAACGATCACACTGGGTACCCCGACAGACGCGACTCTCACGTCAGTAACTGCCAATCGCTCCGCCACTGGCACCATCACCGACAACGACAACACTCTTCCTGTTTTGACGATCACAGGCCCTGCAGCGGCTGCCGCCGAGGGCGGGAGTCTGGAATTCACGGTCACTGTTACTCCGGAAAGCGGCAAGGAGATCACCGTGCCCTATTCGGTGACTGGCAGCGGCACGTACCCGGCCGCAGCGGCAGACTTCAGCGGCGGCGGTTCAGGTACCCTGACCATCCCTGCGGATAGCGCCACCGGGACAATCACCATCGGCCTGGTCGACGACGCTTTGGACGAGCATGACGAGGGGCTTTCAGTCGAGCTGCTGTCGGTGCCAACTCCCCCGCTCAGTCCGCCAACCAACGCGACAGTCTCCACCACGCTGTCCGAGCGTACCGCCTCCGGTACCATCACCGACGGAGACAGTCCGCCAGCGGCCTCAGTTGCAATCACCCAGAGCACGGACGCGGCAGTCGACGAGGGCGACCCGCTTTCCTTCACGGTAAGCTTGGCTTCGGTGAGTGGCAAAATGGTCACCGTGCCGTATACGCTTGGCGGAACTGCTACTTCAGCGGCTGGAGCAACAAACGACTACACCGCCCCTGATCCCCTCCAGGTAACCATTGCGGCTGGAGACGACGAGGCGACAATCACTATCGCTACGACGGACGACATTCGGGACGAGGCGAACGAGACGGTGATCGTTACGCTTGACGCTCCGGCAGACGCAAGCGCGACTGTCGCCAGCGCGCCTGGCAATTCGGCGACCGGCACCATTAACGACGACGACGTCCCGGCGTTCACCATCGCAGACGCTTCGGCAAGTGAAGGAGATGCGGTTGAGTTTACAGTCACCAAGAGCATCGAGAGCTATCAGGAGATCAGGGTCAACTGGGCGGTGACCGTGGAAACTGGCGATACGGCAACCGCGGGCACTTCCTACCCCAATACCGTGCCCGGTACCTCCACCAGCAACATCGGCGGCACGCTGGCCTTCGCGGCGAATTCGACGGAGGAAACCATTTCGGTTGCCACAACCGAAAACACTATGGCTAACGGCAACCGCACCTTTACCGTCACTCTTTCAAACGTCTCGCCCAGCGGGGCCGCCACGCTTCCATCAGATCCCACTGCCACTGGCAGGATCATCGACGACGAGAAGCCAACCGTTTCGGTATCGGGCCCATCTACCAATCCCACAGAAGGCAGCGACGCCATCTTCACCCTAACCAGAGAAGGGCCAACGACCGCTGAACTCATGGTACGCTACACCGTGGAGCAGACCGCGGGCAACATGCTGCCCTCTACCTTCGACGAGGCTATGGTGCGGACGGCAACAATTGCCGCCGGCGCCAGCACGGCGACAGTTACGGTGCCTACAGAGGGTGACAGTCTGGACGAAATCGACGCCAACCTAAGGCTCACGCTGTCAGCCGTAGCAGGCAGCGCGGCTTACGCGCTTGGCGCCGCTGCGGTTGCCAACATCACCGTCGAGGACAACGACAGCCCGCCAACGGTTACCCTTGATGCGCTCACGGGCCAAGCTGCGTCAGCGAGCGAGACTGGTGCGCGTACCACGCTTGCCTTCACGATTCGCCTGAGTGCGGCAAGTGGCAAGGATGTCATCGTGCCGTATACGCTTGGCGGCACAGCGACTGCAGCTTCGGGGGCGACAAACGACTACACCGCAGCGCCAGCAAGCCCGGTTACCATCACGGCTGGCAACACAACGGCGACAGTCACCATCACGGCGAGAGACGATACCAGGGACGAGCCTGACGAGACGGTGATCGTTACGCTCGGCACCCCGACAGGCACGCCGCCAACCGGGACTCTTGGCAGTTCGACACAGGCCACCGGCACCATCGAGGACACGGACAGTGAACCAGTGGTGTCAATCGCCGCTACTACGTCGTCCGCCGACGAGGGCCAGAACTTGGTCTTCACGGTTACCGTAACCCCGGAAAGCGGCAAGGAGATCACCGTGCCCTATACGGTGCAGGGCGGTACATCCAATCCGGCAGCGGCAGCGGACTTCACCGGCGGCGCCGCCCGTACGCTGACGATTCCAGCGAACAGCTCAACCGGAACAATCACCATCGTGACGGCAACCGACGCCCTGGATGAAAATGACGAGACTCTCGATGTTGAGATTCAGGAAACTGGCCTGCAAAACGCGACTCGCCACGCCACCAGCTATTCCGCTACCGGCACCATCACCGACTTGAACCCGCTGCCCAAGGTCTCCGTAGAAGGGCCAGGCGCGTCGGTCACCGAGGGCGGCAGTCTGGTGTTCACCTTCACGCTAGCTCCGGTCAGCGGCAGGCAGGTTGCCGTGCCCTATACCATTGCTGGCAGCGGCGCGGATGCCGCCGAGTCCACGGACTACACCGACGTCACCACGCCGACTCCCGGTACCCTGACATTTGATCCCGGCGACACCGAGGCCACGGTCACCATCAGGGCGGAGGACGACGACGTAGACGACGACGTCGAAAGCCTCACCGTTACGGTTGGCTCAGGTACGACCTTCGCCCCCGCCGACGCCATGGCGGACCGGTCGGCGACTGGCAGCATTGACGACAACGATACTCCGATGTTCTCCATAGCGGACGCTTCGGCAAGCGAAGGCGACGCAATCACCTTTGCGGTTACTAGGGACATCGCAAGCTATCGGGATATCATGGTCGACTGGGCTGTGTCGGTCGAGTCTGGAGATACTGCGACCGCGGGTACCGACTATCCCAGTACCGCAAGCAACATCGGCGGCACGCTGACCTTCGCGCCGGCTTCGACCGAGGAGACCTTCACTGTCGCCACAACCGAAAACAGCATTATCGACCGCAACAGGACCTTCACCGTCACCCTTTCAAACATAGATCCCTCGGGCGCCGCCACATTCGCCGACGCCACCGCCACCGGCACGATTGTCGACGACGAACGGCCGTCCATTTCGGTATCGGGCAACGCCCCCGCTGAGGGCGAGGACGCGGTCTTTACCCTGACCAGGGAAGGACCGTCGACCACCGCGCTAACGGTAGCCTTCACCGTGGAGCAGACATCGGGCGACATGCTGACTGGCGTTCCTCTGCCGACTGAAGTCTCGATTGGGACTGGCGTTGCATCCGCTACGGTCGCCGTGCCGACGCAGGATGACAGCATGTACGAGGAGGACGCCACTGTCAGGCTCACGCTGACCCCAACCGACGATACCGCGCCTTACGGACTCGGCGGGACAAGCTCGTACGACATCACAGTTTCCGATGACGATGACCCGCCCACGCTTTCGATCGCCGGACCATCCTCGCCAGTTGCGGAAGGGGGCGGTCTTGCCTTCACGATTACCGCCGTCGGAGACAGCAGCCTGCCAGCTACGGTGACCTACGCGGTGGCCGGCGGGGCAACCAACCCGGCCGACATCGACGCTGACCTCAGCGGCGCCATGGCCACCGGTTCCTTTGACATAGCCGCCGGTACCGGCAGCAGGACCGGCTTCATCACCCTTGCCACCGTTGACGACGCCTTCAACGAGGAGGACGAGACCGTCATCGTCACCCTCACCAATCCTCTCCAGGGCGCTTCCGGCAACACCACCAACGCGATTCTGACCTCCGTCGCCGCCGGCCAGTCCGCCACCGCCACCATTGCCGACAACGACGGCCTCCCGTCGGTATCGATTGCCGGACCGTCCGCCGCAGTCGCGGAAGGGAGCGATCTTGTCTTCACGGTTACCCTTGCCCCGGCCAGCGGCAGGGAGGTTACCGTGCCCTACACGGTGGCTGGCAGCGGTACCAATGCCGCCGCTGCAGGCGACTTCACCGACACCACCACGCCGACTGCCGGCACCCTGACCATCGCGCCCGGCGCAACCGAGGCGACGATCACCATCACCGCGGTGGACGACACGCTGGACGAGGAGGACGAGGAAACCTTCACGGTCACCCTTAACAACCCGGCCACCGCCGTTGGCAACGCCACCAACGCCATCCTGACCGCAACGCCCTCCGGGCAGTCCGCCACCGGCGCCATCGCCGACAACGACGCTCCTCCCGCCGCATCAATTGCAATTGCAGGCGCGGCCTCGGTGGACGAGGCCGGCGGCGCCAGCCTGGTGTACAGAGTCACTCTCAGCGCGGCCAGCGGTCGGCAGGTTACGGTGCCCTACACGCTGGGCGGTACCGCCGACGCGCAGGACTACACGGTTGTTCCGGCAAGCCCGCTGTCCATAGTGGCGGGAGACACCACCGCCGACATCACCGTTAATCCAATCGACGACAGCGTGGACGAGCCTGACGAGACCGTCGAGATTGCCCTCGGTACCCCTGTCGGCGCCACTCTTGCCGCCGGCAGCTCGGCGACCGGCGCCATTGCCGACAATGACCTTCCGCTGGTTACGGCCGCGCCCGCCTCTGCCCTCGTTGACGAGGGCGACCCCGCCGTTTTCACCCTTACCCGGGAGGGAATCCTGACCGGCACGCTGGACGTGCAGTTCACCGTGGCACAGTCAGCGGACAGCGACATTCTGTCAGATCCTCCGCCCATGCTGCCCGCGACGGCACAGTTCGCCGCCGGCAGTGCGACGGTCACGGTCAGCGTGCCTACGCACGATGACGATGTGGACGAGCCCAACGGCTCCCTGACCCTGACGCTGGCCAGAAGCGCCGGCTACAGAATAGGGGGTGGCGCCGCGACGGTTGCCGTCAGGGATGACGAGGGGCCGCCCGAAGTTCGGGTCGCCGCCACTCCGCCGTCCGTTCCCGAAGGTCAGGATCTTGTGTTCACGGTCAGCCTGACCCGCAGAACCACCCAGGCGGTAACGGTACCCTTTACTCTTGACGGCACCGCAGAAGCGGGCGCGGAGGAGGAGGGCGCGGACTACGCGCCTCCGCAGTCCATGCAGGTGGTCATTCCGGCCGGCAGCGCCAGCGCGGCAGTCACGCTGCAGACGTACGGCAACGACCTTGACGAGCAGGACAGAACCGTAACCATCGACCTTGGCTCCCCGACCCCCACCAGCGTGCTTCTGGCTTCCGATCCGGCGGACCGCACCGCCACCGGCACTATTGCGGACGACGATCTCGAGCTTGCCGTGTCCATCGTGGAATCAGGCACCCTGCGTGTGCAGGAGGGCATGAGCGTCGCGTTTGCGGTCAGCCTAAGCCGCCCAAGCGTCCATCAGGTTGCGGTGCCCTACTCGGTGACCGGCGGCGCTGGCAGCCCTGCGACGCCAAGCGACTACTCGCTGAGCTGGAACTGCCCGGACCCGTTCCCTGAGGGTTTTGAGGATCTGGAGTGTTCCAGCCATCTGCTCTTCGCCCCCGGCGTTACGTCCCTGCCCATCACCGTGACGGCGGCTAACGACCATATTGCCGACAGCGGAGAGGAGGCGGTGTTTGCGCTTGGCGACCCCGAAGGTGGCGGCGCAGTGTCATCCGCCAATACGTCCCTCAGCATCGTCATCACCAGCTACGACCCCGTCGCTCCGCCGTCGGCGCCGCCAGCAATCATCTCCGTTTCGGTTGAGGCGCCGCCGCCGCCCGGCGAGGGAGAGGAAGAGCAGGAGATCGTCTACGAGTTCGTAGTGAGCCTGAGCCAGCCCCTGTCCTACAGCGTGGTCGTGCCCTATGTGATCACCCTTGACGAAACCGGCACGGCATCGGGGGCTCTGGCAAGGTCGTCGGCTTCGTCCGCGCGTCCGCTGGTGGACCTGAGATCTGGCGAGGCCCTGTTCCTGCCCGGCCAGACGAGTCAGACGGTTGAAGTCGCGATCCCGGAGAACGACCAGCCGGGGCAGGTTCGAGAACTGGCCATGCGGCTTGGCGAGCCCGAGCTTGCGCCAACCGAATCGCCCGCGCCAAGCAAGGTACTGCCCGAGATCGAGCCCGCGTCCGACACCGCCGAGATCGAAACCATCGGCGGTATGGAGGTGGTTGCGGCCGAATCCATCAGCATTGTGGACAGCAAGGCGGCTGGCAAGCGGCGGGCGGCGGGACTGACCCAGGTGCTTGCCGGCATCGGCCGCTCGCACGCCACCGGCATCGTCGAGGTGCTGTGGAGCCGCATTGGTGCCCTGGAGTCGGCGGCTGATGGCTCCGTCGCCGTGGTGGGCGGCCGCAGCATCGATACCGCCGCCTTCCAGAGCGGCGAAACCGCAGGGCGCGCCGCCACGGAGGTCGCCAGACTGTTTGGCGTCGAGTTTGCCGCCCCAGACGATTCGCCGCAGTGGGATACCGGGCGCTCGCATTCCGGCGATGGCCTGTCCTCGTACCGCGACTGGGCCAATATCCCCGACCAGCTCGCCCTCGCCAAGCGTACGTCGTTCGCGTTTCCCCTTCAGGGAGACGGTGGCGGGCAGGGATACTTCACTCTTTGGGGAGAGGGCGTCTACAAGGGCTTCAAGAGCAGGACCATGAACGACGACTACGCCGGCATCGCCACCGACGGCACGGCCCTCTCCGGCCATTTCGGAATCGACTACCGGTTCCTCAACAGCGCCGCCTTCGGAATAGCCCTGAACAGCACGTCGAGCGACGTCGAGTATGCCTTTGACAGCGACCGGGTTGGAGCGGCGGCGGATGCCAGAATCACCAGCGCCGCGCCGTACTTCCATTGGGGGGTGTCGGACTCGATGGGCTTCTGGGCAACAGCGGGCGTGGGAACCGGCACGGCGACTCTGGAGGAAGAAGGCAGCAGCAAGGTGGAGACCGATATCACTGCTACGCTGGCTGCCGTCGGCATCCGCAGCCGGCCGGCAACCGCCGGGACCATTGACTTTGCGGTGAAAGCCGACGCCTTCGCCACCGCTTTGGATACGGACGAGGAGGGACGCGGAATCCTGCTTGCCGAAGCCAGCGCCGAAGCGTCCAGGGTGCGGGTGGCCGTGGAGGGGAGCGTAAATTCGACTTTCGACGGCGGCTCGTCGTTTGCCAGGCGCATGGAGCTTGGCGCCCGTCAGGACAGCGGCGACGACGTGTCGGGTGTCGGGGCGGACTTCCTGGCGGAGTTCCAGTATGCCAATCCGCAGGGCAGTACGAGGCTTAACGGCAGGGCGGGAGCCGTGCTGTTCCATGGCGAAAGCGGCTTCAGGGAGTGGGGCGTCGGCTTCGGCGTGGTCTACGAGCCCGGCGTCGGCGGCCGCGGCCTGAGCCTGTCGCTGGAGCCTGGCTGGAACGCCTCGGTTGCGGACTCCGAATCGGGTATGTGGGACGCCCAGTCGGCGCTCCATGTCGATGAAGACGCCGGCGACGGGGCCGTGATGAAGGCCCGTCTCGGCCACGGCCTGGGCGTGCTGAGCGGCATGGCCCTGATGACCAGCTACAGCGAGATGGAGCTAGCCGAGGAAAGCCGCCGCCTGCGGTTTGGCGCCGAGTTCAGCCCGGGACCGGCGGATGGCAGGTTCCTCATCGATCTGTACGGCGAGCGTACGGACGGTGGCGACGGGGCTGACAACGCGGTGATGCTGAGGGCTACGGCAGGCTATTAGGGACTGTGCGAACACGGAGGCAGGGGCGACCGCTCCCACTTCCGCTGGCAGCGGTATACTGCTGGATGTTGAGCCAATGGCAGCCACAAGGCTTGGGCTGCTGCATGCGCTTGAAGGTCTGCGGGACAGCAGGCAGATACGGTCTCAGTGGCGCTGCCGCTGCGGGCAGAGGAGGCAGCGGGCGACGCACGATGCGCCGTTTGGACGCGCCTAGACAGGTGAGGTGGTGAGGTAACGCTGGTGGAGTGATCTTGCACCGGCGGGGAGGTAGATCGACCTGTCGGTTTGGCGGGCGGCGGCGCAAAGGGCAGTATCGGCAGCCTGCGTATGGGCGTGGTCTACTCTTGACACCCGCAGCATGGCGTCGGGCGTGCAGCCGGAGGTGTCGGTTCTTGCTGGCTATCGCATCAGCTTCTGAAGTCCCATGTGTCCACCTGGTGAGCTGCAGCAAACTGCATTGCAGCGTACGCTCTGCTTGCCGATACAGCCTTTGGTGGCTAGCATAGCCCGCATCCGTACTGCTGCTTGACATTTGACGATAGTGCTGGTAGCATATCGGGGTGCAGGGGCTTGGTCCTGCTAGTATGCCATGGAGTGCTGGTCATGAAGAAGATGAAGCTGCCAGAAGCTGTACAAACCTTCCAGCGCATACGGGAGAAGGGGTTCTACTATGTGGACAAGACGCCATTCATCAGCCTGCTGATGCAGGAGGAGAACAACAACATCTTCCTGTCCCGACCGCGAAGGTTCGGGAAGAGCCTGTTTGTCAGTACGCTCAAAGAAGCGTTTGAGGGCAACAGGGAACTGTTTGAGGGACTTGACATCTATGACCGTTGGGACTGGTCAACCAAGCATCCTGTTGTCCACTTGGATTTCAGCGCCGGCGACTATATGAGCACAGAAGATATTCAGGAGGCAATGAACTTGGCACTCGGAAGGATCGAGGATAGTACAGGATTGACAACCAAATCTCGCAAGCCGGCGTTTCGACTGGACGAGCTTATAGGTAAGCTGCACAAGCTTACCGGCGAGGGTGTTGTGCTGCTGGTAGACGAATATGACAAGCCCATACTCGACGCGATTGAAGAACCCAAAGTCGCAGTTGCCAATCGGAATACTCTACGAGGTATATACGGAGTGACTAAACGTGCAGCTGAGCATATACATTTTAGTTTTTTCACAGGTGTTAGCAGGTTTGCAAAAACAAGCCTGTTCTCAGGGGGGAACAACCTGAATGACATCACAATTGACCCGGTGTATTCTGCAATTTGTGGGTACACGGAGTCCAATCTCGATGAAGTTTTCGCTCCTGAGATTGAAGGGCTTAAGCGTGAAAAAATCCGTGAGTGGTACAACGGATATAGCTGGCTGGGACAAGAAAAGGTATACAATCCGTATGATATCCTGTACCTGTTCAAAAAACGAAAGTACCGGTCATGGTGGTTTAAGACCGGAATACCGAAATACTTGATTGAAACCCTGAAAAAGAACGATGTTGTGTCGGTGGACTTGGACCGTCCGTTGGCCCACAGCGATCTGCTCGAGTCGTTTGATGTGGACAACATAGCACCCAAGACGCTGCTGTTTCAGACGGGATACCTTACAATCGCCGAAGAGATTATCGATGTAGATGAGGATATGGAAGATGATGAGCACTGGGATGAAGACGAGGAGCGGGATGAAGATGAAGGTGATGTATCCTACAGGCTTGACTACCCAAATCGGGAAGTGCGCCAGAATCTCAACCGCTTGCTACTTGACATTCTGCTACCGGGGGCATCAGAAACAATATCCAAGGAAAGACGGAAGCTTGTCAAGAACCTTGCGTCTTGCAACACGCTAGAACTGATAACGCAGTTGCAGGGTGTTTTTGCATGCCTGCCGAAGCAATGGCACGCGCCAGTAGATCTCACGAAGTACGAAGCCTACTTCGCCAGCTCGCTCTACTCGTACCTTATGGGAGCGGGGCTTATGGTACGGGCAGAAGAAGCCACGGACAAGGGGCGAATCGACTTGGTTGTGGAAGGGTCATCGTACGTGTACATAGTTGAGATCAAAATGGTAACCGATGAGAAGCAGGGAGAAGCGGTAAAACAGATTCTGAACAAGCAGTACCAGCAGAAGTATCGCGGAACAGGCAAACGCATCTACCTTATGGGAATCGAGATCAGTAAGAAGACACACAACATTGTCAGACTTGACATTGCGGACCCCGATGCCACTGTGAAGGGAAACAGCAGGGAAGGAGGGCCATACCGAAACCTGACCGGTACCGAGCGGCTGCTCCAATCTCCATATAGGGCACACGATAGAGGCTGGGGCGACGGTCCGCAAACAAGACCTTGAAGCGTACCCGCAACAATTAACGCCGCCGTTCTGTTCCCTGTGGAATCTCGGCTCAAGGGGACCGTACCATCCCCTCCTCCAGCGAGAGGCTCATACAGGCACGG
>CAZPIN010000132.1:0-4981 GCA_964586735.1 uncultured Rhodobacterales bacterium | reverse complement strand
ACCGGCTCCTCGATCATGCCGCAGAAGCGCAACCCCGACGCCGCCGAGCTCGTCCGCGGCAAGACCGGCCGGATTCTCGCCGCCCTCGTTGGCCTGCTGACCGTGCTCAAGGGACTGCCGCTGGCCTATTCCAAGGACCTGCAGGAGGACAAGGAGCCGGTGTTCGACGCGGCCGACACGCTGGCCCTGGCGGTCGCCGCCACCGCCGGCATGGTGCGCGACATGCAGCCGCAGGCGGAGACCATGGCGCGGGCTGCGGCGGCCGGCGCCTCCACCGCCACCGACCTGGCCGACTGGATGGTGCGCGAGCTGAACCTTCCGTTCCGCGAAGCCCATGCCCACGTCGGCGCCATCGTCCAGCTGGCCGAGGAGAGCGGCGTCGGAGTCGCGGACCTGCCGCTGGAGAAACTGCAGTCGGTGCAGCCGGGCATCACGGAGGCGGCGCGGGCCGTGCTGGGCGTCGACGCGTCGGTGCGCAGCCGCACCAGCCTGGGCGGGGCTGCCCCGGAGCGCTTGCGCGAACGCATCGAGCGCTGGCGGGGCGAGACCGACTCATGATGAGGCTGCTGGCCGCGCTGGCGCTGGCCGTGGTCCTGATGCAGGGATGCGGGCGGATGGGCGACCTGGAGCGTCCGGCGCCGCTGGCCTACGTCCGCTGATGGACCACTTCGCCTACCGCGGCGGCGTGCTGTGCGCCGAATCGGTGCCGCTGCCGGCCATTGCCGAGGCGTACGGCACGCCGGTCTACTGCATGGCGAGGGCGACGCTGGAGCGCCATTACCGGGTGCTGGATGCGGCGCTCGAGGGACTCGACTGCCAAATATTTTTTGCCCCCAAGGCCAACGCCTCGCTGGCGGCGCTGCGGACGCTGGCGCTTCTGGGATCCGGGGCCGACGTGGTCTCCGAGGGCGAGTGCCGCCTGGCCATGGCCGCCGGCATACCGCCAAGCCGAATCGCCTTTTCCGGAGTCGGCAAGACCCGCGCCGAGCTGGAGTATGCGGTGGCCCAGGGCGTGGGGCTGATCAACGTCGAGTCCGCAGCCGAGCTAGACCTGCTGGACGCGGTAGGACGGTCTCAGGGCAGGCGGGCGGAAGCCGCGCTGCGCGTCAATCCGGACGTCGATTCGGGCGGCGAGTCGAAAATCGCCACTGGCCGCGCGGGCGACAAGTTCGGCATCGCCTTCGATGACGTCGCCGCCCTCTACCGGCATGGTGCCGCCCTGGAAGGGGTCAGGATGGCCGGCCTTGACATGCACATTGGCAGCCAGGTGCCGACGCTTGCGCCATTCGAGACGGCCTTCGAGCGGCTGCGCGGCCTGGCCCGCGGCCTGGCGGACGAGGGTTTGCCTATAGAGGTGATCGACATTGGCGGCGGCGTGGGCGCGCATTACGCGGGGGTCGATGAAACGCCGTCTCCCGCCGAGTACGGGGCTTTGGTGCGGAAGGTGTTCGGCGACTTCGAGGGAAGGCTGATTGTCGAGCCGGGGCGCATGATCGCCGCCAACGCCGGCGTGCTGCTGTCGCGGGCGCTGTACGTCAAGCAGGCGGGAAGCCGCAGCATCCTGGTGCTGGACGCTGGCATGAACGACCTCCTTCGCCCGTCGCTGTACGGCGCCTGGCACGCCATCGACCCCGTGAAGGAGCCTGCGCCCGACTGCGTAAAAAGCAGCTACGACGTGGTAGGGCCAGTCTGCGAGACGGGCGACACCTTTGCCCGCGACCGCAGCCTGCCGCCCGTAGCGGCGGGCGATCTGGTGGCGTTTCGCGGCGCTGGCGCCTACGGGGCGACCATGGCCTCCGAGTACAACAGCCGCCCGCGGGTGGCGGAAGTCATGGTGAGCGAAGACCGGCATGCCCTGACCCGTGCCCGCCCGACCTACGCCGAGATGCTTGCCCGCGAACGCGTGCCCTCCTGGCTGGAGGAGTCTCCGTGAGTCTGCTGGAGCGGATACCCGCAATCTCCAGCGCGGCGGTCGGGGGAAAGCGGCTGCTGGTGCGCGCCGACCTTAACGTGCCCCTTCGCGACGGAGCCGTGGCGGACGCCACGCGCATCGAACGGTTTGCGCCTGGCGCGCGGGTGCTACTGGAGCGCGGCGCGGCCCTCACCGTCATGACCCATCTAGGCCGCCCGAAAGGCAAGCCCGACCCGCAGTACGCGCTGGCGCCGGTAGCGGCGGAACTGGCGGGGGCGCTCGGACTGGAGCCTCCGCTGCCAGTGATTGCCGCAGACGGTGAGGCGGCTGGTGGCAGCTGCGTGCTGCTGGAAAACCTGCGCTTCCATCCGGGAGAGGAGGCGGACGATCCCGAGTTTGCCCGGCGGCTGGCCCGCCATGGCGACCTTTACGTCAACGACGCCTTCTCCTGCTCGCACCGAAAGCACGCCTCGGTGCATGCGGTTGCCGGGCTGCTGCCCTCGTACGGAGGAGACAGCCTGCTGGAGGAAGTCAAGGCGCTGGAGCGGTGTCTCGACGATCCCGAGCGGCCGGTGATGGCAATCGTCGGCGGCGCCAAGATCGACACCAAGATCGGCGTGCTCGAGCGGCTTGTGAGCCAAGTGCAGTCGCTGGCGGTTGGCGGCGCAATGGCCAACACGTTTCTGGCGGAAGCGGGCCACGATGTCGGCAAGTCGCTATGGGAGGAGGAGCGGGTAGACGTTGCCCGCGAGGTAAGGCGGAAAGCTGAGGAGTCCGGATGCGCGCTGATGCTGCCCGATGATGTCGTGGTGGCCCGCGAGTTTCGGGAGGGAGCCGAAAGCCGGGTGGCGGGCTGCGGCGAGGTGGGCGCGGACGAGATGATTCTCGATGTTGGACCGGAAACGGTGGCGCGCATCGCCAGGGCATTGCGGCAAAGCCGGACGCTGCTGTGGAACGGGCCGCTTGGCGCTTTTGAAACGGAGCCGTTTGGCGAGGGGACGTTTGCGCTGGCAAGGGAGGTTGCGCAACTTGCGCGAGACGGCACATTGACGGCGGTAACGGGCGGCGGCGATACCGCAGCCGCTTTGGCTATGGCGGGCGCAACGGAAGACATGACCTACGTATCGACCGCTGGAGGCGCGTTTCTGGAGTGGGTCGAGGGACGCCCGCTACCAGGCATCGAGGCGCTTGTGCGGGACGGGAGCCCGCGCGCAGAAGGGGAGCGGCAAGTCGCATGAGCAGGGTGCTGATCGCACCGTCGATTCTGGCCGCCGACTTTGCTCGGCTGGGCGAGGAGGCGCGGGCTTTGGAGAAGGCAGGCGCGGACTGGATCCACGTCGACGTCATGGACGGGCACTTCGTGCCCAACATCACCATCGGGCCGCCCGTGGTGAAGGCGTTGCGTCCGCATGTCGCGGGCACGCTGGACGTCCACCTGATGATCGCTCCGTGCGCGCCGCACCTTGAGGCGTTTGCCGAAGCGGGGGCGGACATCATCACCATCCATCCCGAGGGCGAGGCGCATCTCGACCGTCAGCTGCGGCGGATACGCGAGCTCGGATGCAAGGCTGGCGTCGCGCTCAATCCCGCAACCCCCGAATCGGCGGTCGAGTGGGTCATTGACGAGGTGGACCTGGTGCTGGCCATGACGGTCAATCCCGGATTTGGCGGCCAGAAGTGCATCACGGGGATGGCCGGGAAGGTGGCGCGGCTAAGGGCGATGCTTGGCGACCGTCCCGTACGGCTGCAGGTGGACGGCGGCATGTCGAGGGAGACGGTAGGCGACTTCCTGCGAGCGGGCGCCGACGTAGTGGTGGCGGGGACAGCGGTGCTGAAGGGCGGAACCGAAGAGTCATACCGCGCCAACATTGAGGCGCTGAGGGGTCAAGGCTAGAGCGGCTTGCGGCAGGACTTGGCTGAGAGGGCTGAGCGGCAGCCGTCGCAGGGAAGGGCTTGACACCCCCGGATGCCTGGCGTTTATTGTGGTGAATGGCAACAGGGAGCGGGCGCCGATTGGGAGCCTGGCGGAAACATGCTGATACGCTTCAGGATCAACTACGACCAGTGCATACAGGGTATGCAGTATCTGGCTCTGCGGAAGCCGGGGATCACCCAAGACTGCGTCAAAAGGGTATTCTTCTTCGCGGACCGAAGACACCTGGTCGATGGGGGCCGCTCAATTTCCGGGAACCGCTATGTTGCCATGAAGCATGGCCCAGTGCCATATGAGATATCGAACCTGATAGAGGGCAATTCGCCCTACTCGGGGCAGGTCAAGGAGAAATTTGATTCGCGCCTTCGAAGAGAAACGCATAGCGGCAAAGTCTGCCTGTGGTCGAAGATCGAGGTGCCTGACTTTCCAAATTTGTCGGGAAGTGACATTGAATATCTTGGTGACAGCTTTGACCAATATGGCAACGTGAATTCTGGCAAGTTCAGCGACCTCACGCATGATGACACGGCATATCAAAGAGCCATGGCAAGGCCAGGGGAAAACAACGACATGAATCCGATTGACTGGCTTGACCACATCGGGACACCGGAAGAAATTATTTCTTCCCTGGACGATTTGGGCGTAATTGACCGCAGACCTGACCCGCTCGCCGCCATGGGCAACGCATAGCGTACCGAGGCAGGAACTCGAGATTGAACCGGCTGCTGAGGAGCATGGAGAGTACCGCGCCAGCGGCACGGTCGAAGGCGCGGTGAAGAACCTCGGCGGGGAGCATCTCCCGGCGATGGCTTGCCTTCAGGACGACTGCGAGGTCCGCATCGCGCATCGGCGGATTCCCCAGCATCGCCAAGCGATGCGCATGGTGTACCTGCAGAAGCGTCCGTTCGTCGAGGAGTGCCGCAACCTCTGCGGTACTGGCATGCCGAGCGACAAACAGATGCTTGACAGGCGGAGACCACCCCGGTACAAGTTGCGTCGTCTCCATCAAGGTGCGTCGCGTTCGTAGTGGCGGGTCTTGGGTACTGCCGCTATCCTGCGAGACCGCTCTTCGCCATGAAGAGTGCCCCGTACACGAGAAGCCAGACGAAGCACAGGACGAAGTTGTGATGCTACCC
>CAZPIN010000131.1:0-17831 GCA_964586735.1 uncultured Rhodobacterales bacterium | reverse complement strand
GCGTTTAGCTCGCTGGCCGCCTCGTGGTGGAGCAATCCAGAGGGCTTCGCCGCCGCCTCCACCGAGTACTGGCGGCAAAGCGCCGAGCTGTGGCAGTCCAGCATGCAGAAGATGATGGGCGGCGAGGCCGAGATGCCGGACTTCCCCTCCGACCGCCGCTTCCGCGGCCAGAAGTGGGAGGAGAACGCCCTCTACGACCACCTCCGCCGCAGCTACCTGCTCGCGTCCGACTGGCTGCAGGGCATGGTGCGCGACGCGGAGAACATCGACGAGAGCGACCGCGAGAAGGCGGCGTTCTACGCCCGCCAGTTCGTCAGCGCCCTGTCGCCGGCCAATTTCGTCGCCACCAATCCCGAGGTGCTCAGCGAGACGATGCGCACCGGCGGCGAAAACCTCGTCAACGGCCTGGAGTCGATGCTGAAGGACTTCGAACGCGGGCGCGGCGAGCTGCGCGTCTCCATGACCGACGAGAGCGCCTTCAGGGTCGGCGAGAACCTCGCCGTCACGCCGGGCAAGGTGGTCTACCAGAACGATCTCATGCAGCTCATCCAGTACGGGCCCAGCACCAAGACCGTGGCCAAGACGCCCATGCTGTTCGTGCCGCCGTGGATCAACAAGTACTACGTCATGGACCTCCAGCCGGCCAACAGCCTGGTCAAGTGGACCGTGGACCAAGGCCATACGCTGTTTCTCATCTCATGGGCCAATCCGGACGAGCGGCACGCCGACCTGTCCTTCGAGGACTACATGCGGCTTGGTCCCCTCGCCGCCATCGACGCCATCGCCGAGGCCACCGGCGAGAGCAAGGTCAACATTCTCGGCTTCTGCATCGGCGGCATTCTGGTCTCCTGCATGCTGGGCTGGCTGGCCGCCAAGCGGCGGCGGCCCGTGGTCTCCGCCACCCTGCTGGCGACGCTGTTCGAGTTCGAGAACGTCGGCGAGGTTGGCGTGTTCGTCGACGAGCGCCAGGTCGAGCAGATCGAGCAGCACGTCGCCCAGACGGGCTTCCTCGAGGGCAAGCACCTGATGCGGCTGTTCTCCATGATGCGCGAGAACGACCTGATCTGGTCCTTCGTGGTCAACAACTACCTGATGGGCAAGCAGCCGATGCCCTTCGACCTGCTCTACTGGAACGCCGACTCCACCCGCTTGCCGGGGGCGATGCTCGCCTTCTACCTGCGCAAGTTCTATCTGGAGAATGGCCTGTGCAAGCCCGGCCATATCGTCCTCGACGGAAAGCCCATCGACATGGGCAAGGTCAAGACGCCGGCCTACGTCCTCGCCACCAAGGAGGACCACATCGCCCCCTGGCAGTCGTCCTACGCGGCCACCCGCGTGCTGGGCGCCAAGCCGCGGTTCGTGCTGGCGGGCTCGGGCCACATCGCCGGCGTGATCAATCCCCCCGCCAAGGGCAAGTACTGCTACTGGACCGGAGGCAGCGTCGACGGCGACGCCAACGCCTGGCTGGAGGGAGCGGAGCGCTACGAGGGATCCTGGTGGAGCGACTGGGCCGAGTGGCTCAAGAAGCACGGCGGCGAGTCCGTGCCCGCCCGCGTCCCCGGCGACGGCAAGCTCGAAGTGATCGAAGACGCTCCGGGATCCTACGTCCGCGTACGCGCATGACCCTGTCCCGCGCCGCTGCGGCCTTCGCGGCGCTTGCCGCGCTTTCCCTGCCGACGTACGCGGTACAGGCTTCCCCTGAAAGGCCATCGTCCGAATCTCCCGCGGCGGCGTCCATTCCGATACCCGCGCCGCGTCCGCGGCCGGCGCAGATCGCCGGCCTGCTGCAGTACGAGGACAGGCTGTCGCTGGCGAGAACCGTGCTGGCGGCGCGGACCGGCCGCTGGAAGGAAGCGGAAAGGACGGGCCGCCAAATCGAGAATCCGCTGGCCCGCAGAATCGCCCAATGGATATGGCTTACCGGGCCGGCGAGCTCCGCGTCCTGGAGCGAACTGCGCGACTTCATCGACAGCAGTCCCGGCTGGCCCCTGCTCGACAGGCTGCGGGCGCAGATGGAGCGGCGCATGCCGACGGACCTGGAGCCGCAGGCTGTCATCGGCCTTCTGGCGCCCAGCCATCCCTCCACCGGAGCGGGTCTGCTGCGCCTGGCCGAGGCGCTGGACGCTTGGGGACGGACGGACGAGGCGAATCAGCTGGCATTGGACGCCTGGCGCGGCGAGGCCATGTCGCGTGCCGACGAGCGCCGGCTGCTGCGCCAATTTGGCGGCCAGCTGACCCGCGACGACCATCTCGCCCGCCTCGACAGCCTGATCTGGGCCCGCAACTGGTCCTCGGCGCGCAGCCAGCTTCGCCGCGTGGATAGCGACGACCGCCGCATCGGCGAGGCGCGGATACTGCTGGGCACCCGCTCGGCGGGCGTCGACTACGCCATCTCCAAAATCCCCGAGGCGGCCCGCGGACATCCGGGACTGGTCTACGAGCGCATCCGCTGGCGGCGCAGGTCCGGACTCCACGACGGCGTCCGCGAGCTTCTGTCGGTGCTTCCCCCCGACCTTGGGAAGCGGCCGTCACTGTGGTGGTGGGAAAGCAAAGTCCAGATCCGCCGCCTGCTGGCGGAGGGCAAGCCCGCTGACGCCTACTTCCTTGCCGCCCGCCATGAGCGCTTCGAGGGCGTGGCCAGGGCGGAGGCCGCATGGCTGGCCGGCTGGCTGGCGCTGGAGTTTCTTGACAGGGATACGGATGCCCTTGCCCATTTTCGGGCGATGCGCGACAGCGTAAGCCAGCCGATTTCCGTCGCCCGCGCCGAGTACTGGTCCGCCAGGGCGGCGCGGGCGCTAGGACTCCACGACCAGGCGGAGACGCATCTGACCGCCGCTGCGGCCTACCCCGAAACCTACTACGGGCAGGCAGCCCGGCGGGAACTTGGGCTTGCGGCGTCATTGCCGCAGGCGGTAGTGGCGCCCCCCGAAATCTTGGACCTTCTGCGCGAATTGGAACTCGGCATGGGCCTGCGGATGCTGGCCGAGGCTGGCGGCGAGGAGTTTGCTAGGCCGTTTGTGCTGCAGCTGGCGGACGACGCCAAGTCCGTCGGCGACATCGCCACGCTGCACGCGCTGTGCCTGGATCTGGGTATGCACCGCCACGCCATCGAAGCCGCCAAGCGGGGCATCCGCAGCGGCTACCGCGCGCCCCGGCTGCTGTTTCCGGTACCGCCAGGCAGCATTCTGCCGCGCATGGAGGACTCGCGGGTGCCTCTTCCGGTGGTGCTCGCCGTCGCCAATCAGGAGAGTGCCTTCGACCGCGCCGCGGTCAGCCACGCCGGGGCACGCGGCCTGATGCAGCTGATGCCCGCCACGGCGCGCCGCTACGCCAGGCAGATCGGCGTCTCGTATATCCCGGCCGACCTGACCGAGGACCCCTTCTACAACGTCCTCCTGGGGCAGGCTGTGCTCGCCGACCTGCTGGAGCGCTTCGACGGCGCCCTGCCCCTTGTCCTTGCCGCCTACAACGCCGGCGAAACCCGCGTGCGGAAGTGGCTAAGGGACTACGGCGACCCGCGGGCGGGAGAGGTCAGCATGACGAACTGGGTCGAGCTGATTCCGGTCGCCGAAACGCGCAACTACGTACAGAGGGTAATGGAGGGCAAGGCAGTCTACGAAGCCCTGCTATCCGATGCGCCGCCGGCAGCCGGTCCCGACGCAGCTGTGGATGGCAGTGCAAACCGTGAACCGACTACTGTCCCACCACAGGCAGATGGTCCTGGCGAACCGCCTCCGCAGGCACGACAGAGCAGCCACTACAGCGAGACGATCTTAAGGCCGGACACACTGAATCCGTACTGAAGCGCTGAACGCTGAAGACTTAACCGCATCTGGCAAATCGCCCTCACCCGACTCCGCGCGGTCCATAAAGCTGCCAAGCCATCTATGCGTGTTTCGGCTGGCCCTGCCGCGTCGGCCCTCACTTGCCCGCGGCGTCGCTGGAGCTTTGGCGAATGGCCGCCACGCCAAGGCGCACCACGGCCGTCACCGTCAGCGCGGTAACGCCCCAGAAGAACCAGGTGATGGGGCCGCGGAACAGGATTCTCCAGTCGCCGCCCGACATCAGCATGGCCTGGCGGAAGCTGTCCTCCAGCAGCGGGCCGAGGATGAAGGCGATCAGGAACGGCGCGGCCGGAATCTTGAGGCGCAGCATCGCGTAGCCCACCCAGCCCATGGCGAACATCACGCCCACGTCGAAGGGGTTGTTGTTGACCGCATAGGTGCCGTAGACGCACAGCACCAAAACCCCCGGCATGAGCAGCCGCTTGGGGATGTCGGCTACGTAGCGAAATCCCCGGATGGCGACGCTGCCAAGAAGGAGCAGGAACACGGAACTGACGATCAGGCCGATGAACAGGCCGTAGATGAGGTCTACGTTGAGGATGAACATCATCGGCCCAGGCTGAAGGCCATGGATCATGAAGGCGCCGATGATGATGGCGGTGATCACGTCGCCCGGTATCCCAAGCGCCAGCAGAGGAATCAGCGTCGCCCCGGCGACGCCGTTGTTGCCGGCCTCCGAGGCGGCGACCCCCTCCACTTCCCCCTTGCCGAAATTCTCCTTTCTGCGCGACCTGCGCCGCGCCTCGGAATAGCTCAGAAACGCCGAGGGCGCTGCGCCGATTCCCGGTATCGATCCCATCATGACCCCGATCAGGCTGCCGCGCAGAATGGAAACGAAACTCTGGCGGTAGTCGGCGAAGGTGACCCGGTTGCCGCCCAGGGACCGCGTCCCTTCCCTGTGCGAATCGGGATGCCAGACGAGGGAGATGACCTCGGGGATGGCGAACAGGCCAATCAGAACGGCGATGAAGTTGAGGCCGCCCATCATGTTGGGGTCGCCGAAGGTGAAGCGGTTCGTGCCGTAGACCAGATCCAGTCCAACGGTCGCGAGCAGCAGCCCGAGGATGGCGGACAGCGCGCCGCGCAGCAGGCTGTCTCCCGACACGCCGGCGATGATGGTCAGCGAGAACAGGATCAGGGTGAAGAACTCCGGCGGGCCGAATTTGAGCGCGAAGGAGGCCAGCCATCCGGCGAACACGATCAGGGCGAGGTTGGAGACGAGGTCCGCCGTGCACGACGCCCACAGGGCCATGCCCAGAGCCCGCCCGGCCTCACCGCGCTCGGCCATCGGATAGCCGTCGAGCACCGTCGCCGAGGAGGCGGGGGTGCCCGGAGTCTTGATGAGGATGGCGGGAATCGAGCCGCCGAAGATGCCGCCCTTGTAGACGCCCAGCAGCAGCAGGATGCCAGTGATGGGCTGCATGGTAAAGGTGAACGGCAGGGTCAGCGCCACGGTCATGGTGGCGGACATGCCGGGAATCGCCCCTCCCACGACGCCGATGGCGATGCCGCAGAACAGCGCGAGAAACGCCTCCACGCTGCCGACGACGGAAAGGCCGGCGGCCACGCTGTCCAGAAAGTTCATGGAAGCCTCACGAACACGCCCTGCGGAATGGCGACGCCGGCGACATGGGCGAAGAACGCGTAAAGGACAAAGGGCAGGACCACCGCGCAGGCAGCCGTTATCTGAAACTGGCGCATACCGGCCAGAAAGGAGGTGGAGGCAAAGCAGAGGATGGACGCCCACACCATCCCAATCAGGGGAATCAGGTAGAAGGTGGCAAGCATGACGGCCGCCAGCGCGCCAAGCCGTCCCCAGGCGAAACTGGTGTCAAATTCCTCCGCGTCCTCGACCGCGTCCACCACCCCCGCCGGCAGCCGAAGCGACGAGCCGATCAGTCCCAGTCCCGCCAAGGCGGTGCAACCGGCCAGCGTGTAGGGCCAGAACAGCGGCGAGAGGATGAGGTTGGGGACGTTGCTGGGCGCGGCCACCCAGAACGGGATGGCATAGGCCACAAGAAACAGGGCCGCGGCGCATGCGCCTATGCCCAGCAGCATCTGCCGTCTTCGGATGCTCACTGGCCTCTCCCCTGCGTACACCGCAGACCTGCGGCACCGCGCTGAATCGTTATGCGGCTGCGGAACAGCCGCTGGCCTCTGTATCGGGCCGACGGAAGAATAGAGCGGACCGCACGGTTTTGGAACGTCGTCCGCCAGCGGGTGGCATTGCCTGCGGAATTCGCTAAGGTGCGCGGATTCGCAAACAACTGGGAGGAACCCATGAAAATTGCAAAAACAGCTCTGGCGGCGGCGGCGGCTGCCCTGCTCGCCTCGACCGCGTTCGCCTACCCTGATCGCCCCATCAACATGGTGATCCCCTACGGCGCGGGGGGAGCAACCGACATCTCAGCGCGCACCATCGCCGAGCCTCTGGGCAAGGCCGTGGGCAAGCCGCTGATCATGTCCAACGTCACCGGCGCCGGCGGCGCGACGGGATCCGTCGCGGTGCAGAACGCCAAGCCCGACGGCTACACCATGCTGTTCGCCCGGGTGGGCTCGCACTCGGTGAATCCGGCGATGAAGGCCACGCTGCCCTACACGCTGGACGACTTCCGCTTCGTCACCGTCTACGAGATCAATCCGGTCGCCTGCGCGGTGAATCCGTCTTCCGGCATCCGCAGCATGGACGACCTCGTGCGCAAGGTGCGGGAAGGCGGCGTCTCCTACAGCTCCTCCGGCGTCGGCTCGCTGCTGCATCTCGCCGGGGCCATGGTGCTCAAGGAGTTCGGGGTGGAGAATCCCCTGACCGAGGCCACCCACATACCGCAGAAGGGCGGCGGCGCGGCGGCGACGGCGGTGCTCAACGGAACCGCCACGTTCCTGTGCACCAACACCTCGGCGCTGGCGAGCTTCGTGGCCAACAAGCAGCTGATGCCGATTCTGGTTACCACGCCCGAGCCTGTGGTGGGCTTTGACGCTCCCACCGCCGCCGACCTTGGCAAGCCCGCGCTGCACCAGCTGGTGGGATGGACCGGCATTGCCGGTCCCGACGGACTGCCGGACGACGTGGCCGACAAGTGGGGACAGTGGATGGCCGAGGCCACCAAGGACCAGGGATTTCTGGACAAGATGACGGCCCGCGGGTCGGTTATCCGCCTGATGTCCCCGGAGGAGGCCAACGAATTTATCCTGAGCCAGTATCGGACCTTCCGCCGCCTGGTAGACGATCTCGGCATGAGGATCGAGGGATAGAGAGAGCCACAGCGGCAGCGCCGCCCTCTGCGGCGGCGCTGCCGCTGTCCTGACATCTCCGACGGAGCCGCTGCCTGAACTGCAGACCGGCTCCGTCCGCACATGCAAAGCCCAAGCTGCGGCCGGGTCGCGGATATTCGCGGTCCGGCCGCAGCAAACGGCGCGAGGTGCGCCAAACATCTGCGGCAACGGGCTTTCCAGTCAGGTGAAGCGCGCCACGCAAGTATTTTCATTTTTTGACACAGCTGGACCGTTAGCGCGGCCGGAGCAAAGCGCATGCCGCCGCCACCCGAAACAATCCTGATGGTGCTGCTGGGAGGTCTTGCCGGAGGATTCATCAACGGCCTGGCGGGTTTCGGCACCGCCCTGTTTGCGCTGGGGTTTTTCCTTTCCGTCATGCCGCCTACGCAGGCGGTGGCCGTGGTGGCGGTGCTGTCGGTTGCCAGCAGCATGCGGGGACTGTGGCTGGTACGGGACACCGTACGGGTGCAGGCAGGGCGGATACTTCGCTTCGTGCTTCCGGGAGTCGTTGGAATCCCTGTCGGCATTGCGGTTCTGGCACTGCTGGACGCCCGTACCCTAAAACTTGCAGTGGCGGGATTTCTGCTGGTGTACGGCGGCTACTTCATCTTGCGCCGGCCGCTGCCGCAGTTTGAACACCCCGCGCGACCAGTGGATGCAATGGTGGGACTGCTTGGCGGGATACTGGGCGGAGCGGCCTCGCTGTCGGGCGCTCTGCCTACTTTGTGGTGCTCTATGCGTCCTTGGAGCAAGGTTGAAATCCGCTGCGTACTGCAGAGCTTCAACGCGGTGATCCTTGGCACGACGGCGGCGGCGCTGTGGATGCGGGGCGCGATAGCGCCGGAAACGCCGATACTGATGGCCATCGCCGTGCCGGCGGCGCTGCTGTCATCGCATCTGGGCATCGCGGCGTTCAGGCGAATCCCCGAACAGCACTTCCGCCGCCTGCTGGTAGGTCTGTGCCTGTTTGCGGGCGTTGTCCTGCTGCTGCGGGAGATCGTCTGAGGCTTCCGCCTGGACTGCCCAAATTTCCCGCCTTTGAAGTTCAGGACTCCACCGCGCGTTCAGTCGTTCCCCTCTTCGCCGACCACCACCTCGACTTTCTGCACCGCGTTGTTGGCGAATCCCGACAGATTCCAGGCAGGCGCATCGGGCTGCCGCTTGCCTGCAGCATCCGTTGCGCGGCATGCCAGGACATGGCGGCCCGGCGTCGCGTCCCAGTCGACGTGCCATCCCCTCCAGGCATGCGGCCCGACAGCCTCGTCGAGTGTCGCCTGCATCCAGTCATCGTCTACCCCAAACTCGACCCGCTCCACCGGCGCCTCTCCGCTCCATGCCCGGCCGTGTATGCGTACCGCACCCGGCTCCATCCAGCGGCTGCGGGTATACCAGTCAGGCACGCCGGGAGGCGCCATCAGCGACTTGATGCGCATTGCGGTCACCGGCTCGCCCGACTCCTCCTCGCTCTGGCGGAAACGGTAGTTGTGCGCCTGCTGGAGTCCCTGATAGCGGCGTGTCAGGGCTTCAATTCGCATCAGCCACTTGACGCTCGCCATGCCGTACCACCCCGGCACTATCAGGCGCAGCGGAGCGCCATGCTGCGGCGGCAGAGGCTGGCCGTTTGCCTCGTAGGCCAGAATCGCGTCCAGTCCCTCGACCTCGTCAGGCGTGAGGCTGCGGCCAAAGGCGTGCAATACCCCATGGTCAAAGCCGCGGTCCGCGCCCTCGAAGGCGAAGTCCATCACCCCGCTGGCTGGCCGCGCCCGGGCGATCAGGGGAGCAAGCGGAGTCCCCGTCCATTCCATGGTCCCCACCGCCTCGTGCATCCAGGGCATGGAGCGGGGACGCGGCGACATCGCCGCGCGGCCGTTGCCGGCGCATTCCATTGTTACTGGCATGGTCACCCGCTGCTCCGCCTGGATCTCGTCAAGCGCCATGGACAGGGGCGCCTCGAACGCCCCCTCGAAGCGCAGCCGATAGCTGGCCGCATCCAGCAGCGGCACGTCGAAATGGGACAGGCGGTAATGCGCGCCCAGCGGCGTGACGTCGAGCGCAAGCATCTCCGGCGGAAGCCCGGGATTGAGGTTGGCCAGCCGCACCTCGCTCTCGTCAAAGACTCCGTCCTCCGCCGGCGGACGGCTGCCGTTGCCGGCCGGAAACATGAAAGGGCCGCTCAACCGATGACCTCCTTGGTACGGTCGCCGGTTTCGCCATAGCGCCTCAGCACGGCGGGCCTGGTCCCCTCGTACGCCTGCTCGAGATTGGCCGCAATTTTTTCGTTCTCGCGCTCAAACAGGCAGTTCCCCTCCATGTCCGAGGCGACGATAAACGGCCCCATGGCCCTGCAGCGAATCACCCACATGGCCTGCGCCAGACCCAGCTCCTCGCGCCAGTGCACCGCTTCGACTCCATCGACTCCTCGCCCCAGCAGCGCGCCGGTGCCGTAGCCGACGGTGGACAGGTACACCGCGCCATTGGGCACGAAATACTCCCGGTAGTCCTTCGACGTCATGCCGCCCTTGCCGAGAATCAGCTTCGCGCCGGTCTTGCCCATCCACTCGGGAAGCCACTTGGCGAAGCGAAACGAGGCCGTGGCGGTAACCGCCCCCATCTCCACGGATCCGTCGTCGTGCACGACCGCCGCCGGCGAACAGTGAAAATTCGCCGCGCTCTGCGCAGGCAGGTCCAGGGGAATTTCCGCCCCCTCCTCCAGCGCCCGCTTGTAGACGCCCTCGCGGGCGGTGTACATCAGCCCGTCTAGGCGGACTATGTCTCCCAGCCGCAGCGCGGCTACCTCCTCGGGCGCGGGCGTGGTGCTCAGGCTGATCTCGCGAAGCTTCATTTCACTGTCCCCGTCCGGTTCCACTTCCCCGCGACGCCGCGGGCAAGTCTCCCAGCGCGTGACCGCAGCCGGCAGCTGGCGCGGCCCGTCACGCGGCGGCCCGTTCGACGGCGGCAGGCCAGTCCACCGACTCGCGGCGCTGGTACGGCGTAAACCAGTCCGGGTCCGTGCGGTGCTCCACCCGTCCGTCGGGGTGCAGCCGCGCCACCGCCCGCCGCGAGCTGAGGCAGAACGCGTGCACGCTCATCTGCATGCCCCCGGTGTGGCAGTAGCCCACCTCGATGTTGCAGTCGATCACCATGTGCTTGCCGACAAACCCCATGGCGCCCATGCCGATGGAGTTGCCCAGCTCCTTGAGCTCGTCCTCCAGGTCGGCAATACCCGGGTCGGGGTTGCGGCTGCCCACGGTGCGCAGCACCGAGGCGCGCTTTCCCAGCACCATGCAGGTGTCCTTCGACCCGCCCAGCCCGACGCCGACGATGGCGGGCTGGCACGCCAGCCCCCGCTTGCCGAACGCGACCAGCGTGTCGAGGAAAAACCGCTTGATCCCCTCGATTCCGTCGGAGGGAAACAGCATCCGGTAGTCGGTGCCGAACAGCCCGCCCTTGTGTACGGCGATCAGGTCCAGCCAGGCGCCCTCGGGCTCGAACCCGTACTCGATTTCGGGCGCGCCGATGCCGACGTTGTTGTCATGGTCCGTGCGCCACAGCGGGTGCACCCTGTTGGGCCGCAGCGGCACGCCGCGGGTGGCGTTGGCGGTGGCCCTGCGCAAAGCGGTTTCCACTGCGCACATGCCGCCTTCTACACGCGCCTCGTTGGCCAGCTTCACGTACCAGCGCGGCACGCCGGTGTCTCCGCACATGGCGCGGCGGTCCTCCTTGGCGGCCTCGTAGTTTTCCAGCATGGCCTGCAGCACGAAGGACGCGAGGTCGCCATCCTCGGTGCTGGCCGCCCCCCGCAGCCCGTCGAGATAGTCCTGGGGTATCTCGATGGCCGCCTTGTCCATCAGAGTCTCTGCGGTCGTCTGGACGAGGTCGATGGAAATCATGGCTGCGCCACCAGCGATTCGGGCTCGCCCTCGGCAAGAATCGACTCGCCGGGACGGACAATGGTAAATTCCACGGGTTTTAGCTCCACTTCAACTCCCTCCCCGCCGCGCCGCGCCACCGTATAGGTGGAGGCGTCCAGGTCGCCCTCGCCGGGGAAGTCGGCCCGGTAATGCGCGCCGCGCGAATTTTCCCGGGCGAGGCCAGCGCGGGCAATCACCTCCGATATATCACATAGCGACGCCAGATTCAGCCAGTCGTGCCAGGCCAGGCTAAACGCCCGGTCGCCTCCATCCACCCCGGTCTCCATCAGCTCCGCCCGAATCTCGGCGACGCGCCGCAGCCCGCGCTTCATACCCTCGGCGGTGCGCACCACGCCGACGTCGTCCCACATCGCGTCCTGCAGCTTCTGGCGAAGCGGCTGCAGCGGCGCGGGCGGGCGTGTAAACGGCCACGTGGCCCGCTCTATTTCCGCTTCCAGCGCCGCGGCGTCGGGGTCGCGATGCGGGCCAAGTCGGTTCAGATCCGCCGCCATCACGTCGCCGGCGATTCCGCCGTATACGGTGGAGTTGGCCACGCCGTTTCCGCCCAGGCGGTTGGAGCCGTGCACGCCGCCCGCGTCCTCGCCCGCCACATACAGCCCCTCGAGCGCGGTGCGGGTGTCGACATCGACCACCACGCCGCCCATGTGATAGTGCGCGGTGGGCACCACCTCCACCCTGCCCGCCGCAAGATCAAACCCGCAGTCTTCGCAGCGCTTGACCATTCCCCGAAACCGCTCGCGGACAAGGTCCGGCCCCAGATGGCCCATGGACAGGTAGACGCCGCCGTTGGGGGTGGCGTGCTCTCCCTGCATCTCGGCATGGATGGCGCGGCTGACCACGTCGCGGGTCGCCCGCTCGCCCCTCGGGTCATGGTCGTACATAAACCGCCGCCCGCTGGCGTTGAGCAGCCAGCCGCCGGCCCCGCGCAGCCCCTCCTCCAGTACGGTGCCGGTCATGCGGGTGTGGTCTCCCGCCAGCAGTCCGGTGGGATGAAACTGCACCATCTCCATGTCCCGCAGCGGCAGTCCGGCGCGCAGCGCCATGGCAAGCCCGTCCATGGTCTTGTCGCCGGACGGCGTGTGGTAGCGGTACATCGTCGGACCGCCGCCCGTCGCCAGCAGCGTTGCCCTGGCGCGTACAAGCCGAAACCCGCCCGTACGCATGTCCACCATCAGCGCTCCGGCGATGGCGCCGCCGCCGGCCGCAGGCACCAGACTGACGGCGCGATAGTCCTGCAGGCGCTCCACGGGGCGGGCCAGCACCTGCTCCATCAGGCGGCCGACAATTTCGATCCCGGTAAGGTCGCCGCGGTGCGCGGTGCGGTCGGCGGTCTGTCCAGCGAAAGCCTTGAGGTGCAGACTGCCATCGGGGTTGCGGTCGAAAAAGCAGCCGATCTCGTTTTCCAGCTCGCGTAGGCGCACCACGGCCTGTTCGCACAGCCGCCATGCGATGTCCTGATGCGGCAGCCAGCCGCCGCCGCGAATCGTGTCCATGAAATGCCTGGCGATCGTATCGCCGCCACCGGCGGCCACGTTGTAGCCGCCCTGCACCATGCGGGTGCAGCCGCACTTGCCAATCAGCCCTTTGGCGGCGACCGCCACCCGCACCCCCTCCGGCGCCGCCTGCAGGGCGTGCAGCGCCGCAAACAGCCCGGCGCCGCCGGCGCCGAGAATGAGGATGTCGACGTCGTGCCTGTCAGCCGTTTCAGCCATGCCTCATACCGCGCTGAAGAAGAAGGCGCCAGCCACCAGCGCCGCACCGCCTGCGGCCAGAGCCGCAAAGGTCTTGTGGCGGTCGCTCCATGGCAGCCACTCCAGCGCCAGCAGGCGAATGCCCCCCAGAACGTGGACGGCGAGCAGAAACACCAGTCCAACCTCCGCGAGCTTCACCAGCGGCCGCTCGGCAAGGGCAAGAAACGAGTCCAGCTGCTCGGGCGCGCTGACGGCCCGGGACAGCACCCAGAAATGCACCGGCAGAAACAGGGCCAGCGCAAGCCCCGACACGCGGTGCAGCACATAGGCAAGCCACAGCGGATGGGCGCGGTCCGGGCGCTTCATGCCCAGGTCACCGCCCAGACTGCATGCGACCCCAGCGCAAGCAGAAACAGTCCCACGCCCCATCCAATTGCGGACAGGACAAAACCGCGCAGCCCAAGCCACTCGTGGGCAATCACCCGAAGGCCGATGGCTGCATGGACCGAAGCCGCCACGACGAACAGCCCGTAGAACGCGAACCAGAACGCCGACCCTTGGGTACGGGCCAGTATCTCCGCCGCGCTCAGCCCGCCCTCAACCGCGTAGACCATCACAGCGACATGGCCCAGCGCCAGCGGCGCCATGACCAGCGCCGACAGGCGCTGCGCCAGATAGAGGCGTACGTCAAGCATGGCCAGGCCCTGTCATCGAGGTCGCGCTATCGCCCGCTTGGTGGTGGCGCGCTTCAGCCCGGCGATGGCGGCAAGCGGATTGAGGTCCATGGGGCAGTACCGCGCGCAGCTGCCCATGGAGTGGCAGTTGTGGCACCCGCCCGCCCCCGACACCGCGTCAAGGATGGCATCCCGCCCGCTGTCGCGGGAGTCGTTGACCAGAGTCCAGGCGCGAAGCAGAGCCGCCGGTCCTAGATAGTCCGGGCTGCCCGCCACGGTGTCGCATGCCGCGTAGCAGACGGCGCAGTTGATGCACTCGATGCCGGCGTTGGCTTCCTGGCGGGTAACGCTGGCGGGGTCGATGCACTCCAGATCCTCATCGCGGCCACGCGAAGCGTGGTGCAGAGCCTCCGCCCGCATCCACTTCTCAAAGAAGGGATCCATGTCGACCACCAGGTCGCGGACGACAGGCAGGCTGCGCAGCGGCTCGACCCGCAGGGCTCCGGTCTTGGCCACTTGGTTGACATGGGTGCGGCAGGTCCAGCGCGGCACGCCATTCACCATCATGGCGCAGCTGCCGCACACGCCCGCCCGGCAGGCGAATCGGTAGGCCAGCGTCGGCTCCGCGTACTGCTGTATCCAGCTCACTACGTCCAGCACGGTCTGGCTTTCGTGGGCAGGCACCGAGTAGCGCTCCAACCCGCCGCCGCTGGCGTTACCCCGCCAAACGGACACCTCTATGCTGCGAGGGTTCTCGTCCATGGTTTTACGCTCCAGTTGTCCGGTCCCGTTCCACCGCACAGTGCGCCTCCTTCAACACCGCCGCAGCGGACCGACCCGCTGCCGGGAGCAAGGAGCGCTTGGTTGGGGCTGGCGCTGGCGGCAATCCCCAGAGTCAGACCTGAGATCTTCCTGCGGGCAATGAGCTGCCTCCACCTTGCCAGCAAAGACGATACAAGCCCCTAACCCAGTTGACAAGGACACGGAGAATCGAATCTGGTAGTCTTGCGCTCGGCTGGTCGGGGACTCTTCTCGCCGCTGGCGGCTGGGACCGGCCTGTGTTCTCTTACGGGAATGCAAGATGTCTGGTCAGAGTACCGCGCATGTTCGGTATCTGCTCATGTGTCGGTGTACTAGGGAAAGGCCATTGCGCACCCGTTGAGAGTGTGCTATGCTGCTCGTTCGAAGAACAGGTCTGAAGGGCTTCACCATGGAAGATTCCAAACTGCCGGTTGGCATCGACTCGTTTCGCACCATCCGCGAGACTGGTCTCCGTTACGTCGACAAGACAGGTTTCGCCGCTCAGCTGGTGAAGGATGGTCGGAGGTACTTTCTCTCAAGACCGCGGAAATTTGGCAAGAGTCTGTTTGTCCGAATGCTCAAGGAGCTGTTCGAGGGGAACGAGATGCTTTTTGGAGGACTCGCAATTCGTAACGAATGGGACTGGACTATACGCTACCCGGTGATCAATCTGACTTTCAGCGGTAGATATGACAAGGAAAACGCGCTTGAGAAGCGTATTTCTGAAATGCTTGACACGGTGGAGAGGCTGACAGAACTGTCCACTACCGCAACCACGCTAACCGGTCGCTTCAGCGAGCTCATCTCCAAGCTTGCGCGGAAGACTGGACAGCAGGTGGTCATTCTGATGGACGAATCTGACAAGCCCATTATCGATGCCATCAGCAATCCCAAGTTAGCCAAAAACAATCGGGAAGTACTGCAGGAACTCTTTTCAGCTTTGAATGACGAAGATGAAAACATTCGGTTTTGCTTTGTAACCGGCATTTCACAATTCTCTCTTGCCAGTATATTTTGGGACACCTATCACCTTCGCGATATAACGCTGCTGCCGGAGTTTTCTTCAATCTGCGGCTACACCGAATCCGACCTCGACCATGTTTTTCCAGATGAACTTGCCGGGTTGAACCGCGAAGAGATACGGGACTGGTACGGCGGGTATTGCTGGTTAGGCAATGAAAAGGTATACAATCCCTTTGGAATTCTGCAGCTATTTAAAGAGCGAACTTACGTGGCCAGACGGCATGGATCTGACGCCCTCGAGCTTATGGTTGGCGTTATGGAACAGCGCGGCGTACTGCCCATAACGCTGATTGGATTGGAGATTTCCGACAGGGAACTGGTAGCGTCTGACATGGATATGACTTCCACCGGTTCTTTGCTGCTGCAGACCGGCTATATGACGATTGTCGAGGAGAATCAGGTAGGAGGGAAGAAGTCCTACAAGATGGACCACCCGAACCGCGAAGTCCGCCAGATTTTCCACCAGAGGATGCTCGAAAGTTTGCTGCAATGATATCCATCGACTCCTTCAACACGCAGCATGCAAATTTCAAAGACTCTATATGAAGTCGCCTTTGACAAGGCCAGCGGTGCTCTGCACGTCAGATTTTCGGGAATATCACATCAGAGGCACGGGAATACGAAACACGGTGCGGGAAACGCTGCTTCCGCCATCGTTGCCCAGCAGCCTACTTCACCGTGATTCCTGCACGCTCAACCCCTTTATGCAGAAGTTACGCGGCTATTCGCGACCGGCCCCATGCAGCGTCAATCAGCTCGCGGACATACTCCGTTTTCGGCGCATCGAAGAACGCTGCCGCTTCCGCAGCCTCCACTACCTGGCCCTCGCGCATGTCGATCACCTCGTGTGCCAGCGCGCGCACCACCTGCAGGTCGTGGCTGATGAACACGTACGCCAGCCGGTGCCGCCGCTGCATCTCGCGCAGCAGCTCCTCCACCTGCCCCTGTACCGTGCGGTCAAGGACTGATGTCGGTTCGTCGAGCGCCACCAGGTCCGGCCAGAGGATCATGCCCGGGCAATGGCCAGTCACTACCGCTGGCGTGGCGGTGAGAGCATCTCCGGGCACGAACCAGGTACATGGCAGGACCATTGACCACCATGTGCAGCGAGGCGGAGACGGGCAACGACGCCCGGAGGCCGCGTCTGGGCACCGAGACGCGCTGTCTGACCGCTCCGCTTGAGGGGTTGAGCGTCGATGTCTACGATCAGTACGAGGAGGGACAGCCGTCGCGTCAGAGAGACTCGATCTAACTGGAAGGCAGGCTAGGCTTCTAGCGCGTAGTACCGAAGTCGGCCATACCCCGATGGCCCGCTGCAAGGAGGCTGGTGCGGCGCTTCGCGCTGCGTACGGCTCGGAAGCCGTGAACAGCCACTAAATTGGCAAGGGATTGACTGTTGCTAGAAACCTCGGTAGACTGCCGCGAGTGCCGGTCGTCAGATTGGCTGCATTAGGAGGCTTAAGGGGGTTGTACCATGAGTGATGAGACACCGGATGCTGGACTGAAGGCAGGGGCTGCGACTCTGGCCGAATCGCCATCGCTACCCGCGCAGGCTAGGAAGACCCGCGGGCGCGCTCACCGCGCATCGCCCAATCTGCCACAGAAAGGCGGGCGCAGAGGGCCGCAGAGGGGGCTTCGGACCCTCGATCATGCTTTGTCCGCCAAGAGCAGCGGCACTGGCAAAAGGTCGAGGCGCAAAGCGCAAGATGATGATGCCAGTAAGCATCCAGATTTTTGGAACAACTATAAGATGGGTGCTATGGCGAAACCCTCATCCGAGTATGTCAACGATCCGCGTTTGCTGGCCATGGCCAACACAGAGCTCATGAGAGCCGAGCTGCGGGTAAAATTTTTCAACACATTTCCTGTTCTGGATGAGAAGGCAGTTCATAATCTGACAAATCGCAAGGCAGATGGCAAGGAAACGACCGCAAAGCGTTGGCAATCAGAAGGGCGAATAATTGGACTGCCCATTGTTGACGTTATGGTATATCCCGCCTTTCAATTTCAGTCAAACGGAAAGCCCTACCCGCTCATTCAGGAGGTGAATAAAGCTTTTTCAAAAGAATGCACTGTGTGGTATCTTGCATCTTGGCTTGTTTCGCCAAATGAGTGGCTTGACGGAGAAACCCCCATATCAGCCATACAACGAAACTGCCGGGAGGTTGTATCGGCAGCCGAACGCGCAGGTGAGGTACCTGTAGGGTGACCAGCATTGAAATACCCGAATTGGTGGCTGCGCGGAAATTTGTGCCTATTGCCGCTGGGGACTGTATATTTCGCTGTCACCAGATTGACATATCTGGCACAGCCTTCAATCCAGGTCGAGGGCTGCCCAGTCGATTCAGCCCGATCTTCTCACCCATAGGGAGCAATATTCCAACACTGTATGCCGCGCAGAGTTTTGATGCAGCTGTATACGAAACAGTATTCCGGCGAGAGTCATCCCACTTATACCAGCGGCATGTACCTATTGACAAACATCGCTTCATGCCGCCAGCCGCGCCCAGTCGCACCGGGTGATGGACTTCAAAAGCTCGATATCGTCGACAACCTCGTTCCATGCGACGCAGCAGCGGTCGACAATCTCCT
>CAZPIN010000130.1:0-4684 GCA_964586735.1 uncultured Rhodobacterales bacterium | reverse complement strand
ATATAGACAGGGGAGGCCGCCAGCGGGTCTGTCAAGAGTTCTCCGCGACGCAGCCTGCCAATTTTCCGGTTGCCGCCGCAAAACCGGTTACCGCTTGTCAGCGTCTGTCACGAATTCCCATGGGTTGACAATCTCAACCCCGCAGTGCTCGAAGTCCCTTACGTTTCTTGTCGCTACGGTGGCGCCATAATGAGCGTCTATGGCGGCTACCTGGCGGTCCGCAAAGCTATTTTGGCGCCCCAACTTTCTTCGAGCCGCAGAAATTTCCGCAAATGCAAGCGCGGCATCCTGGTTGAACGGCAGCACCTGATCTGAAAACTCGTTTTCCAGCGTAGCCTCGACCTCGGCAACCATCCGGTCGCGGCGCTGACCCGCCGGCAAATATGCGGCGCCAGCGCGCACCTCAGCCTCGCCCACAGCGCTGAAAAAGATGGTATCAGGATCCTGGTGCCTGTACCATTCCAGAACGGCTTCGGAAGGCGTCTCCCGCGTCAGTTCCGAGAACACATTGGTGTCGATGAGAATTATTGCCGTACAATGCCAGTCAGTTCATGTAGTGTCCGGGTCCGGCACTCTCGGCGGAATGGGAAGATCGACGCCGCCAAGAGCTGCAAACCGTTTGTGTACGGCAAGGCCAAGATCTTTGGGTCTGGGATTCGGTCCCAGCGCCTCAAGCAGCACAGCCTTCAGCTCGTCATCCACGGACCTGCCATGCTCGTCCGCCCGCTTCCGAAGGCGGCGCAGCATGCCGTCGCTAAGTACGCACACGGCCAAGTCTTCCATGGCTTCTCTCCCGGTATGGTGACGCGAGTCTGGGCACTGGCCATATCGCCGTCAAGAGGGTACTGCCAGAGTGTATGGATCTTCGAGCATGCAGCGCCGGTCGCTTCCCCGCCATCCTCTCCCGAAGACTGCCTGCATGATGCTGTCTCGGCTTGCGCCCAGCGCTCTCGTCCGCTCGCTGCCTGCCTGGATGGTCCGCGTCACGTTCGGCTGCTTGCCGCGGCAGCCCGCTTTCCTTCTGCCCCCGCCGGTGCGTCTGCGGACAGCCAGGCCTCAAATGCGCAGATACAGGGTTTCGTACTCGCGGTCTGTGACCCGCTCCCATACCTCCTGCGCTTCAGTCTGCTTCATTATGGCGTATACGTCCCGATAGGTACGGCCATACAGGCGCTCCGCCAGAGCTGACCGGGCAAACCGCTCCATCGCCTGGTGCAAGTGGGGGGTCAGCCTGACTCCCAAGCCTCCCGGGCTGCCCCTCGGCGGCCGGGCTGCCAGTCTCTCCTCCATGCCCTCGCGCATGGCGAAGAGGACCGCCGCAAGCAGCAGATAGGGCTGGGCGTCAGCGCCGCCGAGGCGATGTTCCATCCGCGCCGCGGGCCCTGACCACTCCGGCAGGCGCACCGACGCCTCGCGGTCGTCTCGCCCCCAGTCGACACGCTGTACCTTGCCGAGATTCGGCACCAGCCGCCGGTAGGAATTCGCATGGGGCGCAAACACCAGCTGGAAATCGGCGAAGCTGCGGATGCATCCCTCCACCGCCGAAAGCAGCATGGGCGCCTCGGCCTTCGACTTGGGCGCGTTGAACAGGTTCCGCCCTTTGCGGTCCACCACGCTGACATGTACATGGAAGCCGTTGCCGGGCTGGCGGTTCAAGGCCTGCGCCATGAAGGTGGCGTCCATGCCGTGATGGCTAGCGGCCTCCTTGACCAGCCGCTTGAACTGCACCGCCATGTCGGCCGCGCGCGCCGCATCCTGTACATGGCCCAGGTTGAGCTCGTACTGGGCCGGCGCAAACTCGGCGACGCATGTGGTCACCGGCACTTCCTGCGCCTCGGCGTAGCGGCAGATGTCAGCCAGCACGGGTTCGGCCAATTTGAGACCGTCAATCTCCAGCAGGCGGCTCGTCATCTCCTTGTCGGGCGGGCGATGGCCGGGCTTTTTCGCGCTGGGCCGCGGCAGCAGGCAAAACTCCAGCTCGACTCCCACCACTGGCGTCCAGCCCCGTCTGCGCCAGCGGCGTTCCTCGTCGATCAGCATCTGGCGGGGATCCAGTATTGGTCCGCCCTCTTCGCTGCGCATCGCCAACAGCACCTGGGCGGACGGACGCTCCCGCCAGGGCATGGGCCGAAGCGTGCCCGGCACCGGCATGAACAGCCCGTCGCCATCGCGGGTGTCGAAACCCGGCATGCTCCGCAGGTCGCATGCCAAACGGACGGTCTCGCCAAATATCGAAGCCGGCAGGCGCATGCCCTTCCCGGCCAGACCGTCGAGGGCCTCGGCGCGCAGCCACTTGCCGCGCAGGATGCCGTTGGAATCGGGAACCACCGCCTCGACCTGCACCACGTCCGGATGCTCGGTGCGGAATTTCCTGACTTCCTCGGCGAACGCCGCCGAATCGGTCATGCCGCCATCTCTCTCCGCCGTCTCAGTTCGAGCCGCCGCATCGTCGTCGACGCCACGACGACGCCCAGCGCCACGGCGCCCACCAGCAGGGTGCACAGCGCGTTGATTTCAGGAGTGACGCCCAGGCGAATCGCCGAATAGACCTTCATCGGCAGCGTGGTGGCGCCGGGGCCGGTGGCGAAACTGGCGATCACCAGGTCGTCAAGCGACAGCGTGAAGGACAGCAGCCAGGCCGCCACCACCGCCGGGGCGATGATGGGCAGCGTCACCGTCACGAAAGCCCGCGCCGGCGGGCAGCCCAGATCCTGCGCCGCCTCCTCCAGCGAGCGGTCGAAGGTCACCAGCCGCGAGGACACCACCACCGCCGCGTAGCACATCGAGAACGTCACATGCGCGGCGGTCACCGTCCAGAAGCCGCGGTCGAAGCCGATGGCGACGAACAGCAGCAGCAGCGACAGCCCGGTGATCACCTCCGGCATCACCAGCGGCGCGTAAATCATCCCCGAAAACAGCGTCCGCCCGCGAAACCGCCCGCCGCGCACCATGGCCAGCGCCGCCAGCGTGCCCAGAATGGTGGCGACAGTCGAGGACAGCAGCGCCACCCGCACCGTTACCCATGCGGCGTCGATGTAGCCCTGGTTGCGGAACAGCTCGCCATACCAGCGGGTGGAGAATCCGGTCCACACCGTCACCAGCCGCGATTCGTTGAAGCTGTAGATGACCAGCAGCACGATGGGCAGGTAGAGGAACAGGAATCCCAGTACCAGCGACGCCAGGTTGAAGCGGGAAAGACGTCCGGTCATGCCGCCTCCTGCCGCTGCTGAACCCGCTGGAACAGCATGATCGGCACCACCAGCAGCAGCAGAAGCACCACCGCCACCGCCGAGGCGACCGGCCAGTCGCGGTTGTTGAAAAACTCCGACCACAGGGTCTTGCCGATCATCAGGGTCTGGGAGCCGCCCAGCAGGTCGGGAATCACGAACTCGCCCACCGCCGGTATGAACACCAGAAAGCAGCCCGCCACCACGCCCGGCAGGGCAAGCGGCGCCGTCACCTCCCAGAACGCCCGCGACGGCGACGCGCCGAGATCCGCGGCTGCCTCCAGCAGGTCGCGCTCCAGCCGCACCAGCGAGGCGTAGATCGGCAGGGCCATGAACGGCAGGTACGAGTAGACGATGCCGATGTAGACCGCGACGGTGGTGTTGTGGATGGTCAGCGGCTCGTCGAGGATGCCCAGCGCCATGAGGGCGAGATTGAGCAGGCCCTCCTTCTTGAGGATGCCGATCCAGGCGTAGACGCGAATGAGAAAGCTGGTCCAGAACGGCAGGATCAGCAGCATCACCAGCACCGAGCGCAGCCCGGTGGGCGCCCGCGCCATGCCGTAGGCCAGGGGAAACGCCACCAGCAGGGTAAGCAGCGTGGAGACGGCGGCGATGCGCAGGCTGGAGAGATAGGAGTTGATGTAGAGGCTGTCGCCGGCCAGCCACAGGTAGTTTTCAAAGTCCAGCTCGGCCAGCTGGGCGATCACCCGAGCCAGTCCCTCCTCCCACGCGAACGAGGGCACGTAGGGCGGCATGGCGAGTACGACGTCGGACAGCGAGATTTTGAGGACGATGCCAAAGGGAACGAGAAACAGGCACAGAAGCCAGGCATAGGGCACGGCGACCACCAGCCACCGGCCGATCGCGGCGCGGGTCAGCATGTCAGCAGCACCCCGGCGTCCTCGCCCCAGTGCACCCACACCTGGTCCTCCCACGTCACCCGCCGCTCGACCAGGCGGCGGTCGTTGGCGATCTGGGCCACCAGCTTGCGCCCGCCCTCGGCCAGCACGTGGTAGGTGGAGAGGTTGCCGACATACAGGATGTCCTCGACCGTGCCGCGCAGCACGTTGGGGCTGTCGGGAGGCTCCTCCCGCGTCGACAGGCGCACTTTTTCGGGACGCAGCGATACGCAGACCTCGGCGCCGGGGCCGACGGCGGGGGCCTCGCAGCGGCAGCGAATCTCGGCGCCGCCCCAGGCGACCGCCGCCACGCTTCCGCCGCCCTCCGCGCCCTCGACCCGCAGCAGCTGGCCCTCCAGCAGGTTGGCCTCGCCGATGAAGTCCGCCACGTAGCGGCTGTTGGGCGCCTCGTAGATCTCGGCGGGCGAGGCCACCTGGACGATCTGGCCATGGTCCATCACCGCGATGCGGTCCGCCACGGTCATCGCCTCGTCCTGATCGTGGGTCACGATCACGAAGGTGATGCCGACGCGCTGCTGGATCGCCATGAGCTCGAAC
>CAZPIN010000129.1:0-8247 GCA_964586735.1 uncultured Rhodobacterales bacterium | reverse complement strand
CGAAACGGTGATGGTGTCGCTGTCCAACCCGACTTCCGGCGCCATCGTGCATCGTCTCCGCGGCGTGGGGACAGGCACGATTGGCAACGACGACCTCGGCTTCTCGATCGATTCGCCAAGCGTTGTGGAAAGCGGCGCTGGCATCGTACCGCTGGTCTTCACAGTAACACTGGGTGCTCGGTTACCTGGTGTATCGTCGGTTGAGTACAGCGTGTCCGGAGGCACTGCGGCTGAAGGCGACGACTACCAGCCTCTGCCAGGCGGCTTATTGACGTTCGCGTCCTGCCAGCTTGGGGGAGGGTGCGAGCAGGCGATTACGGTCACTGTCATTGGCGACGTTCTTGCCGAAGAGAACGAGACGGTGGAGATTACGCTCTTCAACGCCAGAGGCGGCGTGGACATCGAGCCGGGGGGGAAGACTGGCGTGGGCACGATTCTCAGTGAAAGCGTCAGCGACGCCACGGTCTCGGTAGAGCGGGCTCATCTCGTCGCGGGCAACGAGGCGGACGATGCGGCGATGGTCGAGTTCGAGGTTCATCTGAGCAGGCCTCTTGGTTACGAAGTTCTGGTGCAGTATCGGGTCAGGTCCGACGCCGCAGGCCAGCTGTACAGCGGGACAGCTGCGGTGGCGCCGCGCGAAACCGAAGAGCACGTGCGCCTTCCCCTGGATACTCGCCATGCCATCTCGTCCCTTGGCAGCCTGTACATCGATGTTGCGGGCGTTAGCGGGAGAGGCTTGGGGATTGGCGGCCTCCCCGAGGTTGAGGGCACGCTGAGGGACGGCATTGTGGTTGCCGCCGAGATTCTCAGCGTTGCTACCGAGCGGCGGGAGGTGGCGGCTGTGAGCATACTGGCTGGATTTGGCCGCTCGCTGGGCACCAGCATTGTCGGGATGGTTTGGGACCGGGTCAACACCAGCATGCTTGAAGCGGGAGACTCCCATATGAGGCTGGGCGGCCGAAACGTCGACCCCGCCGCGTTTGCGGCAAGCGAGGACGCGGGCCGGGGAGCGAAGGAAATTGCAAGGGCGCTTGGGATAGAGGTTGCAGCGGTCGACGACTACTCGGAGCATGGCTTTGATGGCTTCCGCGCGGCAGATGGCGGCGCGGACGAATACAGGAAGTGGGCGGGTTTGCCCGAGGGCGACAAAATCCTCAGCGGTGCCGACTTTGCGCTAACCGTCCGCCGCGGGCGCGGCAAGGAGCGCCGCGTTGGCCTGTTTACCGTCTGGGGCAAGGGCAGCGTTTCCAGTTACGAGAACGCTTCCCGGTCAACTGGCATCCCATCGATTGAGGGCAACATGTCCGCCGGGCACATTGGCATGGACTACCGTTTTCAGGAGAATCTGCTGTTGGGCATCGCGCTGAGCCAGTCGGGGGCGGACACCGACTACAGCTTTGCGGGCGTGGCGGCAGGCGACGGCCGGTCGAAGATCAGTTTCGAAATCGCCACCCCGTACTTTCATATCAACAGCCCGGGAGGACCTGGCGTCTGGGGCAGCGTCAGCTCCGGCAGCGGAACGCTGGAGCTGCGCGACAGCGCCGGAACGGTGGAGTCGGATGTCTCCTTGCAGGCATTCGCGGGCGGTTTCCACAGTGGCCATGCGGGAACCGGAGGCAGGGATCTTGCTGTAAAGGCGGACGTATACACGGCCAAGATGGCCTCGGATGAGGGAACGGGCGACGGAAGCTTCGGAAAGCTGGATACGGATGTCTCCAGGCTCCGGCTTGCGCTGGAGAACGCGGGCGAGCGGACCATTCAGGGCGGCGCGTCTCTTCGCAGCAGGATCGAGCTGGGTGCCCGGTACGATCTGGGGGACGCCCAGGAGGGCGGCGGCGCGGACGTGGAGGGCGAGTTTGGCTTCATCAGCTTCGACGGCAGCGTGGAGATCAAGGGGCGCGGCAATATGCTTCTCGTCCATGAGCAGAAGGGCATCAGCGAGTGGGGCATTGGCTTGGGCGCCACCTATACTCCGGGAACGATGGGCAGGGGAGTGCGGCTGACGCTTGAGCCTACGTGGAACGCTCCGCGCCGCGCCGCCTCTGATTCATTGTGGGAGCGGGCCAGCGTTGCGGGCGACGCTGATGAACAGGGCGCGGCCTATCGGGCGCGGCTGGCCTACGGACTCGGAGCTCTGGATGAGCGGGCCTTTGCCACGGTATACGGCGAGGTGCGGGATGCTTCGGAGAGCCGCCGCCTGAGGCTTGGCACCGAGCTGAGTGAGTCGGACATGGCCGTCGGCGTGTTTCGCTTCGACGTATACGGAGAGAGAGAGGAACATCGGTCTTCCGGCCCGGACAGCTCGCTTATGCTGGAGGGCAGCCTCCGGTTCTAGGGCGCTCTGCCGGGAGGCGCGCAGCCCGCTGCGGGACACGGCTGACGGCATTGCTGAAGCTACTCGCTTGTCCGGCAAGGCACTGTGGCTGAGCCGGAGCTGGCGTGTATCGCGCTGCCAAGGTTGGTCGAAAACGTAGTACACATTGCTGCCAGTCGGCGCTATGCTTCCCTGAGCTGCCTCTTCGTGCGGTATGGCGCGATAGGTACGTTCTACACTGCAGCCGCCAAGGGCATCTTGCACTTGGGAGGGAATCGCAATGATGCCTACACCACACGCTATGGTAATGGCGTGCCTTCACCTGATACGCGCAGTCTTTGGAATGGGCGGGCCAACAGAGAGGAGGCATCCGATGCCGGGGTGGAGCCAGAGAGGGCGGTGCTTGATGGCACTGTGCGTAGCGGCGGGGGCATCTGTGTGCGCCGGCGTCGCGGCGTCGCAGGCCAATGCCCAGCAGGCAGTGAGCGTTTCCGCCGGGGCGGCGGTGGTCGAAGGCGAAAGCTTGCATTTCACCGTCGAGCTGGCGCAGGCGACTGACGCGATAGTGATTGTGCCCTACACGGTAAGCCTGCAGTCAGGCACGATTCTCTGGGAGGATGCGAGCGGGTGCACCACGGATTGCAGCTTGGCTTTCTTTGCCGGCCCCGGTACTAGACAGACGATAAGAATCACCACGGAGCGGGCATCTGGCGTTGATGCCTCGACTATTCGGGTGACCTTGGGCAACGTCGTGCGGAGAACAATTGTTTCGGGTGCACCTTCTGACGTAGCCATCGTCGGTGGCACGCGCCAGGCCGATGGTCGTGTGCTTGATGTGCCGGAAGTATCCATTAGCAACGCGGTCAGCGTGTACGAGGGCGAAGCCCTGAGATTTGACGTATCCCTTTCAGAGGCGCCTGCGGAGCCGGTAGCGGTGTCCTATACGGTGCGTGCCACAGCGGGCACCCAGTACTCTGACACGGGAAGCGGGACTCTGCGATTTGAGGCGGGTCCGGCCAACCTCAAGCAGATAGTCATCAATACCACACGGGTCGTGGGCTTCAGCGATGACGAGACAATTGTCGTGACCCTGACGGGCGCCACGAGCGGCAGTGCGCCTTCACTGTCCAATCTCGCAGTTGATCTTGTACCTGCAACGGGTACCGTGCGCGATGCAGCACACGTGGTATCTATCAGTGACGCGATGGACGTAGATGAAGGCGAAAGCCTTGAATTTACGGTCACTATAGACCCACCACCAACGACGAATGTCGCTGTCTCCTACTCGGTGACTTCCACGGGCGCGAGCATCTACACTGGCTGCACGACGAACTGCCCGGATATCACATTTACTGCAGGGGGCGCAGCAACGCGGACCATCACAATTGTAACCGTAGAAGATGCCCTATCACAGAATAACGGGCTTGTGATCGTTTCCTTAACCAGCGCAACGGGTGCAGTTATAGGCGGCGCCGATGCCCGCGGCAGCGTACTTCAGCCTCATCTTCCCACAGTATCCGTCAGCGACGCGGCAGACGTAACGGAAGGCGGAAGCCTTGTGTTCACAGTTGCTCTTGACAAAACGCCGAAGGCGGATGTTGTGGTCTCCTATTCGGTGTTTTCTCGTGGAGCGGACAATTACAATGGCTGTACGACGGACTGTGAAAACATTACATTTGCCGCAGATGGAGCCACGATGCAAAACATCACGCTGCAAACCGTAGTGGACGCCGCGTCGTCAGCCAGCGGAGAAGTGGTTGTGTCATTGAAAAGCGAAACAGTGGGCGCAATTCTAGGAGATGTCGAGGGCAGCGGCAGAGTCCTTAATGATCCCTCCATAAATCCCGTCGTGGTTACGATTGCCGGTGCTGAGGATATACTGGAAGGCCAAAACGCTTCATTCTCCGTTTCGCTGAATCGCGTGCCGGCGGAGAGTATGTCTGTCGCCTATACGGTGTCCTATGTCGGCCCGCAGAACTATACGGGCTGCACTACGGCCTGTCCCGCTCTGGTTTTTCTGCCGGGTCAAAATACAACGCAGCCGATTATTCTTGATACGGTAGATGACAGATTTTCCAGACAAACCGGAACTTTCACGGTAACGTTGATCAGCGCCACGAGTACGGTGTCCGGATTGACAGTTGGTACAATTGACAGCAACAATGCTAGCGCAACAGGCAGGGTTTTAACCCGCGTGGGCATACTGGTTTGGGACGCTGGAAGTATTCTTGAAACCAACAATCTGGAATTTCCGCTGATACTGACAGAGGCGCACACCGCGCCAATCAGGATAAGATGGTCTTTGTCACAGATCAGCGGAAACTTGACTAGTGGCGATTTTGGCTTTCGCGGGCTTTCAGGAATCCATAACATTGCAGCGGGTGTTACAGAAAGCGCGATATCTCTGCGAACTTCATTCAACAATGATTCACTTCCCGACGTGGTACGCATCGATATAGCTCTCGCTGGTGAAGTATCGCCGAATGTTATTGTTGTTGACGGTACGGCAACGGGAACCATTTACAGACTGGTAACTACGAGTGTTGTGAATGTGCTGCAGCCTAGTGCGGGTTCAAATGCGGGTATTCCCCCGATAGGCGAAGGAGGCACGGTCACTTTCAGCATTTGCCTTGGCTCCGTTTCCTATGTCGATAGGGAGTACGAGTATACCATTGACATAGGGAGGACCACGGCATCCGCTAGCGATTTTCATCCAGACGATCGCGCAGCATTTGGTGGTGTTATAGCTATCATGTTGCCCGCAGGCTCCGGATGTGAAAGAATAAGTTTTAGAACTCTGACAGACAATATTTACGAAGAAAGGGAAACCATTGCTATTCAAGTTAGATCTCTAGGCATACCGCTGGCTGAATCAAACAGAAGAGTCAGAACAGCGGTCGGTTTCATATTGGACGTGGCGCCGTTGCGAGTCGAAGTGTCCGCCCCCTCTGAGGTGACAGAGGGCGACTCAATCCACTTCGACGTTGCGCTTAATAGAGTAAGCAGCGAAGCTGTATTGCTCCGCTACAGATTCCTTGATCCGGCGAGCGGAGAGGTGCTTGATGGAGATGACTTCGCGGATGATGGGTCCAGGAGCAGATTCACGGAAGAACATCCGTCGTGCAGAAGGGTGGATATCTCGGGCTCATTCGGTACAGAGAATTCTGCCAATTGCCTGTGGATTCCGGCCGGTAGCCTTTATACTCATGTTGTTAGCCTTCAGGTGCTCGACGATGGTCTTTTCGAGATTGCCGAGAATGGAGCGTTCCAGATTGTCGACGCGTGCGTTGCGCAGCGCGCCCCGGCAGAGCTAGGTGATTTCGTGGAGCCGTTGGAACCATGCGCGGCGGAGCACCGCGTACAATTTTCCCCTGAGCAAATTAGCTTTACCGTCGTTGACATTGGAGGTCAGTTAAAATTCCGCCCCCATGGCGGAAGGGTGGCCCCGGCGGCAAGCATGCCCAGCGATGGATGGGAAACCGTAAACAGAATTGTGACAGAGGGGAGTACCGCATACTTCACAGTCACTTTGTCAGCCACGTCGAAAGGAGGAGATATCGCCAGCTCGAGCGACGACATAAGTCCGGGCACATTTGACCGACCCATGACGATTGACTACGTAATCCGGGGGACATACAACTCGGCATGCCGAACGGCTGCTTTGGGAGTAGACTACAGCGCGCCGGCCTTAAGCGGTACGCTGGTTTTTCAGCCAAGACAAGCGGCGCCAAGAACCATTCTAACTCAAACCATAACGATTGACACGCATGCGCTTGGAGGTCTTCAGGGTACGCGTTACGTATTGATCGAGCTGTCCAACCCCACTGGAGGCGCGGTTCTGCCGACAAGGGGCGGCGACAATTTCTTGATTGCGGACAGGTTCCGAAGGGCTACCATCGAGATTAACGATGACGAAGTGGAGCCATCCGTTGCGGTTGCCTCCAGCGCGCAAGCAATCGACGGTATACCCGAAGCCGTCAGAGAGGGTGAAAACCTACGGTTTACGGTAACGCTGAGCGGAAGCTTCGCAGTCAGCCATGTAATGACCTATAGTCTTGGTGGCGTTGCACGGGCAGGAGTGGACTATCTAGCTCCAGCGGGCTACAGCGAGGGGGCAGGCGGCAGAATTGAGTTTCCAGCGGGAGAAACATCACAGGATGTTGTTTTGAGTATTGCCGACGACGCGCATTTTGAGGAAGACGAGGAACTCCGTTTCATACTGAGTCCGATTTTTCCATGCTCGGACCAGTCCGGCACAACAAAAACGGCAATTATTCTCAACAGCGCCGACGATCCGGTATGGCCTGATTTCACACTCGGTGATGCTGAAGTGTACGAGGGTGACACGATGCGAATTCCCGTCGCGCTGTCCGCCGCGCTGAGCACAAATATAGCGCTGTCATACAACGTGCATCGTGCCAATCCAGCTACGATTTCAGATCCTAATGGCGGTAGGCTGCTAATTCCAAGCGGCGCAATGTCCGCTGAGATAGTTTTGAACACATTGGAGGACAGCATCTATGAGCTGGATGAAATGGTAACGGTTGAACTGGATCTCCCGTATCTTTTGGAGGACGACGATGCCAGGAGGCTGACTGTGGCCACGGGCACGATTCTGGATGACGAGCCGGCAGTGGAGCTCTTCCCTGCCGATGCTGAGGAGGGGGAGGATCTCAGGTTCAGGGTTGAATTTAGTGCGCCGCTGGACGCCGATGCTATAATTTCATATTCGCTGGGCGGTACTGCGACGTATTCAGAAGACTACATTGATTCTGCGCGGAGAAGCCTTAGAGTGGTCGCTGGCCGATCTGAAGCCCATGTCGTTCTGAATACGATCAATGATTCTGTCCGCGAAGGTGATGAAACCGTTGTAGTTACGTTGAACATACCCGGACTGGCAGGAGATCCAAGAATCCCCGGACCGGCAGCCGGAACGATCGCGGACAATGACCCGATACCTACAGTCTCCATTGAGGCGGTCTCCAATGTCGCTGCGGAAGGAAGGGACGCGCTGTTTGCCATCCGGCTGTCCAACCCCACCGAGCAGAGCGTCAGCATTTCCTACGCAATTGGCGGCACGGCAAGCGTTGGAGCCGACTATGTTGACACCGCCGCGTCGGCTGGAGTTGCCACATTTTCGCCGAGGCAGACTTCGCGGCGGATCATCCTGGCGACAATGACGGGAGACGGGTTTGAGGAAGATGAAACAGTCACGGTCACAATAGGCGCTGACCCCGATGGCAACGCGGTTCTAGGCACGGAGAATACGGCGACTGTTACGCTGCAGGACGGCGACGGCCCTCCCTCGGTTTGGATATCAGGTAGGCCGTCTGTGATTGAAGGGCAGAATCTCTTGTTCACCGTTACCATGGGCGGTACGTTCGCTGAACCAGTCACCGTCAGTTTCAATCTTGGCGGAACAGCCGTATCTGGCGCAGCGGTGGACTACGCCCCGCCGGCTTCGAATACGGTGACGATTGCGCCGGGCGGCAGCACAGCGACAATTGCGGTAGCAACAAGGGATGACACTCTGGCCGAGTCTGACGAGACGGTGGTAGTGACGCTGCTGGGCGCCGCGCTCCCGGCGGGGTCCGCCTCAACCGTCTTTCTGAGCGCGGCAAACACGGCCGTAGGGACAATACTGGACAACGACGCGCCACCGGCTGCGTTTGTATCGTTGGCTTCACCATCCCCGGTAGTGGAAGGCGGCACCTTGATCTTTACTGTTACGCTGGCTTCAGCAAGCGCTCGCGTGGTCACGGTTCCCTATACGATTGGCGGTACATCGGATACCGCCGACTACACGGATGCGACGGCGTCCCAAGGGTCAGTCACCATCCCGCCACTTCAAAGAAGCGGCACGATCACAATTGAAGTGACGGACGACAGTGAATCCGAGGCGGATGAAACTGTCACCGTAAACCTTTCCGCGC
>CAZPIN010000128.1:0-35702 GCA_964586735.1 uncultured Rhodobacterales bacterium | reverse complement strand
CGGTACGCCCGCCCGCCCTCGACCAGCACCTCGTCGGGCGCCAGCCACTGGCCGTCGGCGGCGCGGTAGGTCTCGTGGATCACCATGCCCTGGGTAAAGAGATTGGCGAACGGCTCCTCGGAGCCGGCATCGAGATGGCCGCCGTGGCGCGCCATCATCCGCGCGAAATATCGCGAGTAGAGCAGATGCAGGATGGCGTGCTCGACGCCGCCGACGTACTGGTCCACCGGCATCCAGTAGTCGGTCTCCTCGCGCACCGTCGGCGTCCGCGCCCGCGGCGCGGGGAAGCGGGCGAAATACCAGGAGGAGTCGACGAACGTGTCCATGGTGTCGGTCTCGCGCCGGGCGTCTGCGCCGCAGGCGGGGCAGGCGACGCGGCCCCAGGACTCGTGGCGGTCGAGCGGATTGCCCGGCTGGTCGAAGCGCACATCCTCGGGCAGCGTCACCGGCAGGTCGCCGAGCGGCACCGGCACGACGCCGCAGGCGTCGCAGTGAATGACCGGTATCGGGCAGCCCCAGTAGCGCTGGCGCGAAATGCCCCAGTCGCGGATGCGGTAGGTGACCTCGCGGCGGCCGATGCCATCCGCCTCGGCGCGGCGCGCCATCGCCTCCTTGGCCGCCTCCACGTCCAGCCCGTCGAGAAAGTCCGAATGGGCCAGGATGCCGGGACCCACATAGGGAACGTCGCCGATCCTGAAGGCGGCGGGGTCCTCGCCGGGCGGAATTACCACCGGCAGCACCGGCAGGCCGTACTTGCGGGCAAACTCCAAATCGCGGGCGTCGTGGGCGGCGCAGCCGAAGATCGCCCCGGTGCCGTAGTCGAGCAGCACGAAATTGGCCACGTAGACGTCGAGCAGACGGTCCGGGTCGAAGGGGTGGCGGGCCCGCAGGCCGGTGTCGAAGCCGTTGCGTCCGGCGGCGCCCATGGCCTCCTCGCTGCGGGCGTCGGCGCGGCACTGGCGGGCGAACTCGGCGAGCCCCTCCACCCGCTCCTCGACCGCGCGGGCCAGGGGATGGTCTGCCGACAGGGCGAGAAAGCCCGCGCCGAACAGCGTGTCGTGGCGGGTGGTAAACACCTCGACGCCGTCCCAGCCGGGGGCGATATCGCTGGGCTCCAGGGCGAACTCCAGCCGCAGCCCCTCGCTGCGCCCGATCCAGTTGCTCTGCATGGTCCGCACCCGCTCCGGCCAGCCGTCGAGGCTGTCGGTGGCCTCGAGCAGCTCGCCGGCGATGTCGGCCAGGCGGAAAAACCACTGCGTCATCTCGCGCCGCTCCACCGGCGCGCCGGAGCGCCAGCCGAGGCCGTCGATCACCTGCTCGTTGGCCAGCACCGTCTGCTCGACGGGATCCCAGTTGACCAGGGCGCTGCGCCGCTCCACCAGCCCGGCCTCGAGGAAGTCCAGAAACAGCGCCTGCTGCGCGCCGCAGTAGTCGTCGTCGCAGGTGGCGAACTCCCGGCTCCAGTCCAGCGAAAACCCCATCCTCCGGATCTGCGCCCGCATGGCGGCGATGTTGTCGCGGGTCCATGCGCCCGGATGGACGCCGCGGTCGCGGGCGGCGTTCTCGGCCGGCAGGCCGAAGGCGTCCCATCCCATCGGGTGCAGCACGCATTTTCCGCGGGCCCGCTGGTAGCGGGCGATGACGTCGCCGAGGGTGTAGTTGCGCACATGGCCCATGTGAATCCGCCCCGACGGGTACGGATACATTTCAAGGACGTAGTACTTCTCGCGGCCGCCGTCGCGCTCGGCGCGGAAGCATCCGCGCTCCTCCCAGACAGCCTGCCATTTGGGCTCGGCCTGGGCCGGGTCGTACTCCCGCATGGCGCCGCCCCGCGGCGGAGGCTAGCCGGCCTCGGCGAGGCGCAGCTGGCGGGCGCGGGCCAGAATCGAGTCCTCGATCCTGCGCGCCGTGTCGGCGGCCGCTTCGGCGGCGACCCAGTCGCCGCCGTCGCCACGCCGCTGGACATGCACGACGACGCGGATGGCGTCCGTCGACAGGTCGATGCCCGACAGCAGGGCCGTGACCTTGGCCCGCTCGTCACTGTCGTCCGGACTCGCCGACCAGTCGGTGATCACCACTCCGCCATAGGCGTCCGCCGAGGCCAGCGGCAGCACCGAAAGCACGTCGAGGGAGGCGCGCCACAGATGGCGGTTGACGCCGATGACGCCCTCGGGATTGACATCCGCTCCGCCGCCGAAGTCGAACAGGCTGATGCCGCCCTCGGCCTGCTCCTGCCGCTGCCGCTGCTGGTCCGCCACCGAGCCGGGCACGATCCAGCGCCCGCCCGGCTCCCGCTCGGGATATCTCTGCTCGCCGTCGCTGGCGCAGCCCGCAATCAGCGCCGCCGCCGCCAGCGCCATCCATCCGCGCGCCCGCATCTTCGTCTCTCCCATGGATTGCGCGCGAGTCAATCTAGGCGGCGCGCCGCGGCGCGCAACCGTCGCCCGGCCATCACAGGATGTACCGGGCAAGCTCGCTGCCCTTGGCGAGGTCGCCCAGATTCTCGGCGATGAACGCCGGGTCCACCACCACCTTCTCGCCCTTCATGTCGGTGGCGCGGAAAGAGACGTCCTCCAGAATCTTCTCCAGCACCGTGTGCAGCCGGCGGGCGCCGATGTTCTCCACCGAGGCGTTGACGTCGACGGCGATCCTGGCGATTTCCTTCACGCCCTCCTCGGTGAACTCCAGCCCGACCTCCTCGGTGCCCAGCATCGCCGAGCACTGGCTGGTCAGGGAGTAGTCGGTGTCGGTGAGAATGCGCTCGAAGTCCTTCTGCGTCAGCGCCGCCAGCTCCACCCGAATCGGCAGCCGGCCCTGCAGCTCGGGCAGCAGGTCCGAGGGCTTGGCCATGTGGAAGGCGCCCGAGGCGATGAACAGCACATGGTCGGTGCTCACCGTGCCGTAGCGGGTGTTCACCGTGGTGCCCTCGATCATCGGCAGCAGGTCGCGCTGGACGCCCTGGCGGCTGACATGGCCGCCGTGCACCTCCTCGCGGTCGCACAGCTTGTCGATCTCGTCGAGAAACACGATGCCTTCCTGCTCGACCAGGCTCACCGACTCGCGGGCCAGGGCTTCAGGGTCCAGCAGCTTGTCCGCCTCCTCGTCCGCCAGCTGCTCCCGCGCCTCGGCCACCGTCATCTCGCGCAGGCGGGTCCTCGGACCGGTGATCTTCTCCATCATGTTGCCGATGCCGACGCTGATCGAGCCGCTCATGCCCGGCGGCAAATCCGGCATGGACATAAACGACGACGACTTGTCCGCCACCTCGACTTCCACCGGCCCGTCGTCGAGGTCGCCTTCCCGCAGCCTGTTGCGCACCGCCTCGCGCGTCTCCTTCGATGGCTTGCCGGGCAGCAGCACCTCGAGAAGCCGCTCCTCCACCGCGCGGTCGATTCGGGCGGACTGCTCCTTTCGCCGGCGCTCGCGCACCTGGGTCATGGCGGCGTCGACAAGGTCGCGGATGATCGACTCGACGTCGCGGCCGACATAGCCGACCTCGGTGAAGCAGGTGGCCTCCACCTTGAGGAAGGGCGCCTTGGCAAGGCGGGCCAGGCGGCGGGCGATCTCGGTCTTGCCGACGCCGGTGGGGCCCACCATGAGGATGTTCTTGGGGTACACCTCCTCCTGCATGTCCTCCTCCAGCTGCTGGCGCCGCCAGCGGCTGCGCAGCGCAACCGCCACCGACCGCTTGGCGGCCTCCTGGCCGATGATGAAACGGTCGAGCTCGGAAACGATCTCGCGCGGCGACAGGTCGCTCATGGGCCTATTACCTCCACTACTAGCTGGTTGTTGGTGTACACGCAGATGTCGGCCGCGATCTCAAGCCCGCGCCGCACGATTTCCTCCGCGCCAAGGTCGCCTTCGGCCAGGGCCCGCGCCGCCGCCAGGGCGTACAGGCCGCCGGAGCCGATGCCGATCATGCCATGCTCCGGCTCCACCACGTCGCCGGTGCCCGACACCAGATACATCTCGCTGGCGTCGGCCACCACCAGCATGGCCTCAAGCCGCCGCAGGTAGCGGTCGGTGCGCCAGTCCTTGGCCAGCTCGACGCAGGCCCGCGACAGCTGGACCGGATTGGCCTCCAGCTTGCCCTCGAGGCGGTCCAGCAGCGCGAAGGCGTCGGCCGTGCCGCCGGCGAAGCCGGCCAGAATCTCGCGCCCGCCGATCTTGAGCCGCCGCACCTTGCTGGCGTTGCCCTTGACCACGGTGTCGCCGAGGCTGACCTGGCCGTCGGCGCCAATGGCGACCGTGTCGCCGCGGCGAACCGCAAGCACCGTGGTGGCGCGCCACCGCGGGCGGCGGCGATTCGATGAGAGGAAGGAGAACATTGTCCGCTCGATATAGCGCAGCTGAAGAAAATTGTAAGCGGGGGATTCTGCAGGTGTATAGTGCGGCGCAGGGAAGACCGAGACGGAGAGAAGCCATGCGCAAGGGCAAAAGCAGCCGCGCCACCAGCGAAACCAGCGTCGAGGTGACGGTGAACATCGACGGCAAAGGCGCGTGCGAGGCCGCCACCGGAGTGGGGTTCTTCGACCACATGCTCGACCAGCTCGCCCGCCACGGCCTGCTCGACCTGACGGTCGCCGCCAAAGGCGACACCCACATCGACGACCACCACGTCGTCGAGGACACCGGCATCGTCCTCGGCGCCGCCCTGCGCGAGGCCATCGGCGAGGCGGCCGGCATCCGCCGCTTCGCCAGCGAGCAGGTGGCGATGGACGAGGCCCTGTCGCAGGCGGCGGTCGACGTGTCGGGACGGCCCTGCCTGGTGTGGCGCTGCGCGTTTCCCGCCGGCAGGGTGGGGCAGTTCGACGTCGAGCTGGCCCGCGAGTTCTTCCAGGCCCTGGCGGTCAACGCCGGCATCACCCTGCACGTGGAAACCCGCTACGGCGAGAACACCCACCACATGGTCGAAAGCTGCTTCAAGGCCGTCGGACGCGCCCTGCGCCGGGCCCTGGAGCCCGACCCCCGCGCCGAAGGCCGCATCCCCTCGACCAAGGGCACGCTGTCCCCGGCGCCATGACCGTCGCCGTCGTCGACTGCGGTTCGGGCAACCTGCGGTCGGTACGCAACGCCCTGCTGCGCGCCCAGAGCGAATGCGGCGCCGGCGGCGGCGCCGAAGTCACCTCCGACCCGCAGCGCGTGCTAGCGGCCGAGCGCATCGTCCTGCCCGGCGTCGGCGCCTTCGCCACATGCAGGCGCGGCCTGGAGGAGCGGGCGGGACTGATGGAGGCCATGGAGCGGAAAGTGATCGGCGAGGGCGCGCCGTTTCTGGGCATCTGCGTGGGCATGCAGCTGCTGGCCGACACCGGACGCGAGCGCGAAACCACCGCCGGGCTGGGCTGGCTGGGCGGCGAGGTGGCGCGGCTTGCCGGCGGGCCCGGCCTGCGCATCCCCCACATGGGATGGAACGACCTGCGCGGCGTGGCGCGGCATCCGCTGTTCGAGGGAATCGGCGAGGGGGAACACGTGTACTTCGTCCACTCCTACGCCTACGCCCCCAAGCGCAAGGACGACATCGCCGCGGTGGCGGACTACGGCGGGCCGGTCACGGCGGCGGTGGCGCGCGGCAACATCGCCGGCACGCAGTTCCACCCCGAGAAAAGCCAGGCGGCGGGCATTCGGCTGCTGGCCAATTTCCTCCGCTGGGAGCCCGGGCCGTGATCCTGTTTCCCGCCATCGACCTCAAGGACGGGGCCTGCGTCAGGCTGCGGCGCGGCGACATGGACACCGCCACCCTCTACAACCCCGATCCCGCCGACCAGGCGCGCCGGTTCGAGGAGGCGGGCTTCGCCTGGATCCATGTGGTGGACCTCGACGGCGCGGTGGCGGGCGGCCCACGCAACGCCGAGGCGGTGCGGGCGATCATCGACGCTACCGGCCTGCCGGTACAGCTCGGCGGCGGAATCCGGGATCTCGCCTCCGCCGAGTGGTGGCTGGAGGCGGGCGTGGCGCGGGTCGTGATGGGCACGGTGGCGCTGCGCGACCCCAGCCTCGTGCGCGAGGCGGCCCGCCAGTGGCCCGGCCGGGTGGCCGCCGCCCTCGACACCCGCGACGGCATGGTGGCCGCCGAAGGATGGACCAGCGAGGGTACGGTTACCGCCGCAGAGGCGGCCGCCCGTCTTGAGGGCGTGGCCGCCATCCTCCACACCGACATCGCCCGCGACGGCGTGCTGGAAGGGCCCAACGTCGAAGCCTCCCTTGCGCTTGCGGCGGACGCGCCGGCGCCCGTTATCGTGTCCGGCGGCGTGGCCTCGATGGACGACCTGCGCCGCGTGCGGGCCGAAAGCGGCCGCCTTGAGGGCGTGGTGGTAGGGCGCGCGCTGTACGACCGGCGCATCGACGCCCGGGAGGCGGCGCGGATGTATGCGGATGCTTAAGGCGCGGGTGATACCCTGCCTCGACGTCGAGGGCGGACGGGTGGTCAAGGGCGTGAAGTTTGTCGACCTGCGGGACGCCGGCGACCCCGTCGCCTGCGCCCGCGCCTACGACGATGCGGGAGCCGACGAGCTGTGCTTTCTCGACATCTCCGCCAGCCACGAGGAACGCGCGCCCATGCTGGACGCCATCCGCAGCACGGCGGAAGCCTGTTTCATGCCTCTGTCGGTGGGCGGCGGCGTGCGCAGCGCCGAAGACGTCCGTACCATGCTGCTTGCCGGGGCCGACAAGGTGGCCATCAACACCGCAGCCGTGCAGAATCCGGAGGTGATCGGCGAGGGAGCGGAGCGGTTTGGCAGCCAGTGCATCGTCGTGGCCATGGACGCCCGCGCCTCGGGCGAGGGCCGCTGGGAGATCTATACCCATGGCGGGCGCAGGGCCACCGGCATCGACGCGGTGGAGTTTGCCCGCGAGGCCGAGCGAAGGGGAGCGGGAGAGATCCTGCTGACATCCATGGACCGCGACGGCACCCGCGAGGGATTTGACATCGCCCTGACCAAGGCGGTGTCCGACGCGGTGGGCGTGCCGGTGATCGCCTCGGGCGGCGTCGGCGAGCCCAGCCATCTGGTCGAGGGCATCCGCGACGGCGGCGCCAGCGCCGTGCTGGCGGCCTCGATCTTCCACTTCCGCGACCACAGCATCGCCGAGGCCAAGGCGGCGCTCGCGGCCGCGGGCATCCCGGTAAGGCAATGACCCAAAGCAGAAACGTACTTGCGGAGCTTGAAGCCGTGATCGCCGAGCGCGCACGGCAGGGAGACTCCGAATCATCCTACACCGCGCAGCTGCTGGCCTCCGGACCCGAGCGGTGCGCCCGAAAGTTTGGCGAGGAAGCCCTGGAAGCTGTGGTAGCCTGCGTCTCCGGCAACCGCGAGGGACTCGTCGCCGAGACCGCCGATTCGCTCTACCATGCTATGGTGATGCTGAAGTCCCGCGGAATCGCCCTGGAGGAGGTTGCCGCGGAGCTGGAGCGGCGCACGAAACAAAGCGGACTGGAAGAGAAGAGGTCGCGAACATGAGCTACGACGACGGCAACATCTTCGCCAAGATTCTGGCGGGAGACATACCATGCACCAAGGTGCTGGAAACCGAGCACACCCTGGCCTTCGCGGACATCGCGCCCCAGGCGCCCACGCATGTACTGGTGATCCCCAAGGGTAAGTACGTGGACTTCGAGCAGTTTGCCTCGGAGGCGTCGGAGGAGGAGATCGTCGACTACGTGCGGGTGATCGGCAGGGTATCCAGCGAATCGGGAGTCGCCGAATCGGCTGGCGGCGATGGTTACCGGCTTATTGCCAACGCGGGCCAGAACGGCCATCAGGACGTGCCCCATCTGCATGTACACATACTTGGCGGGCGTCGTCTGGGACGCATGCTGGAATCATCGCAGCAGGAATAGAAGGCGAGTGGGTCCGATGGCAACCGGAACACAGGCTAGGCTGAAGCCGGCGCCAGCTTCATCTACGCGGTCAAGAACCGCAATGAAGTCGAGGACAGCCGCCAAGGCAGTGCCGACAACGGCCGCAGCATCGCAGCAGCCTAGCCATCATGGCTCCAAGACGAGACCTGGGCTGAAGCCACCGCCAGTGACGGCAGCGCGGCCCAAAGTCACAATGAAGGTCAAGACGGTCTCAAAGACCGCGCGAGACTCGGCAGCATCTGCGAAACAAACGAGTCACCAAGAATCTTGGCAAACCGAAGCTACCGAAATGAGATCGCGTTTTTCAGTCAACGCCGAAGCTCTGGTTTGGGCCCGAGACAGATACGGCCTTAGCCAAGAAGAAGCGGCAAGAAAAATGAGAATCAAGGTTGAACGCCTAACCGACTGGGAATCTGGAAACAAGAAACCAACCAATATACAGCTTCGCAAATTGGCCGAGATCTACGAACGGCACCCTTGGGATCTTATGGGGCCATTTATACCCCCAGTGAAAGATGTCGAGCTGGCTCCTGATTACCGTTTCTGCCTCAATGCACCCAATGAAGGTGACCTCAAACGTCTTTCTAGAGTGCAGGAATGGGCTGAAAGGATACGCAGCTACGCTATTTCTATGCTTGAAGATCTTGATGAGGAAGTTCCCTTGCTGCCATCAAGCCTCAGATTTTCAACTGACTCGGATCCTGAAACTGTTGCGGAAATTGTGCGAGACATGACATCTTTTCCAATCGAGGGACAGCATGATTTTCCGTCTTCGGCAAAGTTCGAGTTCATCGATGTCCTTCGTCAAAATGTCGAGGACCTTGGGATTATGGTTTTGAAGGACAGCGAGCTCATCAAAGTTGGCGCTCGAGGTTTGTGCCTGTTTCAAAAACCACTTCCGGTAATTGTATTCAGCAACGAATCACCCGGCGCTCAAGCCTTTTCGGTAGCACATATGCTTGGCCATGTGCTTCTTGGAAACTCTGGAATTATCGGTGAATCTACCGCAATTGCGCACGGCAAGAACAGGTGTCATCAAACTGAAGAGGTTTGGTGCAATAGGTTTGCCACCGCATTTTTGGTTCCAGCAAGCGCTCTTCTGGACGTGTGCAAACGGCCTGATCGCCCAAAGGCAGATTTTGACCAAAAGATGCTTTCGAAGCTTTCTCGTAAATTTTCGGTTAGCAATCTCGCTATGGCCATTCGTCTCGTTTCACTTGGATACATCACCGAAGACTTTTATTGGGATAAGTTGCGCCCGAAATTTACTGAAATGGAGAAAGAACGCAGACGTAGTGAAAGCACAAGACACACCCGTAAACGATACGTAAGTCGCGTGGGACGATTCTACACCAGTCTCATAATTGATTCTTGGCACGCCAAACTTATCTCGCTGCACAATGCCTGCGATTACATGGGTATCAAGAAGATACAGCATTTCGTAGACATTATGGACAATGAGGCGCTTCGAATCTAAATGACCAACTACTGCCTTGATACTTCTGGGGTTTCTAAACCGTGGCTTGAACTGCCTGTGCGCGTATTCCCTACGCTTTGGCTTAAAGTGTGGGACCGGATTGAAAATGACTGCTTTTGCTGGAATGACGAGATTGCCCAGGAAATTGACCGTCTCGATGATCCCCTTCGGAAAAAACTGAAGAGCCGCGAGCATGTTTGCCGTTTTAGAAACGATAGTACTTTATGGCCATATGGAAATTATTCCAATTTGATTCTTGAGTGGGAAAGGAAGTACAGTCAATACATACAGGAGAACCACGGGAACAGAACCGGCACCATTGGACGCGCTGATTTGTCGATCGTCGCCCTAGCAAAAACGCTGACACTTCCTATTGTTAGTATGGAGCGGCCCAATACCAGCTCGCCTAGCAAAACAAAAATAAGAATACCAGAGTTGTGCAAAAGAGAAAATATCACGCATTTGAATTTTGTTGAGTTCCTAGAAGCGGAAGGCGTTGTTGTATAGCAGTCGAACGGATTGCATTGTGTACTGCGATAAACTACAACTCGATTCCTACCTGAAATTACCTTGGCTTATCTTTGTTTTTCGCGGTTGCATTTTTAAATTTTCATCAGAAAGTGATTCTGTTGCCGTTGTTCGCATCTGTATTTGTTCTTTGTATTTAACTGTTCCATAAAGCAACTAAATATTTGCACGTGTCTAATTGTCATTAAGCACACCCGATACTGCGCTTCGCGCCATCTCAAATCTCTTTTTCACTTGCTTTTTGGCACCGGGGTTTTTTGATATTGCATCTCTGAAATCTTCATTCATGAGCAGTGTACCAATCTCTGAGCGCAATTGTTCCTGCTTGGCAACTATCTCATACTCTTCGCGCTTCGACAACTCCGTTGACATTACGTCCCACAGTGCAACATTGATCATACTGTGCTTCTCTTGTCCATACTTGTTCCTTCTGAATGCGTGCTTGCCAAAGAGTTGGATGTTGTTTCTAAGTCCGCGGCGGAAGTGTGCTCGCAATTTTTCTTCGAATTCATCGTCCCCAACGTTCATTACCCGCAAGCTGTCCGCCAAGAAAATGTCCATGTCCCCGCGATATTCATCCGGCCCAAGTACATGGAATGCGCAAAACCGGTTGATAAGCTCCCGGTCTCGCATTGTTCTTTGACTGAGACTGCCACATGTAGCCTCCTGGAACTCCTTGGATTGCGCTTCATTCCGCAGAAAATTTGTTGCCCTGCCATTGTACAGGCTGTTCCGCATCTGCTGCCTCGTAAGCTGCTCTCCGCCATTGACGCGCTCAAAAATATCCAAACGTGCGCGCTCCGGCACCTTATGGTCAATAATATACACTTCCAGATTGCAATCATAGATTCTGTTCCGATGCACCGGCAAAAGTTCTGAACACAGCTTTTTATCCAGCTCCTCTCTGCTTGGCAAATCTAGCCGCATTTTGTCAGCAACAAAAGTACAGAGTGTGTTCAGTCTCTGCAGCCCATCAACCACCACATGATAACCGTCTTTATTCTGCGCAAAATAAAATACCGGTAGAGGAATGCGCATTACCGCCGATTCTATAAGTTTACTCTGTTTCTCTATGGACCAAACGAAATCTCTTTGAAAATCGGTATGCACAATGTATTGACCGCTATCTATACGCCTCATCACCTCATCAACTGTTCTAGATTCGTGGCGAATACAAATTTCGTCCAGAGGGTAGTCTCCCCAAGTACTGCTGTCATCCAATCCCTCTACGTCTTCTACTTCGGCACTCATACTGATGTCTCCAGCAATAGGAGACTCTGGGCTTGCGGAGCCCACAGACCTTCCCGGATTGATACGACCGGTATTATCCCGTTGGTTTCCCATGGTCCTTCGACCTCTTCGGCCCTTCTACACTTCATTGCAGCAACACTACAGATAGCACACGATTCTCACCTGTCAAGCGCTCGACTGCACCACTGGACTCGTCCACAAGGGCATTCACCCTCCGCCGACTCTATCACCCTAGTCGTACAGCCGCCTCAGGTCTCCAGCTGGCCTTGCTCCCAGCACCTGCACCACCTCGCCAGCCGCCCGGCATCCCAGCCGCGCAGCACCATCCAGCGAGTCACCCGCCAGCACCCCCTTCAGAAACCCCGCAGCAAACAGGTCCCCTGCTCCGGTGGTGTCCACCACTTCATCAATCTCCATCGCCGGCACCTGCACTCGCTCTTCTCCCGATACCGCCAGTACCCCCTCGCTTCCCGAGGTAATAGCAATCACCCCCACATGTTCTGCCAAACGGTCCGCGGCCTTCGAGTCGCTCGTCTCTCCGGTCAGACCCGCATACTCCTCCCGGTTGCCCAGCAGTACATCAATACCGCCTTCGATCACGCGACGGATATGGTCGCCGTTGCGTTCGACGCATCCCGGGTCTGACAGCGACAGCGCCACCCCCGTGGCCACCGCCCGCGCCTGAGCCAGCGCCTCGTCAAAGGCTTCTCGGTTGCACTCGCCGTCCAGCAGATAGGACTCCAGATACAGCAGGGTCGATTCCTTCATCTGAGTCGGGTGTATGTCGTTCGAGTCCAGCCACTTCGATGCGCCAAGCTCGGGACACATGGTTCGCTCGGCATCCGGCGTAACCAGAATCAAGCAGCGCCCGGTGTGCTCATTGCCCTTGTACGGAGACGTCGTAAACTCCACGCCGTCACTCAGCATGTCGTGCAGGACAACCTCGCCAAACTGGTCCTCCGCCACTTTGCCGATGAAGCCCGTTCTGACCCCCATGCGGGCGAGACAGCAGATGGTGTTGGCGGCCGACCCTCCCGACATCACATGGGTCTCTCCCATGGTCGCGTAGATCTGCTTCGCCCGCTCAGAGTCCACCAGCGTGGCGACGCCTCGACGCAGGCCCAGCGATTCGGGGCGCCCGTCTTCCACCTGCTCGGTGACATCAACCATCGCCGCACCTACCCCTAGCGCTTCGATTAGTCGGTCCCTGTCGAGATTGGGACATAAGATTGTCATGCGGTGCGCTCCTCCCACCGGCACAGATCCGCCACCACGCAGCTGCCGCACGCCGGCGCTCTCGCCTTGCAGACATGGCGGCCATGGAGAATTAGCCAATGGTGCGCGTGCCGCAGATAGCGTTTCGGTATGCGCTCCACCAGCCCGTCTTCGATGTCGCGGGGAGTCTTGCCGTTGGCGAGGCCGGCGCGGTTGGCTACCCGGAAGACGTGGGTATCCACCGCCAGAGTCGGCTGTCCAAACCACGTGTTGAGGACGACGTTGGCGGTCTTGCGGCCTACTCCCGGCAGCCGCTCCAGCGCCTCGCGGTCACCCGGCACTTCGCCGCCATGTTCCTTCACAAGGATCCTGCTCAGCGCGATGACATTGCGGGCCTTGCTGCGAAACAGGCCGATGGTGCGGATGCGCTCTACAAGCCTGGCCTCTCCCAACCTGACCATCTTCTCCGGTGTGTCGACCTTCGAAAACAGGGATTCGGTGGCGCGGTTGACGCCGGCGTCGGTGGCCTGGGCTGACAGCACCACGGCAACCAGCAGCGTATATGCGTTGGTGTAGGCGAGTTCGCCCTTGGGCATCGGACACTGGGCCTTGAGCCTCCGGAACCACTCTCCCACTTCCCTGTCAGTGAGCAATCGTTCCATTTGCCTGTCTCCATTCATGTCATTGGTTGTCGCAAAGTTTTATTCACTGATCACCAATCCACTTCACATTACCTATCCTACAAACTCTAGTATTCGTATTGAAACTGCATTAGTACTATATTACCATGTTTCTCATCGTGACACTAATTGTTCATTCCACGAAGTATTCCCATTCTGTCCACTTCATTTAGCACGCTCTCCGCAGCTGTTCTGCTTTTTGAGTTCGCTGCTGCCCCTCTGGGCAAAGGAGGTTTCTCCGGTATTTCCATGCCAAGTACGTACTTTGGTTCTTTCGCGAGCTTATTTACGCCGGATCTCTTCAACATTATACAATCTTTCCCATCGCCTATATGTTCTTTACCTACTAAATCCTGTGCTCCGAATATAATCCCAATATTTGACACCACAAATACTGTTGCTGAATTCCATTCCCGCGGCCCCTCTCCTTGCTTGTTGCGCAATTTTATCGGTGACTTAGTAAAACTGCTGTTAACTGACAATCTCCCCCCGTCGTTCAATTTAATGCCTGAAAAATTGCTCGATTCTGAAGTTAATTTACACTCAACACCCGCAGATTGCAGCAGGTGCAGGGTGAAGACCTCTACCGCGCCTCCTACAATAAATCGGTTCTCAGGTATGGTTGTATTGTATTGCTCGATGAGCAATCTAACTGCGTCAACATACACGCTCTTCGCAGATTCAGAGCATGAAAGTTTTAGTTGCTCAAACGCCGCATATTCCTTATAGTACTTCATGATACTGCCTCGATCTTCTCTACTCTCGGGATGAGGTTAAACTTCCGCCTTTCTGGTGGTGTTTCTACTCGCATGTTCGCAAGATTGATATACTCTTCCTCCACGTCGTACCCGACACATTTGCGGCCTTCCCTGACTGCCGCCAGCGCCGTTTGTCCACTTCCCAGAAACGGATCCAGGACAGTGTCACCACGCTCTGAGTATAACAGGACCAAACGTCGAGCCAGCTCCTCCGGGAAAGGGCAGGGATGGTCTATCTGGCCTGGCGGTACAGGCGCGATGTGCCAGATATTATTGGCAATATCACGAGTGAACAGATCGTCAATGGCAATGGCATAGTCCCTGCCGCGCCGAATCTCTCCTGGGCGACGGAAAATAAGGATATACTCCGTCATGATGTTTGGATAATAGTAGCCCACCTTCTTGTGCTGAATAAATGAGCCAGCGCGCTTCACTCCGCCTGTGACCTTGTTCCAGATGATGTCCTGGTGAAACTCCCACCCAATGTCGAGCATCCGAGACGTAATTAGCATTGGAGTGGGGTAATGCTTGCGCTTGTGCAGTATAGTGCCAACAACGATCGCGCAGAAGCCCCCCTCCACGGTGACCCGAAAGACCTCCCGAAAGACATCTTCGATGTTGTCGAGATACTCGCCAATAGTCTCTCCAAATGCGTTGTACTGACGCTCGCGATGCCATGCGTCCTCCCCATGCTTGGTGTGTATGTCGTAGTCTATGGCATTCCAGTATGGGGGGGAGGTGACGGTGAGACTAATGCTCTTGTCTTCGCAATGATCCATCTTGTGCGCTGACTGGCAGTAAAAATCGTGCATGTCGCCGCTCATGTATACGGGCTTCTTTCGCCTCGAACCTCGCTTCGAAGTACCCTTGGATGGCCGGAGGGCCTTCTTTGCCAAGGTGCCCTGGGTTCCGCCTCTTGTCATTGGTACATACCAGTATGCATCGCCCGCTCCGTGTGCTTCGAATCAGCAGGAAGAGACCGGAGTACCAAGCAGCCACGATGCCCAACACAGCCGTCGCCGACTGGGACACTCATGCCAGCAGCTCGCCGCCAATGGCCAGTGACGTCCGTTCTCATGCGTGTCATCCTAGCAGGCGCTCCTGCTGGCTGCAACGCCCTATTGCGAATCGCCACGCAAGGCTGTACAAATTGCGACCCGTTCAGATTCATCTCTGAACCAACATCTCCGACTGGCGGACAGGCAGGCGCCGGACTGGCCCGTCGGAGCGCGCGGACAGCTAAGCAGGAAGGCCACATGCCCGACCCCAGCCGGCTCATCGTCATCGACCATCCGCTGATCCAGCACAAGCTGACGCTGATGCGCAGGGCCGACACGCCCTCTTCGGAATTCCGCCAGCTTCTGCGCGAGATCAGCCATCTGCTGGCCTACGAGGTCACCCGCGACCTTTCGCTCGAGGACGTCGAGATCGAGACGCCGCTCGAGCGCATGCGCTCGCCCAAGCTGCGCGGCAAGAAGCTGTGCTTCGTCTCCATCCTGCGCGCCGGCAACGGCCTGCTCGAGGGCATGCTCGACCTCGTCCCCAACGCCCGCGTCGGCCATGTCGGCCTGTACCGGGATCCCGAGACGCTGCAGCCCGTGCAGTACTACTTCAAGGTGCCCGACAGCCTTTCCGAGCGCGACGTCATCGTGGTCGACCCGATGCTGGCCACCGGCAACTCCGCCGCCGCCGCCATCGCGCTGCTCAAGGAGGCGGGGGCGGAGCGCGTCCGTTTCGTCTGCCTGCTGGCGGCGCCGGAGGGCGCGGACGTACTGGCCGAGGCGCATCCCGACGTACCCGCCTACACCGCCGCGCTCGACCGCGAGCTCAACGACCACGGCTACATTCTGCCGGGCCTGGGCGACGCCGGCGACCGCATCTACGGCACAAGGTAGCCCCAGCGGCGCCCGCCGCGACCGAGGAAACCCACCATGCGCAACAACCGACTCCGCCATCTCTGGCTCGACGACAAGGCCGCCGTCAACGGCTGGCTGACCATCCCCAGCGTCTTCTCGGCCGAGACCATGGCCGCCCAGGACTGGGACTCCATCACCATCGACATGCAGCACGGCGCCATCGGCTACGAGAAGGCGTTCGACATGCTGACCCCCATCCTCGCCAGCGAGGCGACGCCGCTGGTGCGCATTCCCTGGCTGGACGAGGGCGTCATCGGCAAGGCGCTGGACGCCGGCGCCATGGGGGTGATCTGCCCCATGGTCAATTTCCGCAAGGACGCCGAGCGGCTGGTGGCGGCGTGCCGCTATCCGCCGGCGGGATCCCGCAGCTACGGCCCCATCCGCGGCCAGGCCTACGGCACGCCCGACTATCCGGCGCTGGCCAACGAATCCACCGTCGTGTTCGCGATGATCGAGACGTCGCAGGCCGTGGACAACATCGACAACATCCTCTCCACCGAGGGCCTAGACGCGATCTACGTCGGCCCCTCCGACCTGTCCCTCGCCATGGGCAAAAAGCCCGGCCTGGACCAGGAGGAGCAGAGCGTGGTGGACGCCATCAAGTACATCGTCGACGCGGCCAAGAAGAAGCGGGTGATGGCGGGCATCCACAACGCCACCCCGGCCTACGCCCGCAGGATGATCGACCTGGGCTACCGCTTCGTGTCGCTGGGCACCGATTCGCGGCTGCTGGCGGCCAAAGCGCAGGAGTTCCTCGGCGAGATGCGCGGCGAGGAGCCGGCCGCCGACGATGGAGCCACCTACTGACATGGCCCGCGTGGTGGTACTCGGCGGCCTGCACCCCGAGGGCATGATCGAGATCGAAGAGCGCCTGGACCTCGACTGCGTGCAGTACGACGGCACGGAGGGCCTGGACATCGCCCGCCTGATTCGCGACGCCGAGGGCGTACTGGTGCGCACCCAGGTGCTGACGGCGGAGGCCCTCGACGGGGCCAAGGACCTGAAGGTGGTGTCGCGGCACGGCGTCGGCTACGACAGCGTCGACGTCGAGGCGCTCAGCCGGCGGGGCATACCCCTCGCGCTGACAGTCAACACCAACCACACCACCGTCGCCGAGCAGGCGATGGCGCTGCTGCTGGCGCTGGCCAAGCACGTGCGGCCCTACGACCGGGCGGTGCGCGCGTGCGACTGGGACGTGCGGCAGGACCTCGAGGCGTGGGAAATCGACGGCCGCACCATGCTGCTGGTGGGATGCGGACGGGCCGGACGGGCCCTCTGCGAGCGGGCGCTGGCCTTCGGCATGCGGGTGCTGGCGCTGGACCCCTACGCCGACCCTCCGCCCGGCGCCGAATCGGTGGACAGCCTCGAGGCGGGGCTGCGCCAGGCGGACGTGGTCAGCCTGCACGCGCCGCTGACGGAGGACACCCGCCACCTGATGGACGCGGCCGCCTTCGCCGCCATGAAGCCGGGGGCGGTGCTGGTCAACACGGCCCGCGGCGGGCTGGTGGACGAGGCGGCCCTGCTGCATGCGCTGGAGAAGGGGACGCTGGCGGGGGCCGGCCTCGACACCTTCGAGACCGAGCCGTCGCCGCCGGACCATCCGCTGTACGGGCGCGACGACGTCATCCTCAGCCCGCATGTCGCCGGCGTCTCCTCCGAAAGCCTGCGGCGCATGGGCGTGGAGAGCGCCCGCAACCTGATCGCCGGCATGGACGGGACCCTCGCCGCCGACAAGCTGGCCAACCCCGAGGTGCTTGGCCCGCGGCGGGACGGCAGCTAGTCCGGGCGGGCCATGGCGCGGGGGCTGTTTGTCGGCTGCGCGGTGATCGACTTCACCAGCCTGGTCGACGAGTTTCCCCAGCCCGACACCAAGGTGCCGGCCGTCGCCAACGACATCGTGCCGGGCGGCCCGGCTCTGGCGGCGGCGGTGACCTTCGCCCATCTGGGAGGCGAGGCGACGCTGGCCGCCGCCCTCGGCGCGCCGGGGCTGTTTCGCGATTTCCTGGCCGAGGACCTCGCCCGCCATGGCGTCGAGGCGCAGGACGTCTGCGGCGACCCCGGCTACGGCACGCCCCTGTCGATGGTCATATCCGCCCGCAGGCAGGGCACGCGCACCATCATCATCGGCACCAGCGACGGATGCGCCCGGCCCAAAGACCGCCAGTACCTGTTTCAGGGCGGCCACGACATCATGCTGCTCGACCAGTACGAGCGGCATTTCGTCGAGCGGCACCGCGAGGCGATCCAGGCGTTCGAGGGACCAGTGGTGCTGGACGGCGGCGGATGGAAGGACTGGTCGCCGGAGTTTCTGCGCCTGGCCGACGTGCCCATCGTCTCCGAGGTGTACTGCGACGGGGGGCCGCGCGCCTTCGCCCGGATGTGCGCGGAACTGGGCATCCGCCGCTGGGCCATGACGCGGGGAAGCAAGAGCGTGCTGTGGCACGAGGACGGGCGGGACGGCGAGATCCCCGCCCTCAAGGTGGAGGCGGTGGACACGCTGGGCGCGGGCGACATCTTCCATGGGGCGTTCTGCCACGCCTACGCGGAAGGGGCGGGTTTCGTCGAGTCTCTGGAGCGCGCCAACCGCGTCGCCGCCAGATCCTGCGAGACCCCCGGCACGAGGGGCTGGATGCATGCCTGAGCGAATCGCCGGCTTCGAGGCGCTGGTCGAGCGGATACTGCGGCTGCTGGACGGGACCATGCCGCCGCTGCTGGTGGGCATCGCCGGCACGCCGGGGGCGGGCAAGTCCACGTTGGCCAAGCGAATCGCCTCCAGCCTGCGGGAGCGGGGCCACGCCGCCTGCTTCTGTCCGATGGACGGGTTTCACATGGACAGCGCCAGACTCGAGGCGCGGGGCCTGCTCGAGGCGAAGGGGCGAATCGACACATTCGACGCCGAGGGATTCGCCGCGGCGGTGGCCCGCCTGAGGGCGGGGGAGGCGTTCTGGTGGCCCGTCTACTCCCGCAAGCTGCACGACACGGTGAAGCACGGCATCCGAATCGAGGGCGGCGAGACGGTCTTCGTGGTGGAGGGCAACTACCTTCTGACGGACCGCGAGCCCTGGCTCCAGATAGCGGCGGCGATGGACCTGCGGGTGTATCTGGACGAGCGGGACGACGTGCTGCGAAAGCGCCTGCTGCTGCGGCACGAGCGGGGAGGGCGCAGCCGCCAGGCGGCGATGGACTGGGTGGAGACCGTCGACATGCCCAACGCCCGAGCGGTGCGCGAAGGCATGCAGCGGGCGGACATCCTCTACGGCGAAGACGCCTGACATCCAGCGACGAAAGCGCATGGCCCGGCGCGTCGAGACCGGGGCCGGACGGCATGGCGGGAGGAGAATTGTATCCGGTTGCAGCGCTTGACACCGCGTGATTTGCGTGCTAGGGTAGGTTTCGTGCAGGTGCGGACGGCATGCCCGGCGGCCTGCGCGCAGCAAGCGGGACGCTATGTCCGGCACTATAGCGGGTATTGACACCCACAGCGCAGCCTCAATTAGGGAGACATGGTACCGAAAATGAGCACCATAACCACCAAAAACGCAAAACCGGCCCCGGCCAACGGCAAACCGACCGTGGTCAACGGCAAACTGGTCACGGCGAACAGCAAACCGACCGTGGTCAACGGCAAACTGGTCACGGCCAACAGCAAACCGACCGTGATCAACGGCAAACTAGCGACGGCCAACGGCAAGCAGACCGCGGCCAACGGCAAGATGGTCAACGGCAAGCCAGCCGCAACCAACGGCAAACAGGCCAACCCGTCCTTCCGTCTCAACCAGAACGTCGTCTATCCCTCCCACGGAGTAGGCAAGATTCTGAGCGTGGAGCAGCAGAAGGTGGGCGACCGCAACATCCGCCTTCTGGTCATCTACTTCGAGAAGGACCGCATGACGCTGCGGGTGCCCAGAGACTCCGCCGCCAGCCGCGGGCTTCGCCGGCTGTCCTCGCCGGGCGAGATTTCCAAGGCGCTGAAGACCCTCAAGGGCACCGCCACCATCAAGCGCATGATGTGGTCGCGGCGGGCGCAGGAGTACGAGCAGAAGATCAACTCCGGCAACCTCATCTCCATCGCCGAGGTGGTGCGGGACCTGCACCGCGAGGACGCGCAGGGACAGTCCTACTCCGAGCGCCAGCTCTACGACCAGGCGCGCGACCGCCTGGTGCGGGAAATCGCCGCGGTCAGCCGCCGCGGCAGCGACGCGGCCATTGAGAGCATCGATACGGCGCTGCTCAAGCGAGCCGCCTGATCCCCGCTCTCCCGGCGGGGACGCGGGAGAGGGACCAGCATGAGCGACCAGCCATCGGGCATGGCTGACGCCGACGCCCTGCGCTATCACAGCCGCGGGCGGCCGGGAAAACTGGAGATCGTCCCCACCAAGCCGATGGCGACGCAGCGCGACCTCGCGCTTGCCTACAGCCCCGGCGTCGCCGCGCCCGTACGCAAGATCTCCGAACAGCCCGACGCGGCCCACGACTTCACCGCCCGCGGCAACCTGGTGGCGGTCATCACCAACGGCACCGCCATCCTCGGCCTGGGCAATCTGGGCCCCCTCGCCGCCAAGCCGGTGATGGAGGGCAAGGCGGTGCTGTTCAAGCGGTTCGCCGACATCGACGCCGTCGACATCGAAGTGGACGCGACGGACACCGAGTCCTTCGTCGCCGCCGTGCGCCATCTGGGACCGTCCTTCAGCGGCATCAACCTCGAAGACATCCGCTCGCCGGAGTGCTTCGAGATCGAGGAGCAGCTGCAGGCGGCGATGGACATACCGGTGTTCCACGACGACCAGCACGGCACGGCGATCACATGCCTCGCGGCGCTCATGAACGCCCTCGACCTGGCCGGCAAGGACATCGCCGAGGCGAAGATCGTACTGAACGGCGCCGGGGCGGCCGGCATCGCCTGCCTGGACCTGATCAAGGCGTGCGGCGCCAAACAGGAAAACTGCCTGGCCCTCGACAGCAAAGGCGTGCTGCGGCCCGGCCGCAACGCCCCCATGAACCGCTGGCAGCAGGCCCACGCCGTCGAGTCCGAGGCCGTCGACCTGGCCGGCGCCGTGCGGGGCGCGGACGTGTTTCTCGGCCTCTCCGCCCCGGATCTGCTGACGCCGCAGATGCTGGAGTCGATGGCGGAGCGGCCTGTGGTGTTTGCCATGGCCAACCCGGACCCCGAAATCCGTCCGGAGCTGGCCATCGAGACCCGCAAGGACGTGATCATCGCCACCGGCCGATCCGACTACCCCAACCAGGTCAACAACGTTTTGGGGTTTCCGTATCTGTTCCGCGGCGCTCTCGACGTGCGCGCCAGCCAGATCAACCTGGCGATGAAGATCGCCGCCGCGCGCGCCATCGCCGATCTCGCCCGCGCCGACGTGCCCGACGAGGTGGCGGCGGCCTACGGCCAGCGCCCGGCCTTCGGCCCCAACTACATCCTGCCGGCGCCCTTTGATCCGCGGCTGCTCCAGCGCGTTCCGCCGGCGGTGGCCAAGGCGGCCATGGAAACTGGCGTCGCCCGCAAGCCCATCATCGACACCGAAGCGTACGAGACCCGCCTGCGCGCCCGGCTGGATCCGACGGCCGGGATTCTTCAGGGCATACAGGACAAGGCCGCGGCCGAACAGAGGACAGTGCTGTTTCCCGAGGGATACAGCGAGCAGGTGGTGCGTGCGGCGCTGGCCTGGGTGCGCGAGGGCATGGGCAAGGCCATGCTGCTTGGGGAGGAGAAAGCAACGCGGGAACTGATTCGCAAGCACGAGCTGCGCGGCGAGGGCGACGGCATACGGGTAATCGACCCGGCCTCCAGCGGACTCGCCGAATCCTACATCGAGCTGCTTTACGAGCGCCTCCAGCGGCGCGGCCACGACCGCATGGACTGCGAGCACGAAGTACGCGGCAACCCGCACATATTTGGCAGCTGCATGGTCGAGCGCGGCGACGCCGACGCCATGGTCACCGGCTCCACCCGCAAGGCGGCCTACGTGCTGTCGCGAATCGAGCGGGTGCTGGGACACGAGCAGGTGTCGCGGGCGGTGGGAGTGTCGGTGGTGATCGCCCGCGACCGGCCGGTGCTGATCGCCGACACGCTGGTAAACGAGCTGCCCAACGGAGAGGAGCTGGAGCACATCGCCGTCATCAGCGCCGGCGTCGCCCGCCGATTCGGCATCACCCCCAAGGTGGCGTTTCTGTCGTTTTCCACGTTTGGCTATCCCGACACGCCGCGCTCGGAGGCGGTGCGGGAGGCGGTGCTGCGGCTGGAGAAGAGAGGGGTGGACTTCGAGTTTGACGGCGAGATGGCGGCCGACGTGGCGCTGGTGCCGGCGATCGCCGAGCAGTATCCCTTCTGCCGCCTGTCGGGACCGGCCAATGTGCTGGTCATGCCGGCCCGCCACAGCGCCAGCATATCGACGCTGCTGCTGCAGAACCTCGCCGGATGCACCATCATCGGCCCGGTGACCGCCGGCATAGACCGGCCCATCCAGATTTGCTCCAACGGCGCCAGCATGTCGGACATTCTCAACATGGCGATGCTGGCTGCCTGCCGCTACTGCTAAAGCCGCGCACTGAATGCGCCGGAGCGGAAGGCACGGGGGGTTACAAGTCGCCGGCGTCAGGTTTGCAGATACGGAGATGTCCCCCGGATTTCTGCGGCAGTTTCCCGTCGAGGTTGAGCAGCTTTCTGTCATAGGTGTGAAACTCAGAAACCTCGACTTCTATCGCTGTTGCCAAAAGCATCGCGTCTACAAGCTTGAGCCCAGCGTGGCCGGCGATCATCATGTCTTTCGTTTTCCGTGCGGTTGATTCGTACATCGACTCAAGCAGGAAATAGTTCCTATCTAAAGACTCCTGAAACAAATCAAGTGTCATTCCGGGATCTTTGGGTACTTTGCATGCCTCAGCAATGGAGAGCACGGAACTGACGATTTCACACTTCCCCAGCTTTGCTGCTTCCATCACATTCAAGCAGGGTCGATACCTGTTTTCCGGCAGCCCGCCAGGCTTTTCTACCCTTTCCTCCTTGTTCAGGTACGCGATCCAGGCGCAGGAATCCCAGTATATCTTGCTCATGCTACTCTTCGCCCCTAAGCTTTCTCAGATATTCGTTTGCTTCAAGCCCCCCAGTGAAACCAGGAGTGACGCAGTCTTCGAAACTCGGTAGAGATTCGTTTGGAGGGTATACGTACACGCTTTCTACATCCATTTTGTACATGTTGCCAAGCGGCTTGCTGTAAATCACCCCCAAAAAGCGTACCCGTTTCCCCTCGAAGATGTCCTTGAAGCAGAGATCTTCGATCTCCTTGAAGCCATCGGGCGGCGCCGTGCACTTGACCATTTTGCCGCTGAGCCTCGATCGGAGCCAAATTATGCGCTTCCCGTTACGGGCGGACTCCACCTTTGCAATATAGCCTTCCAGGGTGCATGTTTCCTTGTGATCTCTTCTGCGCCTGTCCCTCTTGCTCTTGCATGTCTCAAAATACTTTTGCGCAGATTCGAAGGACGAGTGGAAGTTCTTCGCGCCCTTGTACTCGGAAAAGTCAATGGAAAGGTTTTCAGCTGGGCAGGAGATTCCCCGGTACAGATTTTCCGCCGCAATGCCGAAATCGAGATCCAGGTCATCAGGAACCCGTCCGCTGGAATCCATACAGCGCAAGGCAGTAGCCATGGATTTGACGACTCGCTGCGCGTACCGGCCGACGTCGTCTCCCGGAGAAGCGGAATGCGGCGTGAACTCCATGGTAAGGGGGGAACTCATGGCCATGTGTGTGATTCGCCAGGACAGCCTGCAACCATCTCCGACAAGAGACTCGGCCTTGTGCAGCAGAGCGACGAAGTCCCTGACCTGGCCAAGAACATCCTTGGCCTGGGGAGCGTCGTCGCCAGAAAAGTCTCCGGTGCCAATCTGTATTCTGACGGGCTTTGCCATGACCGTGCTCCTGCCACGAAGTACCCGCAACGGTGGGCTGTTGTGACTCCACCTTAGTCGTTTGCCAGCACCGCGCAAGTACCCATGTCGCCAAGCGTATCAGGTTCGCCGTGCAGGCGCAAGGGGGGCGGTTAGCCGTCTTTGCGAGCCGTCGCGACTGCCTAAGCCGCGCCTCGATCGCGTCCTAAACCTACACCGGCGTCGCCTACCGCTTCGGTATCACCCCAATTGTGTTGTTATCGACGTTCAGCTACTCCCACATGCCGCGCTCGGAAGCAGTGCAGCGGCTGGAGAGGCAGGAGGTGGACTTCGAGTACGACGGCATGATAGCTGCCAGCGTAGCACTTGCACCGGTGGTCGCCGGGCAGTATCCCTCCTGCCACCCGCTACGACCTGCCAGTGAGCTGGTCATGCTACTATTCGCCCCTGATCTTTCTTAGGTACTCGCTAGCTTCAAGTCCGCCGGTAAATCCGGGAGTGACGCAATCTTCGAAGCTTGGCACAGACTCGTTTGGAGGAAACACGTACACGCTTTTTACATCCATTTTATAGATGTTGCCAAGCGGCTTGTGATACACCACTCCCCTGAAGCGTACCCGTTTCTCCTCGAAGACATCACTGAAACAGAGATCTTCGATAGCCTTGAAGCCACCGGGCAGCGCCGTGCACTTGACCATTTTGCCGTTGCGCCTCCAGCGCAGCCAGATTATGCGCTTTCCGCCGCGTCCGGACTCCACCTTTACGATATAGCCTTCCAGCTCGTTTATTTCCTTGCATTCGCTTCTGCGTCTATCCCACTTGCCTTTGGACGTCATTAGATACCTTTGCGCGGATTCGAAGGACGCGTGAAAATTCTTCGCGCCCTTGTACTCGGAAAAGTCAATGGCAAGGTGTTCAGCTGGACTGGAGATTCCCTGATACAGCTTCTCCGCCGCGAATCCAAAGTCGAGATCAAGGTCATCAGGAACCCGTCCGCTGGAATCCATCCGGCGAAGGGCGGTTGCCATAGACTTGACGACTTGCTGGGCGTGCCGGCTGACATCTTCATCTGGAGAAGCGGGTTGCGGCGTGAACTCCATGTTAAGGGGAGAACTCATGGCCATGTTGGTGATTCGCCAGGACAGCCTGCCGCCATCTCCAACAAGATACTCGGCTTTGTATAGCAGAGCGACAAAGTCCCTAACCTGGCCAAGAACATCTTTGGCCTGGGGAGCGTCGTCGCCAGAAAGGTCTCCGGCGCCTATCTGTATTTTGACGGGCTTTGCCATGACCGTGCTCCTACCACTAAGTCCCCGCCACGGCGGGCTGGGGTGGCTCCATCTTAGCCGTTGACCAGCGCCGCTCAAGTAACCATGTTCCCAAGGCGTATCAGATCTGTCGCCCAAGCGCAAGTGGCGGTTTGCCTGCTCCGCGAACCATCGCTGCCACTAATGCCGCTCATGAATGAATCTCAACCTGCCCCACGGCATTGCCTCTGTCTAGCCGCGAAAATTTGCGTAAACCCGTTATGGAGGTGACGTTTGTTTCGGTGAGACGGCCACCGATTGCGTTTAGCATTACTGACTCCAATCCCCCTTCATGTGACACTGGACCAACCGCCTCGACAATGGCGCGGAGGAAGCCAGCATCAACTGTCTTGGTGTGCCCGCCAAAATGCAGGTTGAAGCGCGTGCCGCCGATGGTGGCGAAGGTGATCATGACAACTGGAGTCTACCACGACTTCCCCGTTTGGCTAGTTGCACTGTCCCTCCCCGCTATTGCATTTCGCGGTAGCATGGGGACCTCACTCCCTTTTCTTAAGCTTCTCCCCCAAGTATAGCAGCAATAATCCGGGTGCCAGTGTTGCAACCACGGCAATGAAATTAATCACGTTAAATGGGTTGAGCAACATCTGCAGATGAGCGATTCCAGCCCACAAACCCGACGTTTGCACTTCGATATACACTGACAACGCTGTGCCTATAGCAACGGTTGCAAATCCCGCTATAAGTAGCACCTTGCCCAGAATGGTGATGAACTTTGCCATTTTGGTACACCTCCTGTCTACTTGTCTAATATAAATCGTACCCGCCACATCTTTCCATGGCGCTGCCAAACTGTGATGTAAACACTTGCCTCTTCCACCAACCAACATCTTGATTCATTCTGAATCTTCAGGCTGTCTTTCGCGCTCCATCACTAAGGCGAGACCATATGCACGCGCACAGCGTCTCTATTTGTTGGGGCCAAGGATTTGATTCTGGGCCAAGGGTAAATTCTGGTAGTGGTACCCGTTGACATATAAATGATCGAGTAGCAATACTCATGTCTTCCTGATTGTCCAGTTTTGGAGGGACATTCAATTGTGAGCCATTCCCAGCATTGCTGAATATTGCCGATTTCGTGGGGGTATTGTAATGGTTTGCCAAGATCACAGTGTTCTTCTCAAATCCGCCACTCAGAACTTTGTTTAGTCGATGGCTTGCTGCAACACCCGCCTCTACCAGATTCGCATTGGCAGTAATCCAATTTTCAGTTGCTTCAATGGTACCCGTTTCATTTGAACTGGTCACAAACGTCTGGCCAACTACAGGTGTCGCCAATGAGGTAACCATCACGCACAGGGCAGTGCCTGCTGCCCGGAGATGCGAGACTAGACGGCTGCTTTCTGCACTTGCACCAGCTGTCTTCCGTGTCCTCGTCAGCCTTTCAGGTTCTTTCGCAGAAAGACCAAGGCTATTCCAAGACTGGGGGGGGTACTATTCATTTTTCATCTCCGTGCGGGCACAGCCTTGCTGTAAGCGTGCTCCAGTGGCTGGTTTGCGCGGGCACCTGTACCGTAGAGGCCGGTGCGCCCGCTTGGCGAAACCCCGATTGGGGCATCCCCATGTAGCGCGTCTTCCAGACCAGCGCAACCCCAAGTCCACCTGCAAGTGATTCGCGTCGCGGCTATAGGCTGCATCAGCGCGACGGCGAAGGCGGCCCGCTGCTACTGCTGAAGCCGCGCCTCAATCGCGTCCCAAATCTTCGCCGCCGCGTTGACGCTGCCCAGCCGCTCGAGTTCTCGCAGGCCCGTGGGAGAGGTGACGTTGATCTCGGTGAGGCGGCCACCAATTACATCCAGTCCGGCGAACACCAGCCCCCGCTCGCGCAGCGCCGGACCGACCGCCTCGGCGATGGCACGGTCGCGGGGGTCAGCGTCGAGCGCCTCGGCGCGCCCGCCGACATGCAGGTTGGAGCGCGCCTCCCCCTCTGTAGGCATGCGCACGATTCCGCCCGCCAGCTCGCCGTCCACCAGTATCAGCCGCCGGTCGCCCTCCTTGAGCACTTCCGGCAGGAACGCCTGCACCATCACCGCCTCGCGGCTGCGCTCGAACATCATCTCCAGCAGCGGGTTGAAGTTGGTGTCTTCGGGGCGCAGCCGAAACACCCCTTCGCCGCCGCGGCCATAGAGCGGCTTGACCACCACGTCGCCGTGGAGTTCGCGGAATGCGCGTATGCGCCCCAGATCGCGCGACACAAGGGTGGGCGGCATGAGGTCGGCAAATTGCGTAACCAGAAGCTTTTCGGGGGCGTTGCGCACGCCCTTCGGGTCGTTGACCACCAGCGTCTTCCTGGCCGCCTCCAGCAGGTGGGTGGTGGTGATGTAGTGCATGTCGAATGGAGGGTCCTGCCGCAGCAGCAGGACGTCGAAGTCGTCCACCGCCATCGGCGCCTCGTCGCCCAGGTCGAAAGGACTTTGGGGGGCGTCCCGCACCCGCGCCTCGCGCGCCTGGGTGACGGGCCTGCCGCCGTCGAGACCGAGGTCGTCGGGCAGGCATATCCACAGCCGGTGGCCGCGCTCCTGCGCCTCCAGCATCAGCCGAAACGTGCTGTCGGCGTCCGAATCGATCCCTTCGGGGGGATCCATCTGCACCGCCGCCCGCAGCGCCATGTCGGGTACGCGCCTCCTGGACTCGCCGCCGGTCCGCTAGGCGCTTCGCACGTGCAGGTGCAGCACCACCTTCTCGACGCCGCCAACTCGGGAGATGATGTCGGCGACGCGGTCGATGGTCTCCCGGTCCGGCGCGACTCCGATCAGGTAGGCCACCCCGTTGACCACCTCGAGCTCGCTGTCAACGGACAGCTTGATCTCGTCCATCTCCGTCAGCTTGAGGCGAATGGTGTTGGCCACGCGCACGTCGTTGGCGTAGCTGGCCAGCCCGCCGGGCTCGCGTACCTGGATCTCATTGTGCACCTGGACGACGCCGTCCACTTCGTACACCACCTCAGCAGCCCGCCGGGCGGCGGCGTCGGTGGGCGTGGTGCCGGTAAGCAGCACCCTTCCCTCGAACACCTGCGCGCCAAGGGTGGCGTAGACGCTCTCAAGCTCGATTCGCAGGGCCTGGTTGATATCGGCCCGTATGCGCCCGTCCTGGGCCAGCACCTCGGTGGGCCTCGTGGCGATGCTGCGCAGGCCGCTGACGACTCCTCCAGCGAGAAGCAGCACCTCGCAGCCGGCCGTGGCCAGCACGAGCGCGACGGCGAGCGCGGGGGGGCGCAGGAGGGATGCCAGCATCGCGGGCTCCAGCAGCATTGAACGGAAACCTGTCTGGCCGCCATCCTAGCGCCCAACGCGCCAATGCGGCGCGTCAGGAGCCGCCGCCGGAGCGGGTCTCGACCAGCCGCCGGTAAGCCTCCCGCCGCGGCAGGCCGGTTTCGAGGGCGAGGCGGCGGGCGGCGGCGGCGGTCGATTCGCCGTGCATGGCGCGAAACTCCGCCTCCGCCGGCGGCGGGCTGGCGTCCTCCGCTCCTTTAGCCGGCGGCGCAACGATGATGGCGTGCTCGCCGCGGGGCGTCTCTTCGGCCTGCGCCGCCAGGTCGGGCAGGGTACCGCGCCGCACCTCCTCGAAGCGCTTGGTCAGCTCCCGCGCCACCGCCGCCTGGCGATCGCCAAGCGCGTCCGCCATGTCCCGCAGGCTTGCGGCGAGGCGGTGCGGGGCCTCGAAGAACACCAGCGTGGCAGGGACGTCGGCAAGCTCCTCCAGCGCCCGCCGCCGGGCGGCGGGCCGGGGCGGCAGGAAACCGGCGAACAGAAACCTCTCGCAGGGCAGGCCGCTGGCCAGCAGGGCCGCCAGCAGTGCCGAGGCGCCGGGCACCGCATGCACCGGCCGTCCGGCCTCCACCGCCGCCCGCGCCAGGCGGTAGCCCGGATCGGACACCATCGCGGTGCCGGCCTCGGGGGCGTAGGCCACCGCCTGTCCCGATTCGAGGGCGCGGCGCAGCCGCGCCAGGGCGGCAGGCGGACTGCGGTCGTGCCAGGACAGCGGGCGGCGGCGCAGGCGGATGCCGTGGATGGCGGCCAGGCGGCGCAGGGAGCGGGTGTCCTCGCATGCGACCACATCCGCCCGGGCCAGCACGTCGAGGGCCCGCAGGGTGATGTCGGCGGCGTTGCCGATGGGCACCGACACCAGATACAGCCCCGGATCAAGGGCCGACCCGCCGCCTTCCGCCGCGCTATCATCCATGGCACGCGTCCCGCGCTTCGGCAGTGCGCGGCGATAACGCCCGAATTTCGCCAAATTCAGGTTTACAAGCCGCAGGCATGACCCTATCCTCTCTCCAGCCCCGACGCTTCCCGCCCCTGTCGAGCGCAGCGAAAGTGACGTACGCGCGTTTACCCATAGCGATCATCGCCTTCGCCCTTGCCGGCTGCCTGTCGCAGGACCCGGCGCCGGTGGTGATTGTCGAGGAGGGCGGCGAGACCCGCGGGGAGTATCTCGACGCCGGCGGGGGCGGCACCCGCGGGGAATACATCGGCGAGGCGCCGGTGGTGGAGGTCCCCCTTGACGAGGAGCCCATCGAGGAGACCCCCACCGGACCGATCGAAGTGGGCACGGTGGCCCCCATCGCCGGCCCGTCACCGGTGGAAATTACCGAAAGCAATCCCCCCGATCCGGAGGCCGACGAGCATGTGATCGGCCTGCTGCTGCCGCTGGGCGACCGCCGCCACCAGAGTCTCGCCGAGGCGCTGCGCAGCGCGGCGGTGCTTGCCGTCGAGGAGGCCAACGACCCGCGCCTGCGGCTGTCGGTGCACGACACCGTGCCCGATCCGCTGCGGGCGGCGCAGGAGGCCATCGCCGCCGGCAGCCGCATCCTGGTGGGGCCGCTGTTCGCGGAGGAGGTGCGGCGGGTGCAGACCGCGGCGGACGTCCAGGGCATCAACATCATCTCCTTCTCCACCGACGTGGCGGTGGCGGGCGAGGGCGTGTACCTCGCCGGCTCGCTGCCGCAGCTGGAGGCGCGGCGGGTGCTGCGCTACGCGATCTCGCAGGGGCACCGGCGGTTCGCCGCCATCCTGCCGCGCACCCAGTACGGCCAGATCGTGCGCGACACCATAGACGCCGTAATCGCGGAGTACGGCGTCGAGATGGACCTGCTGTATGAGTACAGCGAGGGGTTCGTGGCGACGCGGAAGGCGACCCGGGAGTTCGTCGAGGAGTACCGGGCGATTCGGGACGTCAATCCGACGCGGACGCCCACCGCGCTGCTGCTGCCGGCCGCCGGCAACGACCTCAAGACCATCGCCGCCTATCTGGTCGACTCGAAACTGGACATGGACACCGTCCAGCTGCTGGGCACCGGACTGTGGGACTCGCAGGAGACCCTCGACCTTGAACGCCGCGAGGGGCTCGCCGTCATCGCCGGCGGCTGGTTCGCGGCGCCCTCGGCACGCTTCCGCCGGGCCTTCGACCTGCGCTTCCAGGACCGCTTCGGCTACCGCCCGCCCAATCTCGCCGCCATCGCCTTCGACGCGACCGTCGCGGCGGTGGTGGTCGCCGAGGACGGCTTTTCGGCCGCCGCCATCACCGACCCCAAGGGCTTCCGCGGCGTGACCGGCACGTTCCGCTTCCGCAGCGACGGCACCATCGAGCGGCGGCTGGCGATCCTCGAGGTGGGCAGCGGCGCGTTTCAGGTGGTCGAGGCGGCCGACAGGGACACCCTGGAATACTGATGGCGGCCGCGCCGGCGCCGGTCGGCGTACTTCCCGAGCGGACGGGCGGCATCGACGGCGCGGCGCTGGCCGAGGCGCTGCGCGGCGACTCCGGCGGCGACGAGCTGGCGAAGCGGGCACGGGCGGCCCAGACGCTGTACGAGGCGCGAGAAAGCGCGTTCGACCAGATCCGCGGGCACTTTCTCTCGGCGCCGGAGCGCGGCAGCGCCTGCTCGCGCATGGTCGCCGACATGGCCGACGGACTGGTGCGGGCCGCATGGCTGGCGGCGACCGAGTCGTTCCATCCCAACTTCGCCCGCACCGACGCCGAGCGCCTGGCGGTGGTGGCCGTGGGCGGCTACGGGCGGCGGGAAATGGCCCCCTACTCCGACGTGGACCTCCTGTTTCTGACTCCGGCGAAGCGCTCGGCATGGGCGGAGTCGGTGGCCGAGACCATGCAGTATCTGCTGTGGGACTCGGGGCTGCAGGTGGGCCAGGCGGTGCGCAGCGTCGAGCGCTGCCTGCAGCTGGCCCGCGACGACATGACCATCCGCACGACGCTGCTGGAGACGCGGCTGGTGTGCGGCGACGGCGGGCTGCTGGAGGAGCTGGACGCGGCGGCGCGGCGGCGGCTGTTCGGCGGCGGGGCGCGGGCCTTCGTCACCGCCAAGCTGGAGGAGCAGGACGGGCGCCACGAGCGGGCGGGCGGATCGCGCTACCTGCTCAGCCCCGACATCAAGGACGGCAAGGGGGGGCTGCGCGACCTGCAGACCGTGCGGTGGATCGCCCGCTGCGTCCACGGCACCGGCGAGCTCGACGCGCTGGTGGCGACGGGACTGTTCGACGCCAGCACGGCGGCGCGTCTCGCCCGCGCCGAGAATGCCCTGTGGACCTACCGCTTCCATCTCCATTACGCGGCCGGGCGGGCCGAGGACCGGCTGCATTTCGGGCATCAGCAGAGCGTCGCCGAGGCGCTGGGCTACGAGGCGCGCGACGGGCTGCAGCCGGTGGAGCTGTTCATGCGCGACTACTACCGCACCGCCCGCCTGGTGGGCGAGCTGTCGCGGCTGATCTACGCGTCGCTGGAGCAGCGGCAGGAGAAGGACCGGCCGCTGGCGCGCCTTGGCGCCCTGGCACGGCGGCGGGAGATCGAGGGATTCCGCGTCGACAACGCCCGCCTGGCCTTCGAGTCCGGCGACGCCATGGAGAAGGACCCGGCGCAGGCGCTGCGGCTGTACCGCGCCTCCCAGGTGTCCGGCCTGCCGCTGCACCCCGACGCCGAACGGCAGATCGTCCTGCGCCTCGACCGCATCGACGAGGCGGCGCGGGAGGATCCGGAGGCCAACGCCGTGTTTCTCGCCATCCTCACCGCCCGCGAAGGCCCCGCCCACACCCTGCGCCGCATGCGCGAAACCGGGGTGCTGGGGCGTTTTCTGCCGGACTTTCACCACATCGTCGGGCTGATGCAGTTTTCCTCCTACCACCACTACACCGTCGACGAGCACACGCTGCTGACGCTTGACGCGCTGTGGAGGATCGAGCGGGGCGAGATGCGCGAGCCGCATCCGCTGGCCAGCGAGCTGGTCGGCGGCATCGTCCAGCGCCGCGCCCTCTACGCCGCGCTGCTGCTGCACGACATCGGCAAGGGGCTGGGCGGCGACCACGCCGACATTGGCGCCGCCATTGCCGAGCGGGTCTGCCCGCGGCTGGGGATGGACGAGGGCGAGACCGAAACCGCCGCCTGGCTGGTGCGCCACCATCTGGCCATGGCGCGCACGGCCCAGCAGCGCGACATCCACGACCCGGCGACGGTGCGGGAGTTCGCCGCGCTGGTGCAGGAAACCGAACGGCTGAACCTGCTGCTGGTGATGACGGTGTGCGACATGACATCGGTGGCGCCGGGGTACTGGAACGGATGGAAGGCCCAGCTGCTGCGCGACCTCTACGCCGTCACGCTGGCGGCGCTGAAGTTTGGCCAGGACGCCCTGTCCACCGACGCGCCGGTGCTGGCGGCCACCGACGCGCTGCGCGAAAGGATCAAGGACCTCGACGCGGAGGGATTTATCGAGTCGATGCCGCCGGCCTTCTGGCTGGGACTGGACGCCGACTCCCACGAGACGCTGGCGCGCATGGCGGCCGGGGCGGACGGCGCGGCGGTACGGCTTGAGCACGACGCCCTGCGCGCCGCCACCAAGATCTGTCTCTACGCGCCGGACCGCACCGGCATCCTCGCCAACGCCGCCGCCGCCCTGGCCGCCTCGCTGGCAACGGTGGTCGAGCTGCGCACCTATACGTCGAGCGACGGCATGGCGGCGGCGGTGTTTTGGGCGCAGAACGCCCAGGGCAGGCCGTTCGCCAGCAAGCCCGAACGCAGCTACCTGCAGCGGGCAGTGCGCAAGGCGGTGGAGTCGGGCAAACCGCCGCGGCTGCAAAGGCGGCGGCCGACGGCAATGGGCAGCTTTCCGGTGGCGGTGCAGGTACGCATCCGCAACGACGCCTCGGACCTGCACACGCTGGTGGAGGTGACCGCCCAGGACCGGCCCGGGCTGCTGGCCGACCTGGCCCGCGCCATCAACGACTCGGGAGCCCGCATCGTCTCGGCGGTGGTGAGCACTTACGGCGAACGGGCCGTCGACAGTTTCTACGTCAAGGACTCCTTCGGCCTCAAGGTGACGGGCGAGGGCACGCTGCGGGCCCTCGAGAGAAGGGTGCGGGAGGCGGCGCAGCCCGGCGGCGCGCCGTGAGCGTCGGCCGCAACAGCGCAACCGTCGGCGGCATCACGCTGGCCAGCCGGGCGCTGGGGCTGGTGCGCGACGTGGCCATCGCCGCCGCGCTGGGCGCCGGGCCGGTGGCGGAGGCTTTTTTCGTCGCCCTGCGGCTGCCCAACCTGGTGCGGCGGCTGTTTGCCGAGGGGGCCTTCGCCGTCGTCTTCACGCCGATGTTCGCCCGCCGCCTGGAAACCGAGGGCCAGAAGGAGGCGGCGGACTTTGCCGAACGGATCCTCGCCGTGCTGGCCGCCACGCTTTTGACCATTTCCGTGCTGGCGCACATCGCCATGCCGTGGCTGATCTACGCGGTGGCAGGCGGCTTCGCGGACCGGCCCGAGACCCTCGACCTCGCCACGCTCTATGCGCGAATCACCTTTCCCTACCTGCTGCTGATTTCGCTGACGGCGTTTTTTGGCGGTCTGCTCAACGCCCTGGGGAGATTCGCCGCCGCCGCCGCCCCGCCCGTGATCCTCAATCTCTGCCTTATCGGCGGCGTAGCGCTCGCGCACAGGGAGGGGATGGACGCCGGGACCACGCTGTCGTGGGCCGTGCCGGTGGCGGGCTTACTGCATCTGCTGCTGGTAGTGCACGCCGCCCGCCGCGCCGGCCTGCGCGTACGCCTGCGACGACCCCGCGCCGACTCTGCCGTGCGGGGGTTTCTGACAAAGCTTATGCCCGCCGCGCTGGCCTCCGGAGTGCACCAGATCAACCTCGTGGTGGGCACGCTGGTGGCGTCGTTTTTTCCGGGCGCGGTAGCTTGGCTGCAGTACGCCGACCGCATCTACCAGCTGCCGCTGGGGGTGGTGGGCATCGCTTTGGGCGTGGCGCTGCTGCCCGAGCTGGCGCGCCGCCTGGCCGCCGGCGACGAAACGGGGGCCCGCGATTCGCTGTGCCGATCCGTAGAGATTGCAGTGGCGTTCGGGGTGCCGTCGATGGTGGCGCTGCTGCTGATCCCGGGGCCCATCGTGTCGGTGCTGTTCGAGCGTGGCGCGTTTACCGCCGAAGACGCCCGCGAGACGGCACTGGCACTGGCGCTGTTTGCCACCGGCCTACCCGCCTACATGCTGTCGAAGGTCTACGCCAACGTGTTTTTCGCCCGAGAGGACACCCGCACGCCCATGCGGATGTCGGTGATCGCCTTCTCGCTCAACACCGTGCTTGCCGCCGGCGGCGGGTATGTGTTCGGATATCTGGCGATTCCCGTGGCCACCTCCGTCGCCGCCTGGCTGCTGCTGGGCCTGCTGTATCGCGCCAGTCGCGCCTATGCCGACACCCGCCTCGACGAGACGGCCATACGGCGGCTGCCGCGAATCGTGGCCGCCAGTCTGGTAATGGGGGCGGTGCTGCTGGGGATGCGGGAGCTTCTGGAGCCGACATTTGCCATGTCGCCGATGCGGTACGCGGCGCTGGCGGCGCTGGTGCTTGGTGGTATGGCGACGTATGGTGGATGCGGAATGATGATGGGGGCGTTCCGTCTCGCCGACATCCGCCGCGCGCTGTCGCGGAATCCGGCTGCCGAAGCCTCGGGCAGCTGACTTGCGGCGAGTTTGCATATGGCTGGATGAGGCGGGCAGAGGCATGGTTTTGCAATACATCAGGTTGGATGACAGCCATAACTGACTGTAGAAAAACGAATTGCCATACGAGGTGGTGCGTAATCCATTGCAAATGTGTACACTGTCTGGATTCCATGGAGCGCATATTCACTTCAGTTTCGTTTCCCGTTGTTTGGATGAAAGTAGGGTGTGACTCGAAACTGCTTGCTGTACGCGGAAAACAGCACTTGAAGCGAGTGCTCCCCTTCTTCTCTCATCGCCAGTTACAGCATCCATAAGCTCGCGCTCTGGGAGATCGTCGGCTAGAGCAGATCCCATTAACGTTTAAACTGAATCACATAACCCGCCGCCCTTATGTAGTTGACGCATTCTTCCGCCGTAATCCGGCTTGCCTCTGGGTCAAGTCCCAATCTTGCTGGATAATTTGGCATGGGGGGCGGCCCGCCGCTTCGCGGCGGGGAGGCCCGCAGACTTCTCGTACTCCTCCGAGAGCTCCACGCGGATCCGCTCAAGCTGACGAGCCTCGAACTCGAGGACCCTGATCGGCTTCCAGCGCATCGCAGCACGCCACATCGCCGCAAACATCAGCTTCAGTACCGCCCGCTCGCCGAAGGCGTTCGGTATCACCTTAAGCCTGCGACGCTCCTCGGCGAAGAGACGCTCAAGCAGGTTCGTCGTGCGGATCGCGCGGTGGTGATTGATCGGCATACGCTGGTGCGCGATGCACGCCTCGAAGTCGTTCAGGAAGCAGGACACCGCCGTAGGGTGCTCGCGCTCGAAGTCCGCCACGACCCCCTTGGCGAGATCGCGGGCTATGGCCCTGCCGGG
>CAZPIN010000127.1:0-17426 GCA_964586735.1 uncultured Rhodobacterales bacterium | reverse complement strand
CCGAGGAGGAGGGGACATGACGGAGGCTGCGGGCTGGGTGGACGGCAGCTGGGTGACGGTGGATCTCGGCCACTACGGCGCTCCCGAGCAGGCCGTCTTCGATCCCGAGCGGCTGGACGACGTGCGGGAGATGGCGGGCGGGCGCGGATCAGCCTGGTCGTTTGCGCATCGCGGATCGCGTTACGTGCTGCGGCGCTACCGGCGGGGCGGTCTGCTGGCGCCGCTGCTCAAGGACCGCTATCCCCGCATGCCGCTGCACCGGACGCGGCCAGCAAGGGAGTGGCGGGCGCTGCGCCAGCTGCGGGAGCTTGGGCTGCCAGTGCCGCAGCCGGCCGCATGGCGGATGGTGCCGGCGGGCGCGCTTTACCGTGCCGACTTGGTAACCGGGATGATTGCGGACAGCCGGTCGCTGCTGGCGACGCTGGCGGAGCGGCCGCTGGAGGAGGGGGAGTGGCGGCAAGTCGGCGCCACGCTGGCGCGGTTTTTCAGGGCGGGGCTGCGCCATCCCGACCTCAACGCGGGCAACGTGCTGCTCGACGACGGGGGCAGCGCACATCTGGTCGACTTCGACCGCGCCAGTCTGCGCCCGCCGCTGGAGCGCGCCGATTGGGACGCGATGCTGGAAAGACTGGCCAGATCCCTGCGCAAAGGCCGCCGCCTTGACCCGAGTCTGCGGTGCGGGGAAGAAGAGATTGCGCTGCTGCGCGGCGCCTGTCTGGAGGGGATTGAGGCGGCAGGCCGTTGAAAGGGAGCGGGGCAGCCCTATCTTTGTAGTGGCAATCAGTCTGCATCGAGGTACGTACCATGGCTTGGAACGATGGACCGTGGGGATCTGGCCCGCGGCGTCCCGGAGCCGGCGGAGGGCAGCCTCCCCCGGATATCGACGAGTTCATCAGAAAGGGGCAGGAGCGGATGCGCAGCGCCTTCGGCGGGGGGCGCGGCAGGCCGCAGATGCCCAGCAAGACGGGGATGCTTCTCGCTCTCGTCGCGGCCATTGCCGTGTGGGTCTGGGTCTCGGTGTTCGGGGTGGAGCCCGACGAGGCGGCCGTCGTGCTGACCTTCGGCAGCTACACCACGACCAAGGGACCGGGGCTGAACTTCGCCGCCTGGCCCGTGCAGTCGGCCGAGATCCTGCCGGTGACGCGCGAGAATTCGATAGAGATCGGCTTTCGCGAGGGCGACAGCGCCAATGGCAGCTCCTTTCGCAGCTCGGCGCGAAGCGAGGGGCTGATGCTGACCGGCGACGAGAACATCGTCGACATCAACTTCCAGGTGGTGTGGAACATCTCGCGTCCCGAGTCGTTTCTCTTCAACCTCGCCGAACCCGACAGAACCATCAAGGCGGTGGCCGAGTCGGCGATGCGCCAGGTCATCGGCCGCTCCGAGCTCAACGCCATCCGCAGCCGCGACCGCGACGCGGTTGCCGCGGACGTCAAGGCCCTGATTCAGGAGACTCTCGATTCCTACGACTCGGGCGTCAACGTGGTGCGCGTTAACCTGGACCGCGCCGACCCGCCGCCGGCGGTGATCGACGCGTTCCGCGACGTGCAGGCCGCCGAGCAGGACCGCGACACGCTGGAGAAGCGGGCGGGCGCCTACGCCAACCAGCGCCTTGCCGAGGCCCGCGGCGAGGCGGTGCAGATCCAGCAGGAGGCCGAAGCCTACCGCGCCCGCGTGGTCAACGAGGCAGAGGGCGAGGCCGAGCGCTTCAAGGAGGTGTACGCCTCCTATTCGCAGGCGCCGGAAGTCACCCGCAAGCGGCTTTACATCGAGACCGTCGAGCAGGTGCTTGGCGACGTTGACAAGATCGTCATCGACGAGGCCGGCGCGGGCGGCCAGGGGGTGGTGCCCTATCTGCCCCTCAACGAGCTGCGCCGCAGCCCGGGAGCCTCGCAATGAGCCGCCGGGCGCTGGCCGCCGCCGTCCTGGCCGTGCTGGTGGTGGTGGGGCTGACCTGTGTGTTCGTCGTCGACGAGCGGCAGCAGGTGCTGGTGCTCGCCTTTGGCCGCGTCGACCGCATCGAAACCGAGCCGGGGCTCAAGTTCAAGCTGCCTCCGCCCTTCAACACCGTCGAGTACTACGAGGACCGGATACTGCCGCTGGAGACCACCGCCCTCGAGGTCACGCCGGCGGACGACCGCCGCCTGGTGGTGGACGCCTTCGCCCGCTGGCGGATCACCGACGCCAAGCAGTTCCGCGAGGCGGTGCAGAACATGCGCGCCGCGGTGGTCCGTCTGGAGCAGATCCTCATCGACAGCCTGCGCGGCGTGCTTGGCTCGGAGACCTCGGGCACGGTGCTGTCCGGCGAGCGCGCGCAGCTGATGCGGCAGATTCGCGACGACACGAAGAGCCGGGCCGAGACGCTGGGCGTGGAGATCATCGACGTGCGCATACGCCGGGCTGACCTGCCGGAGCAGAACCTGCAGGCGACGTTCCAGCGCATGGAGGCCGAGCGTCAGCGCGAGGCGGCCGACGAGCGGGCGCGAGGCGCCGAGGCGGCGCAGAAGGTGCGGGCGGAAGCCGACCGCCAGGCCGTGGAGATTGTCTCCGAGGCGCGCCGCCAGTCGGAGATCGTGCGCGGCGAGGCGGATGCCGAGCGCAACCGAATCTTCGCCGACGCTTTCGGCAGGGACCCGGAGTTCTTCGCCTTCTACCGCTCGCTGACCGCCTACACCCGATCGCTCAAGGGCGAAAACTCGATGCTGGTGATCACTCCGGATTCGGAGTTCTTCGAGTACCTCAAGTCGGACCAGCTTCCCTAGCGCCGCCGGAGGAGCCATGCGCGACTTCGTGACGGCCTTGGGACTGGTGCTGGTGATCGAGGGGCTGGCGATCGCCGCCTGGCCTGGACTGGTGCGGCGGGCGTATGAAATGACGATGCGTCTCGGCGCCTGGCGGCTGCGGCTGGCCGGGCTGGCGGCGGTTGCGGCCGGGGTTGGCGTGGTGGCGCTGGCCCGTTCCTGACCTGCCACAATGCGGCAAGAATTCCGCCCCGAATTAGGCACATTCGGCGACATATTCGAGGGCATAGCGCAACACCACTGGAGGTAAAACCATGACACCTTCCACCGCGAAAATCTGCAGGCAAGGCCTGCGTTCCATTCTGCTCTCCGGCGCGGCGGCGCTTTGCGTCGTCCTGCTGGCGATGCCGGCGAAGTCGAACCCGCCCGGATTCGCCGACTTGGTCGAGCGGGTCAATCCGGCGGTCGTCCACATCGACGTGCAGGTCACCCTCTCGCCGGGCTCCGGCGACCAGTTTCTTCCCGATCGGATTCCCGAGGAGTTCCGGGACTGGTTCAGGCTGCCGCCCGACTCGGACGAAAAGGACAGGTCCAGGTCAAGCAGGGGATCGGGGTTCATCATCGATCCGGCCGGCTACATCGTCACCAACCATCACGTCATCAACGGCGTCGACAGCATCGCCGTGACCTTCGAGGACGGCGAGTCTCTGGATGCGACTGTCATCGGCAGCGACAGCAAGACCGACATCGCCCTGCTCAAGGTGGAGCCCAATGCGCCGCTGCCCTTCGTCCGCTTCGGCGATTCGGACACGGCGCGCATCGGCGACTGGGTCGTTGCCATCGGCAGTCCGTTCGGCCTTGGGGGGTCGGTGTCGGTCGGCATCATCTCGGCGCGCAACCGCGACATTAACTCCGGTCCGTACGACGACTACATCCAGACCGACGCCGCCATCAACCGCGGCAATTCGGGAGGGCCGCTGTTCAATCTGGACGGCGACGTGATTGGCGTGAATTCGGCCATCATCTCTCCATCCGGCGTCTCGGCGGGAATCGGCTTCGCCGTCCCCTCGGCGCTGGCGTCCAACGTGGTGCGCCAGCTGCGGGAGCACGGCCGCACGCGGCGCGGCTGGCTGGGCGTGGCGGTGCAGCAGGTCACCGACGAGATCGCCGAAAGCGACGGTCTGGACGAGGCGGCCGGCGCCATGGTGAGCTCCGTCATCACGGACGGGCCTGCCGACAACGCCGGGGTCGAGGTGGGCGACATCATTCTCGAGTTCGACGGCAGCCCTGTCGAAGAGTGGCGCGACCTGCCGCGCATGGTTGCCGAGACCGAGGTGGGCAGGACGGTGCGCCTGAAGGTCTGGCGCGGTGAGCGGTTTCAGACCCTCGGCGTCGAGCTGGGGCTGCTCCAGGAAGACGAGGGCGAAGAGGTACAGGTCGCGAGCGCCGAGCCGGAGGAACTGGAGAAGCGTGTCGCCAGCCTGGGCATAGAAGTCGTCTCCCTCGATGACGACCTGCGCTCCGAGCACGAGTACGACGACACGGTCAGCGGAGTCCTGATCGTGAGCGTCGACAGCGGCAGCTGGGCTGAACAGCAGGGCATCCAGGAGGGCACCGTGATCGAGGAGGTGAACCGCCAGAAGGTGACGACTCCGGAAGAGGTAAGCGGCGCGGTGGCCCGGGCGGTAGACGCGGGCCGGAGGTCGGTGCTGCTGCTGGTCAACACCAAGGGGATCAAGCGGTACATCGGCGTGCGTATCGACAGCTAGGCTTCAGCCCGGCGGCGCGTACGCGGTGCGGTTTCACCGCGTACGCGCCGGCGCATCTGACACGGGCGGCAAAGGCGGCACTGCCGACAGTCGCAGCCAGCAGTGCGCCATTGGCGGATATCCTATATGTAGTGGAGAGGGGATGCCGATTCGTCCCATATTGCGTCGCTGCGGGCAGTTCGCTACCGTTGTGGGAAGGGGAATAACGCGGCGGCGAGCGTCGCGGAGAGCGAATCGATGCAAGTCAGCACGCAGGCCAGAGAGCAGTCAGGGCAGGGGTCTGCGACCAGCGCCAAAAACCGCCGCTCCAAGCGCGGGGAAACCAGCCAGCCGGGACTGACAGCAAGGGTCATTCAGGGCGACTGCCTCGATGTCCTTGCCTCGAAAGATTTCCTGGCCGCGCCCGTCAATCTTGTGGTTACGTCTCCGCCCTATGCCGACCAGCGAGATGGCCTGTATGGCGGCATGCACCCGGACAATTATGTCGAGTGGTTCCTGCCCCGCGCCGAGTCCATCCAGCGCGCTCTCGCTGAGGACGGCTCGTTCGTCCTCAACATCAAGGAGAAGGCGGTCGGCGGCGAGAAGCACACCTATGTCTACGAACTTGTGCTTGCCCTTCGGCGCCAGCAGGGCTGGCGGCTCGTCGACGAATACTGCTGGCACAAGCGCAACTGCTACCCGGGCAAGTGGCCCAACCGCTTTCGCGATTCATGGGAGCGCCTGTATCACTTCACCCTGTCGCCGAAATTCAAAATGAACCAGGAGTCCGTGATGGTGCCGATGGGAGACTGGAAGCAGTCAAGGCTGCGCAATCTGTCTAGGACGGACCGCGTCCGCGACGAGTCGAGGCACGGGAACGGATTCGGCAAGCGAGTCGAAAACTGGCTGGGCCGCGACATGGCCTATCCAACCAACGTCCTGCACATGGCGACGGAATGCGCCGGCAAGGGACACCCGGCGGCGTTTCCCCGGTCCTTGCCGGCGTGGTTTATCCGCCTGTTCACGGACGAGGGCGACACGGTGCTGGATCCGTTTGCCGGCTCCGGTACCGCGCTGCTGGCGGCGTTGGAGCTTGGCCGGAACGCCATCGGCATCGACACCGACGCGAAGTACTGCCAGATGATGCGGGAGTCCATGGCGGCACGGGAGGACGGAAATTTGCGCGATGTCCTTGGCCTGTGACGGAGCGTCCCAGCAGCGCTGGGGAACTGGTAATTCAGGGTACGGCGGGACGGGAATCAGGAGCAGGAATTTGCCAGCAGACGTTGACAATTGGATATAAAGTGAGGAGACAATTCGCAGCACCTCAATGAGGAGGGATACCGATGGCAGACACAGCGACTTCGGTCATCTCGCGCCGCGCCGGCGGCAGAAGCGCCCGAAAGGCCAAACGCGCCGCGCCGCTTGAGGAGCATATGCGTCCGGTCTGGCCCGGCATGCATAGTCCCGCCCGAGGCCCGCTCGACGAGGCGGGCATGCGGCGCATCAATGAGGCGGTGATCCAGATCCTCGAGGAAATTGGATTCGCCGAGGCGCCGCCGTTTACCGTGGAAACCCTCACCGCCGCCGGGGCGGCGCTGGACAGCGAGACCGGCCGCGTCCGGTTTCCCCGGGCCATGATCGAGGACGCCATCGCCGACGCCAACCGCGACTTCACATGGTACGCCCGCAACCCCAAACAGGACATCCATCCTTGCCAGGACCGCCTTTACTTTGGCACCGGCGGCGCCGCGGTCCATATCGTGGATCTGGAGAAGCGGACGTACCGGGAGTCGACTCTCCGCGACCTGTACGACGCCGCCCGCATCGCCGACATCTGCGACAACATCCACTACTACCATCGCTCCATGGTGGCGCGCGACATGGTGGAGATGCTGGACCTTGACATCAACACCGCCTACGCCTGCCTTGCCGGCACGACCAAGCACGTGGGCATGTCGTTCTGCGATGGCGCGACGTTCGACCGCTGCCTCGACCTGTTCCACATGGTCGCCGGCGGCGAGGACGCATGGCGGCAGCGGCCATTCGTCACCAACGGCAACTGCTTCGTGGTGCCGCCACTCAAGTTTGCCCACGACTCCTGCGAGGTGCTGGAGCGGGCGGTGCGGGCCGGACTGCCGCTCATCACCATTTCCGCCGGCCAGGCGGGCGCCACGGCTCCGGCCGCGCTGGCGGGCGCGGTCGCCCAGGGATACGCGGAAGCGATCGCCGGGCTGATCTACGCCAACGCCGTGCGTCCCGGCCATCCGGTACTGGCGGGCGCCTGGCCGTTCGTCTCAGACTTGCGCACCGGCGCCATGTCGGGCGGCTCCGCCGAGCAGTCGCTGCTGTCCGTGGCCTGCGGCCAGATGGGCCGCTACTACGGCCTGCCAACCTCCTCGGCGGCCGGCATGACCGACTCCAAGATGCCTGACGTCCAGGCCGGTTACGAGAAGGGCATGACCGTTTCCATGGCCGCCATGTCGGGTCTCAACATGGTCAACGAGACGGCCGGCATGCAGGCTTCGCTGCTGGGCTTCTCGCTGGAGGCCATGGTCATCGACAACGACCTGATCGGGGCCAGCCTGCGCTGCGCCCGCGGCATCGAGGTGACCGACGAGACATGCTCGGTGGAGACGATACGCAGCGTTTGCCTCGACGGACCGGGGCACTTTCTCGGCACGGACCAGACCCTGTCGCTGATGCAGACCGAGTACGTCTATCCCGAGATCGGCGACCGCACCTCGCCCAAGGAGTGGGCGGAGCTGGACCGCCCCGACATCCTGGTAACGGCGGCGCGGCGCAAAGACGCGATTCTCGCCAGCCACTTCCCGGACACCATCGACGCGGAGCTGGACGAGAGGCTGCGGGCGTCTTTCGACATCAAGCTGCCCCGCGAGTACATGCTTCCAGGCGCAGCTCCCTAGGAGTCGGGGTCAGTATTGCCTAATCTGCCATGGCCGGTCGGCCTCAGGTCGAAGCGCTCCTTCTTCAGATGGAGCTTGATGCGCAGCGGGTGCTCTTAGGATACCAGTTCGGAAACAGAAATTGGCCAGCCAGTGCTGTTCGCGGTTTCATGGGCGAAATTCTTCTGCACTGCTGATGGCGGCGGGCAAATCGCAGGTGTGGTCCGGTGTCAACTCCCTGCAGGGGAATCGGGGCAGGCTCCTTGCCCTCGTGGCCAACCGACGGACCGTGATGCCGCGCCGTAGCAGCAGTCGCATCGCAAGGTGTTACCAACGAAGGCCGCCGCCTGTACTGGCAAGCACCGCTGGGCAAGCACTGGTGATGCAGCCGCCTACGCAGGCGGCTTGCGCTTCCGCCTCCTGCGGCCGTCGATCAATTCGTCAAGGCTATCGGCGTTGAGTACTCGGCGAATCCAGCCGTCGATCTTCTTTTCGGGGGTTCCCAGAATCTTATTCCTCAGTTCCTCCGGCACCGGGCCGAATTTCTCTCGAATGAAAGCGATGATTGTATCGTTCCGTCCCTTCCGCTCGCCCCAATACTTGCCCGTAGCTTTGCCTCTATCTTCGCCCCTGGCAATGCCAATGACTATTCTTTCGGCAATGTCTTTGGCCACACCATCGGTCAGGCCTATGGCCCACCCCTTGTCCCTGAATCTATTCTCAGCGTCCAGGATCATCTGCGTTCCGGCGTTCATGTTGATCTCCCGTACCGTTTCCTGTGCCAGTATACACAACTGCGCACCTTACGCTCGTGGCTAACTGGCAGGCTGCAATGCCACTCCCCGGTGCCATCCGCTCAACCGGACGGCGCCAACGAAGGCCGCCGACCGTACTGGCGGGACTCGCAGGGGATACACCGGAGTGGAAACCACCTACGCAGGCGACCTGCGCGTCCGGCCACCGCCACTGCCCAGCAACTCGTCAAGGCTGGTGGCGCTGAGCACCCGGTCAATCCAGCCATTGAGCTCCTCTGCTGGAGTCGCATCAAGCCTAGCTTCCAGTTGCTTCGGCACTGAGCCAAACTTCCCCCGAACGAATCTCAGGACCGCCTCGGCCATAGCTTCGGCCCGTCCTTCAGCCTTGCTTTCGGCCCGAGCCTGGTTGAGGATTCGGGTCTCAGCATCCAGGATCATCTTTGTTCCGGCGTTCATTTTGATCTCCTCCAATTGCCGAGGGGTCAACACCTTCGCCTTCAGGTCCTCCAGCCGCTCCGGCTCGTCGATGTTGCCACTGAGATAGTATAGGATTGTCTGGTATGCATGCAAGTCCCCCTCTTCCAGGTAGTACTGGAGTGCGCGAAGGAAGCGCAGTGCCGGCACGTCATCAATCTTCATGGCGCGAAGCAGTCCCCGTGATGTCCAGTACGCCCGTTCGATGAACTCCTCCTCGGAGTACTCCGTCTCCAGCCAGCTGTACAGGTACTGCCGCATGTTCAGCACGTTGTATGGCCTGGGCGAGAAGCAGACATCCAACATGTCCTCGGGGGTGCCCAAAGCCTCGGCGAAGGAAAGCGGCCGCCAGGATGCGCCTACGCCGTGCACCAGCACGTTCGCCTGGGCTACCACCGGCTTGCGGTAAAGCAGTCCGCCCTCTTTCGTCAGATTGTGGAGGAGCTGGGCGGTAGCGGTGACCAGATTCGGGACCACCATGTGGCGGTAGCCGCTGATGTGCTCGATTGTGCTGACCAGATTTTCTCCCCTTTGCAGCGTAGCGGTCACTCCGGCATCAAGCACCCTTGAGGGCCATGCATCGCCGGCTACAATGCTGTCGAGGACTGTGGTCGGCTTCTCCCGGTCAATCGCCAATCCATCCATCTCCGCGAACATCCGCAGCAGCGACATGCGGTGTCGGGGACTGTGGATACCGGCCCGGACTGACCTGTCGTGGATCTGGTACTTTGCGACCTGCTGTTCGGCTGCCATGGTGGCCTCCCATTCTGCGGGCCATCAGGCGAATCGCCAGCGTGGCTAATTTTTGCGGGGGGCACCACCTGCCTGTGTACGCCAGTCTTCGCGGGAGGTCAAGGGGGCTGGCCGGGACCCGTACCAGAGCAGCGCACCCCGGCGGCCCCCTGAAGGCAGGCTTGGCCCGGCTGGCGCCTTCGGCTCAGCCGCAGCAAGGTGTCCTGCGCAGCGCCTTCGGGTTTCAGGCTTGGCGGCTGCGGGCGTCCTACGACATCAAGCTGGCCCGCGAGTTCATGCTTTCAGGCGCAGCTCCTTAGGCGGTATCTCCAGCCCCGGCTGTGCCCGGTCGAAGATCCGCGCCACCGCCACCGAGGCCAGGCGCGCCGCCGCGCTGTCGCTTCGGCTGGGCACCGTCACCGGTATCCTGCCGCCCAGCACCAGGCCAGCCGCGCAGGCCCCGCCGTACCAGATCAGCGCCTTGGCAATCGCGTTGCCAGTTTCGATATTGGGCACGACGATGGCGTCGGCCCGGCCCGCGACGGGGCCGGATGCGCCCTTGATTCGCGCCGCCTCCTCCGACACCGCCAGGTCAAACGCCAGCGGCCCGCTGACGTCCGCCTCCAGTCCGGTGTCCTCGGCCCACTGGGCCAGCGCCGCCGCCTGCGTGGTGGCGGGCATGTGGTCGTAGACCTTTTCCGTCGCCGCTAGCACCGCCACCCGCGGGCGCTCCGTGCCGAGGGCATGGTGCAGCTCGACAAGCGTTTCGAGGATGGCCCGCCGTGCCGACTCGTCGGGGGCGACGACAAGCCCCCCGTCGGAGATGGAGAGATCGCGCCGCCCTTCGGGAAACGACAGGTGAAACACATGCACAAGGTGGCGCTCGGCGCGCAGCCTAGCCTCGCGGGCCAGCAGGGCGCGAAACAGCGTGCTGGTGTGAGTCAGGCCCTTGATGACCATGCCCGTCGACGGGTCTGCGGCATGGGGCACGGCCGTCTCGGCGATGGCCGCCGGCCCCTCGGCGTACACATGGTCCAGGCCGCCGATGTCCCAGCCGATTTCGTCCGCCGCCTGCCGCAGGCCCTCCTCGGGGCCCAGCAGCACGGGATCGATCCAGCCAAGGTCCGCCGCCTGCCGCACCCCCTCGAGCACATGCCCGGCATGCGCTCCCACGACAACGGCGCGGGTAGGGAGGCCGCCGTCGGCCAGCGCCCGCAGGCGGTCGGGAAAACCCGCCGGCCCCGGGCCGTCGGCTGACATGGCGCTGCTCCCGCGGTCAGGCGGCCCGGTCGAGTCCCGCCCGCAGCTTGTCCACGATCTCGTCGATGTGCTGCCGTTCGGAGATGAACTGCGGCGCCACGATGCCGGCGTCACCGGTGAACTTGATGTGCAGGCCGTTGTTGAAGAGGTCCTTCTGCAGCGCCGTGCCCCGCGCTCCGGGCGCGTTGGCGGGATGCAGCTCAACGCCGGCGATGTAGCCGATGCCGCGGATGTCCTTGACCAGCGGATGGTCCTGGAGACTCCACATGGCGTCGAGGAAGTAGGACTCGCCCTCGATGACCCGCTCAAACAGCCCCTCGCCCTCGTAGATGTCGAGGGCGGCGACGCAGGCCGCCGCCGCGGCCGGATGGCACGAGTAGGTGTAGCCGTGGAACAGCTCGATGGCGTTCTCGGGCGCGGCGTCGGTCACCGTTTCGTAGATCGAGTCGCGTACGCCCACCGCCCCCATGGGGATGGCCGCGTTGGTCAGGGCCTTGGCCATGGTCATGAGGTCCGGGACGACTCCGAAACGGTCGGCGGCGAAGTTGCCTCCGGTGCGTCCGAACCCGCAGATCACCTCGTCGAACACCAGCAGGATGCCGTTGGCGTCGCAGATTTCCCGCAGCCGCTCGAGATAGCCAACCGGCGGCACAAGGCAGCCGGTGGATCCGGCGACAGGCTCGACGAAGCAGGCGGCGATGGTGGAGCCGCCGTAGGCTTCGACCATGCGCTGGAGGTCGTCGGCCAGGTCCGCGCCGCTGGTCGGCTGGCCCCGCTGGAAGCGGCACTCCTCCAGCCAGGTGTGGCGCATGAGGGTGACGTTCGGCATGACGCCGGAGAAGGTCTCGCGGTTCTTGACCATGCCGGAGAGGGACACGCCGCCGATGTTGACGCCGTGATAGGCCCGCTCGCGGGAGACGAAGCGCACGCGCTGGCCGTCGCCGCGGGCGCGGTGATAGGCCATGCAGATCTTGAGGGCGGTGTCGATCGCCTCCGATCCCGAGTTGGCGAAGAACACGTGGTTGAACGGCTCGGGCATCAGGCGCGACACCCGCTGGGCCGCATCGAAGGCGCGGGGGTTGCCCAGCTGGAACGGCGGGGTGTAGCTGTTGCGAAGCATCTGCTGGTGCACCGCGTCGGCGATTTCGGGGCGGGCGTTGCCCGCCGGGCAGCAGAACAGCCCTGAACTCCCGTCCAGCACCTTGTTGCCGTGATGGTCCGTGAGGTAGACTCCGGAAGCCTCGGTGACGATTCTCGGGTTCTCCTTGAAGTCCCGGTTGCCCGTGAAGGGCATCCAGAGCTCCTCGAGCGAGTTGGTCTCCGTGCCAGCTTGCTGGTCAAACATCGTATAGTCTCCCTTGACGCTGCCGCTGATCGGCGCTTCATAGTAGCGATGGCGCGCGCTTTTCCATAGTCCGTACGGCGGCGAAAGATCCATGCTCGAACCTCAGTCCGGCCGGCCCCGGCCTCCGGGGCCGCTTGCCCGAATCATCGCCCTGATCGCGCCGGCTAGCAGCTGCCCGCCCGGGCACATGCTGATGATGATGCTGACGATGGCGATGATCGTGGCCACCGCCAACTACGGCGTCCTGCGTCCCATCAACGACTGGCTCACGATGGGCCACTTCATCTTTCCTTTCGCGTTTCTGTTCACCGACCTGATGAACCGGCTGATGGGCAGCGCCGCCGCCCGGCGGGTCGTACTTGGCGGGTTCCTCGTGGCGGTGGCGGTCAGCTGGGCGGTCGCCTCGCCGCGGGTCGCCGTGGCGTCGGGGACGGCGTTCCTGGTGGGCCAGTGGGTCGATATCTGGATCTTCGACCGCCTGCGCCATGAGCGGTGGTGGCGGGCACCGGCGATATCCTCGGCGGTGGCCAGCGTGGTGGACACGGTGCTGTTCTACAGCCTTGCCTTCGCCGGCACCGGCGGCACCTGGATCCAGTGGGGCCTTGCCGATCTGGGCGTCAAGCTGCTGATGATCCCGCCGCTGCTGGGGATGTTCTGGTTTCACGCGGTGTTCATGTGGCGGTGGCTTTTCAGAAGGGATTAGGCCGTCCGCTGTGCGCGGTGGTCTGCCACATCGCGTCCCCGCAGCGGCGTATCGGCCGTGAGACGCATGACGCTTCAGGGCAGGCTTGCCGCCAGCCAGGGGCGGCAGTTCTGCCGGGCGAAGGCGGTCTCGCCTTCAGGGTCTCCAAGCACCCACAGAGCAGCCTTGCGCCCTAGATAGTTGGACATGGCCACGCCGTTGCCGCAGTACCCGCCGACGCAGGTGACGTTGCCTCGGCGTTCGATGAAGGGAACAAATCCCTCGGCGAAAGCCACGAAACCGCTCCAGCAGTGGGTGTAGGCCAGACGCTCGTCAGGGAATATTCCGCGCACCAGACGCGCCAGTGCGCCGACGGCGCGGGCAGGGGGATGTTCATCATGGATGCCCGTCCGCCCAGCAGCAGCCTGCGGCCGTTGTGCGACCGGCGGTAGTAGCAGTGGCAGGCGCGGGTTTTGACGATAATGCCGTTGTGGGCAAGTGCTCGTATCCTCCAGGCGGCTGATCGACCTGCCGGCCCGCCGGAGCTGCTGCGCCTGCGGGGGAGGGGCAGGCGGTTTATTCTCGGCGCGGTGGGCGTCTCATTCCAATCACGGTCGTATGGACGAGTCGCTGTTGCGGAATGCCGCCTCTCTCTTCAACGGGAGTAGGCAGGGCGGCTCTCTTACCTTCTCCTCGCCGATGCGGCGGCAGTCCAAGAGCGCCGGATGCCATGCTGGATGGTCGCCGCGAATATGCCGCCCACTGCGGTAACGGAATGTCTTCCGTCGCGGGTGGCTGCAGGTCTGCTTGCCAGTTTCGCGGCTGGCTGGAAAATTGATCCCCGCGTGCAGGGCGAGGCGGTGGCAGCCGGAGCTGTCTGGATGGACAGCATGGTCTTGACAGGGGCACCATACGTACTGTACTATGGAAAACCTGCGGAGCTGGCGGAGGAAGCGTTCTGCCTGCCAGCAGAAGCGGCACCCGGCTTTCTGGACCGCCAGACTGGCGGCAGGCAGCTGGAGGACTGGCTCCGCCATGGCAGCATGGGGAGTTGACGACGATGAGCGGAGACATGCCATCCGGAGACGGCCAGGGCCAGAATGGCCCGGCTATGGGAGAGAGCACGTCGCTTGCCACGGTCTTGGCCGATCTGGCCAACGCAACGGCTGAGCAGTTCAGGCTTGCTGGCATCAAGGGCGTAACCGCCGGCAACATAGGCTCGGTGAAAACGACGCTGGAAGCGTACGACAGTTCGACCGTCACCGGAGTCGAAAGCCTGGCCGCGAATCAGGTTCAGAATCTGGTGAATATCGTTACGGAAGGGGTAGCGGTGCCTGCTGACGGCACTGTCGTCGCCGCCACTCTAAATGCGGAGCAGCTGGCGCTGAGTGTCAGCACGGACTCCGATGCGGCCATCGAACAGACAGTGACGGTCAGCCTTGACCTTGACACTCTGCACCCAGCGGAGCTGGTACGGCGAATCAGCCAGTCTGGCGAAGGTACGGGAGTGCCCATTGAGCGGATGTGGTTTACAGAAGGCGTCGTTAATCGTTCTGTCACCAAAACGGACAGCGACGGCGACGGTACTCCCGAGAGCGTCAAGACTTTTCACTATGCCGACGGGACCATTGACCGCATAGTGACACAGACGGACAGCGGTGACGACGGAACGTTCGAGCGGGTCGAGACGGAGTTTTGGAAAGATGGCATCGTTACCCGCGAGGAAGTCAAGACTGACGGCGACGACGGCGGAACGGCCGACGGCACGTATGACCGTACCGAGACGACATGGTACAAGGCAGGTGATCAGGTGTCCCTCGTCGTCGTCAATTTCGACGGCGACGGCGACGGGAACCTCGAGAGCGTCAAGACTTTCAACTATGCCGACGGGACCATTGACCGCATAGTGACGCAGACGGACGCCGATGACGGCGGGACGTTCGAGACGCAGCAGACGGACCGGTTTTCCGGCGGCAGGCTGGTCGCCAGCACTACCCGGCAGTACAGCGATGACGATGGCTCCGAACAGACCGTCATGGCCCGCTATGTCGACGGCGAGGGAAATGGCATCTATACGGTTCATGACGGCTCCGGCCCCGGCGACCTGTCGGACGGCACCTGGGACCGGATGGTATATCGGGCCGACGCCAGCGTGGAGGACACTGTCAATGGGGCCCGGAGGGCGCTGGCCGGGATTGCCGAGATCCGGCTCGCAGAGTCGGGAAACACCGGCCTGACGCTGACCGACTCGAGCCTGATGAGCCTGGCGGCGGGCAATGCTAACTACAGGCTGCATATACATGGAGAGAGCGGCGATACGGTGAAGTTTGGCGAGCCGGGGACCAGCGGCAACTACGTCTATGACCGCGTCGCCGGAGAGTCCGGCAGCGAGTACTTCGTGTACCGCGGGGTTGCCGGGCATGTGCTGGTGCAGTCGGGCATTGCAGTAACGGGAGCTATGGACCCGCTCGCCGCGCTGCTTGCCAATCTTGACAGCGCAACGGTCGAGATGTTCGGGCAGGCGGGTATTTCCGGAGTCGACGGTGACAGTCTGGCAGGCGTCAGAACGGTGATTGGGGCGTTCGACTCCAGCACGACGCCAGCGCGCGCCTCCCTTTCCATGGCGCAGGTTCAAGGGCTGGCTGACCTGACTGATTCCCTGACCGGCGGCGACGGCGCGCTGCCGGAAGACTTCACCGTTTCCACCGCGACGCTGGCATCTTCCAGCCTTCTTGCCATAGAGCTCATCTCCACTGGCGGCGTCGCGGTTCGGGCTGAGGTTGGCCTTGGCGCGGCAGTGCTTCCAGCGGAGTCGATCACGCTGAAGCATGACGCCGACGGGGACGGCACCCACCACAAAACGGACTATGACAGCGACGCGGACGGAACCATCGACTACACCGCCTTCGACCCCGACGATGACGGGGCAGCGGAGTACAGCCTGCATGACGACGGCACCGGGGGCGCCAGGGCCGCCGGCGACGACGGCACGCCGGACCGCCTGGCCATGGCGAACGGTGTGGCCTTCGACCTTGCCATAGACGAGAGCAACGCCGCCGCGTTTGCGGGAATGGCCAGTATCGATATGGCGGACGGAACGGGCGGCGCGTCGACCGTGCGGCTTGGCTCTGGCGTGCTGGGCCTGCTGGCCGACGGCGACGGCGACGGCTCGCCGGATGACGGCTACGAGCTTGTCGTCAGCGGGGGAACGGACGACACGTTCCGGATTGACGACCCGTCAATCGTGCGGGACGCCGCCTCCGACAGGACGGGCTACAAGGCTTTTCTGGCAGCGGGGGGAGCGCTGCAGGTCAGTGACGATCTTGCGGACTGGGTGCTGAAGCGGGCCGCGCTTGGAGAAATTCGCTCAAACCCCGCCGGGGCGGACGCCGCCAAATTTGCCGCGGCCGGAGTCGAAGGCGTAACCGCGGGCAGCATCGCGGCGGTAAAGCTGGTCGTTGGCGCGTTTGGCGAGCTGACCGTGCCAGCGCGAGCGGAACTCAGCCGCGACCAGATTCAGGTGCTGGCGGACATCGTCTCGGACGGCGTCGCGATTCCGCCGAGCGGCACGGTTGTCGCCGCGTACATCAACATGGACGGCGACCTGACGCTTGACATCAGCACTGACGCCGACCCCGAGGTCGAGCAGCAGGTGTCCGTTCGCCTTGACAGCGAGACGCTGTCCCCGACGCGGCTGGTGCGAAGGAGCGGCGGCGCGGATGGTGACGCTGAGTACGACCGTTTCGAGGAGGACCGCGGTTATGACGGTACCCTGGACAGCATTGTCCAGCATGGACAGTCCTACACGCTGGACCACACGGTCTACGACTATGCCAGCGAGGAAGCGCGAACGGCCAGAACCACGTGGTATGACGACAACCGTGATGGAACATATGACAGCTTTGACATCCGCATACTTGACGAGAACGGGCGGGAGACTGATTTCTGGCAAGGCCTAGTTCCAAATGAATCCCTAAATGGGGATGAAATGCCTGATTACGGAATGAGCGAAATTGTGGGAGATTCGCAGCGAAGGCTGTACGGATACCAGAAATTTTGGATTGACGATGGCGGGCCCGCTCCATTGGTATGGAATGTCGACGCTGGCTGGAGTCCGCGCAGATGGCAAACGGACAGCGACGGCGATGGCACGCAGGACAGGGCGGAGGTGCGGTACACTGACGGGAGGGGACGGCTTGTCCGGTACGATCTGGATGACGATGTGGATGGCTCTATTGACCGGTTTGAAGGCTGGCTGTACGGAAGCGGCGGGAACTTAGCAGCGAGGCGGGTCCAGTATGTTGACGGCCAGAACCGGAAAGTCAAGATTCAGCTGGACAGCAACGGGGATGGCACTGCGGAAGCAGTGAAGACCTGGGACTACAGCGGAAGCGATGTCCGCTACGATCTGTCCGTCTACGACGCGGACGGCAGAGTAGTGCGCCGCGAAACGGACTCGAACTCGGATGGCAGCGCCGAGGTGCTTTCGAACATATTTTACCACGGCGCAGGCGGCTCCCGATCCGAATTTATCCTGAAGGGCGAAAACAGCGTAGGCGCATTCAGCAGCCGCGAGGTTCATGCGTTTGACGAGCACGGCCAGCTGACAAGACTTGAAACCGAGACGTTGGGAGACGACCCATCCAAGCAGATTGAAACGTGGGAATACGGCAGTGACGGAACGGCGGACCGATATAGACTCGACAGCGACGCGGACGGCTCGCCTGACATGGTCCGGCTGCGGTCTGGCGCCGGCGGGGGGATACCGGCCCCGCCTTCATCC
>CAZPIN010000126.1:0-10391 GCA_964586735.1 uncultured Rhodobacterales bacterium | reverse complement strand
TCGGGGCCAAGGATCCGCGCAGCAAGATGCTGCGCACCCACTGCCAGACCTCGGGCGTCTCCCTGCAGTCTCGCGACCCCTACAACAACGTCGTCCGCACCGCGGTGGAGGCCCTGGCGGCAACGCTGGGCGGCACCCAGTCGCTCCACACCAACAGTTTCGACGAGGCGCTGGCGCTGCCCACCGAGTTTTCCGCCCGCATCGCCCGCAACACCCAGCTCATCCTCCAGCACGAAACCGGCATCTGCAATGTCGTCGATCCTCTGGGCGGCTCCTACTACGTCGAGGCCATCACCAAGGAGATGGCCGACGCCGCCTGGGAGACCATCGAGGAGGTACAGGGCATGGGCGGTATGACCAAGGCGGTGGCATCGGGCCTGCCCAAACTGCGCATCGAGGAGGCCGCCGCCCGCCGCCAGGCCCGGGTCGACACCGGCGAGGAAATCATTGTCGGCGTCAACCGGTTCGAGCCCGCCTCGGAGACTCCCGTGGAGCTGCTGGACATCGACAATGCCGCCGTGCGCGACGCCCAGATCAAGCGCCTTCAGCGCATGCGCGATTCCCGCGACGAGGAGAAATGCCAAAAATCCCTCAAGGCCCTTGCCGAGGCCGCCCGCACCGACGGCAACCTGCTCGCCGCTTCCATCGAGGCGACCCGGGCGCGGGCCAGCGTGGGCGAAATCACCGACGCTTTGGAGGCCGTCTTTGGCCGGCACCAGGCCGAGGTCACGACTCTGGGGGGCGTGTACGCGGCGGCGGCATCGGGAGACGAGGCGTTCGAGGGGGCGCGGCGCGACGTCGAGGCGTTTGCCAGCGAGGAGGGCCGCCGCCCGCGCATGCTGGTGGTCAAGCTTGGCCAGGACGGCCATGACCGCGGCGCCAAGGTGGTGGCGACATCCTTCGCCGACATTGGCTTCGACGTGGACGTGGGGCCGCTGTTTCAGACGCCCGAGGAGGCGGCGCGGGACGCCGTGGACAACGACGTCCACATCGTTGGCGTCAGCTCGCTGGCGGCCGGGCACCGTACGCTGGTGCCGCAGCTGGTCGAATCGCTGGCGGCCTTGGGCCGCAGTGACATCCTAGTGGCGGTTGGCGGTGTGGTGCCCGACGCAGACCGCGGCGCGCTGGAGGAAGTCGGCGTTACCCTGGTGTTTGGTCCGGGCACCCGCATCGCCGACGCCGCCGGGGCGATTCTCGACCAGCTGCGCGGCCAGCAAGGTTGACCGTTTAGCGTGGCCCGCGGCCGCCGCGACATCGACCGCCTGGCCCAGGGCGTAGCAGCCGGGCGCCGCGCCGACCTGGCCGCCGCCATCACCCTGACGGAGTCGACTCTGGCAGAGGACCGCGAGGCGGCCAGGGAGCTGCTGTCGCGGCTGTGGAGCCGGCAGTCCGGCGCCTGCCTGCGAATCGGCCTGTCCGGCGCGGCCGGGGTTGGCAAGTCGACGCTGATCGACGCGCTTGGCCTGCGGATGCTCGATGACGGACTGAGGCTGGCCGTGCTTGCGGTGGACCCCTCCTCCGCCGCTGGCGGCGGCTCGGTGCTCGCCGACAAGACCCGCATGAAGCGCCTGTCGCTGCGGCAGGACGCCTATATCCGTCCCTCACCATCGGGCAACGTCCCCGGCGGCGTCGCCCGCCGCACCAGAGAGGCGATATTCCTGTGCGAGGCAGCGGGCTACGGCGCGGTGATCGTCGAAACGCTGGGCGCTGGACAGGCCGAAGCGGCCGTGGCGGACATGACGGACGTGTACGTACTGCTGGTGTCGCCGGCGGGCGGCGACGATCTTCAGGGCGTCAAGCGGGGCGTGCTGGAGCACGCCGACATCGTGCTGGTCACCAAGGAGGACGGCGACCTTGCGCCGGCCGCCCGCCGCGCCGCCGCGGCCTATGGCGGCGCCCTGCGCCTGTGGCGGCGCCGCGCATGCGATCCCGAGGATTTTCCCGCGGTGCAGACGATATCGGCCCTTGAAGACACGGGCGTGGCGGGGGCTTGGGAGAAGATCGTACATCTGCGCAAATGGCGCGACGAACGGGGCCATGCGGCGCGGCGGCGAAGCAACCAGCTGCGCGGCTGGGTGCGGGCGGAGATGGAGGACCGGCTGCTGGCCGGCCTGCGCGCGCGGGAAAGCGGGGGGCTGCCCGAAGCGACGATGGCCGATGTGGAGGAAGGCCGTATTGACCCGCTAAGCGCGGCGGGGAAGATACTGGCAAACTGGAGCGAGGCGGCGCAATGAACGACATGCAGGATGTCCGGCTGGAGCTGGAACGCGCCCGGCTCATGGAGGAGCTGCGCAGCAGCGGCGTCGCTGGCGAGCAGGTGATGGATGCCATGCACCGGGTGCCCCGCGACCGGTATGTCGAACCGGTGTTTATGGAGCACGCCTGGGCCAACCGCCCACTTCCCATATCGTCGGGCCAGACGATATCGCAGCCCTATATCGTGGCGATGATGACGGAAGCCGTGCTCAACGGGCGCGAACGGCTGGCCAACGCGCTGGAAGTGGGCACGGGATCGGGCTATCAGGCGGCCGTGCTGGCGCAGGTGGTGGACAGGGTGTGCTCTATCGAACGGATTGAAACGCTGCACAACAAGGCACGGAAAGCACTGGCGGAAAACGGTGTCAACAACGTCGCGCTGCGACTGGGAGACGGCCACCAGGGGTGGCCGGAGCACGCGCCCTACGACGGCATACTGGTGACCGCCGCCGCCGAGGCGGTGCCCCCCGCCCTAATCGAGCAGCTCGCGCCTGGCGGGCGGCTGGTCGCGCCGGTCAACGCCGGGGAATACGGCCAGAAGCTGGTGGTGGCGGAACGGACTGCCGAAGGGCCAGTCTGGCAAACCATCGAATACGTGCGGTTTGTGCCCCTGCTGGAAGGCATCGAGCGGGAGGCTTAGGGAGCGGCGCCAAGTATGGATATAATGCAGGCTTGATGCACAGAATATTCGCTCCGGCGCGCGCCGCGATGACGCCTGCGCCGCCGGGAACCGCCCATACCGCTGGCAATCTCCAGATTATCGCCCGCCTGTTTCAGGACAGCGCGCGGCGCCACACCGGGCGCTACGTGACCGCGATCGTCTGCATGGCGATCGCCTCCGCCTGCACCGGCTTCAGCGCCTGGATCATGGAGGACATTGTCAACGAGATGTTCGTGCGCCGCCGCATGGACATCGTGGTTGCAGTGGCGGGTCTGCTGGCGGGCGTGTTTCTTCTCAAGGGAACGGCGATTTACGTGCAGGCGGTCAAGCTGGCGCGGGCTGGCAACAGCATCGTGTCGAGTCTGCAGTCGCGGCTGTACGACACGATTCTTGCACAGAGCATCGGCTTCCTGCAGCGGCGCAAGGCGGGCGACCTGGTCACGCGGGTGGTCACCAGCGCCAACGCGGCCAGCTCGGTCATCAACCTGATCCTGCTGCGCTGCGGGCGCGACCTGCTGACGCTGCTGGGCCTCTACATCGTGATGCTGGTCAAGGATACGACCATGACCCTAGTGGCGACGATCGCGGGCCCCGCAATCGCCTACCTCATCGCCAATGTCAGCCGCCGCCTGCGCAGCCTCGCGCACATGGAGTTTCTGCACAGCACCGACGTGGTGGCCACCGTCAACGAGACGAGCCTCGGCGCGGACGTCATCAAGGCGTTTGTCCTGGAGCCGCATATGCGCGAGCGCGCCCGGGAGGCCATCCGGGGAATCGAGCGGCGCCGCAACAAGATCGCCCGCCTGTCCGCCCGCACGGCGCCGATTCTCGAGATTTTCGGCGGCCTGTCAGTTGCCGGCGTGATCGTCTACGGCGGCTATCTGGTGAGCGTGCGGGGCGACGAGCCGGGAGCGTTTTTCGCCTTCCTGACCGCGCTGCTGCTGGCCTACCAGCCGGCCCGCCGCCTGGCCCGCGCCCGGGTGGACATCGAGGCGCAGCTGCTTTCCGTGCGGCTGATGTTCGAGCTCATGGATACCCGCCCGGACATTGTCGACGCGTCCAGCGCCAAGGAACTCAAGGTTGAACGAGGCAAGGTGGAGCTGCGCGACGTGCATTTCGCCTATCACAAGGGCGACGAACTGCCCGTGCTGCGGGGAGTCTCGCTCATCGCCGAAGCGGGCAAGGTCACGGCGCTGGTGGGCGGGTCGGGCGCCGGAAAGACGACGGTGGTGTCCCTGATCGAGCGGTTTTTCCTGCCCGACTCCGGCACCGTGCTCATCGACGGCCAGGACATACGCGAGGTAACCGAGCGCTCGCTGCGCGACCAGATCGCCCTCGTCACCCAGGATCCGTTTCTGTTCGAGGGCACCATCCGCGAGAACCTCCGCCTAGGCAGCGCCGACGCCAACGACGAGAAAATCGTCGAGGCGGCCAAGGCGGGCAACGCCCACGATTTCATCAAGGATCTCGCCGACGGCTACGACACCGTGCTGGGGTCGCGCGGCATCACCCTGTCCGGCGGCCAGCGCCAGCGACTCGCCATCGCCCGCGCCCTGCTGCGCGACGCCCCCATTCTGCTGCTCGACGAGCCTACATCGTCGCTTGACGCCGAATCGGAAGCGCAGGTGCAGGTGGCGCTGGCAACGTTGATGCGCGAGCGCACCTCGATTGTCATCGCCCACCGCCTGGCTACGGTGCGCGGCGCCGACAAAATCTATGTCCTGGACGATGGCCAGGTTGCGCAGGCCGGCACGCACGGCGAGCTGGCATCGCAGGATGGCCTGTACGCACGCCTCCACGCATTGCAGTTTGAAGACGGGCAGTCTCTGATCGCTTAGGCGCGCCTCGGGGATTGCCGGAGTTAGCGGCAGAGGCTATGCCCATCCTTGTGACTGCATGGAGTCCGCCATCGGCGTCCAGTACTCCAATAAAGATACCCCGCGCCACCTTGAAGTTCGTCATCAGATTAGCGCAGTCAGCCAGTCTTCCATCCATCTGTCGCCGGCAGTCACACTCGGGCTTTATGCGGCGGCCACAGCAAGACAGCGAAATGATCAGAAACCCAAACGGCCCTCAAGCATGACCGAGCGCTCCACCCCTTCCTGATGCTCCCGCATCTCGCCGTAAATGTCCATGCGGAGGTCGCCCAATTTTCGAAGCTCGCTGCCTAAGCGAAAACGGCTTTCCTTTTCTTCGCCCTTAACGTCGCCGTACACAGTCGCAGCTGCGCGGTCCCACATAGCATCTACGCCATAGCCGAGACGGGCGCGTAGCGCTGCACCGGAGTTGGCGGGCAGGGAGAGGTCATCGCTGGAATCGACGTTCCACATGGAATCGGCGACGTTCGAGCGCGAAGCGTTCCAGGTCGGCTCCAAAGAAACCTGGAAGCCACGCCTATCAGCGCCGGGGTCATAGGCAAACTCCAGCCCAAACCCCCATTCGCCGAACCCCTCCTGCTGATGGAGCAGGAGAAGGCTGCCTCTTCCCTTCATCTGGATTGCGCGTCCGAGGCCGGCGTAGCTCAGCTCGGTCATCAGGTCCACTCCAGCGCCGCTATCCGCTGCGCTGCCGTCGAGTCTCGCTCCCAGTTCAGTTCGGGAATTTAGCCAGCCGCTATCCTCAAAATCGTGCCTGGACCCGAATTCCAGTGCCAAGCGGAGACGCTTTGAGTCGGAGTCAACCTCCTTAACCCTGGAGTTCATGCCCCTGGGCGACACTGCCGCGTAGAGTATGTCCATCTTGGCCGCTATGTCGGCGCCGCCGGTGGCCACGACCTTCCGCCATGCTCCGGCCGAAGCCATCTGCATTTCAATGTTAATGTCCCCATTCCCATCGCCATGACCAACCTCGGCCGCACCAGTGCCAAACCCGACAGCGCCCCAAATTTCCATACCTGACTGGAACTGCCATCGCAGCCAGTGCGACAAGCTGGACAGGCTGGAAGTCACCTCGCCAGTGCCCTGACCGCCATCGGCCAGACTGTAGTCGACATCGCCCGTGCTATGGCTTACCACAAGACCAAGCACAACGCTCTCGTTCATCTGATAGTCGACCCCTACGTTTCCAGTGGCAGTGGCGCCATCTATGGTCAAGTCGTGGTACTCATCGTCCTCCAGCTCGTTCTTGAAGGAGCCGATGCCGCCCCCGCCCCAGAACACGAAGGAGCCGATGCCATCCGGTCTACCGCCAAGACTCAGAGAGAAACTGGATTCTTTGGCAATGCCATCACTATCCGGAACGCCCGCCCATCCTCTGAATTCGTCGAAGTCGCCACCGGCAAGCGGATCGCTGTACGCAGCTGTGTCTGTCGCCAATGCGGGATTTACCGCTTCTACTCCAAACAGCCTTGCGATTTCCTGTGCCGCCTGCTGAGCGCTTCCCTCGGACGTAAAGGCGCTGACGGCGACGGAACGATTGCCCAGCCTGGCGTAAGACTCCACGGAGCCGTGCCTGTGAGCCGCCGCACGGCTCCAGACGGTATCCACCATGCCGATGGCGACTGAACGCCCAATTCCAGAAATAGCATTGGCGGCTGCCCAGTCCCCAGTGGGAACTCTCGAAACCACCGTAGCCGCAATTGCAGCCCCGGTATCGCTCTGCTGCGCCACCACATCGGGAACCGCTTCCTGACCGGCTGCTCTGATGTTCGTGACTAGAACCGCGAGGTCGCCACTTAGCTGGCAGTCTGTGCCAATTTCCTCCACGACCTCGCGCAGGGTCTGGCGAGCGGAGATGGAGGTCGTTCCGGAGATTGGAAACGCGTTGCAGGCTCTGCCGCTAACGCTTCTTGCCGAAGCACCGGAACCAGATGCTTCGACTAGCGCCAGCTGGTACTGCACCGTGACGTCGTACCCCAGCGGCGCCGAAATGGCCACTGTGCATCGGACTACCGTCTGCTGTTCCGCGCCGCCCTCCTCGGCACTCGCCTCTGCAATGTTCAGTACGGCCGGTGCGGTCCGGTTTGCGATTTCGCCCGTGGCCGAAGCCGTCCCCAATTCGGCGCTTCCCGTTGGATTGGAGAGAGACAGAACGACCGTTTCAGTGGGCTCACGAATAAAGTCGCCGCGAACCACAGCGGTGACCGTCTGCGGAGAACCGCCCGGCAGGAAGGTCAGCGTTCTGTTGGCAGGAAGCGAGAAGTCCACGCCGGGCGCCGCCGTGCCGCCCGTGTGGCTGAAGTCCACCGTCACCGTCTGGGAGGACGGCGGATCAAGACTCACTGTGAAAACAAGATTTGAGGTCTCGCCGGGACCGCCTTCCTCCGCCGGGTCTGACTGCGCCACGATGGACAGCTCGCTTGGCCCGGACGGAGCCGGGACGACGGGAACAGGCGTGCTGGCGGCTGTGATACGGGCAGAGGGGTCGCTGAACAGCACCTCGGAATTACCGTTGTCGTCAGTGAAAGAAACCCTCACTCGGATGCGCAGGTTCAGGTCCGCCGCCAACAGCGTGTAGGCGCTCGAAGTTGCAGTGGCAATGTCCACCCAGGTGCTGGCGGAAGTTTCCCGTTGCCACTGATACACGTAAGTTGCCATGGTAGTGCCATCGGTATCGGTTATGCCCGTGGTTACGGCGGACAGTGCCTGACCAACCTGAGCCGTGCCTGAAATGGCCAAACCGGTGGCAGGGGAGTTGCCGCGCTGCGCCACGGCGACGGTAGGAGCGCTAGTCAAGGTTTCTCTATTGCTTTCACCGTCGGTGAAGGTTACTCGCACCAGTATATGCTTGCCTTGGTCTGCATCAACAAGGGTGTAGGTCGCAACCATTGCTCCTGATATCGAAACCGCAGCATCAATCTGGGACTGCCCAGTACCATCGGCTCGTAGCCACTGGTAATTAAAGGCCAGACTTGCCGGGCCATCCGGGTCGCGGATTCCCTTTGTGTCAGCCCTCAAGTCCTGTCCCACGCTTGCCGTGCCCACAATAGCGGACAAACCAACAGGCGGATTGTTGTCTGTGACTACGGCGGCCGTAGGATTGCTGTACACCTCCTCCATAGTGCTGGAGCCATCGGTGTAGTTTCCGCGCACCCTAATCCTTCTGTCCAAATCGCCAGCGACAAGCGTGTACATCGAAGTGCTGCTTTGGCTGGTTGCCGTAGTGCTTGCGCCCGCGATGTCCTCCCAATCGTCTCCCGCCGCGTTTTCTCGCTGCCACTGGTAAACGAAGATGTTCCACTGAATATTGTCGCCATCGCTGACCGTTCCCGCTGCAGCCGTCAGCGTTTGCCCCACTTGGGCTGTACCAGTTACCGCAAGCATACCAGCGGGAACGTTATTGCTGGCTGCAGTTACGGCGGCTGTGGGATCGCTGAACACCTCTTCTGGATACTCTATGCTATCAAAGAATCTTCCCCGCACCCGAATCCTTCTACCCTCATCGGCAGAGTCAAGGGTGTACGTTGAAGTGCTGCTTTGGCTGGTTGCCGTGACGCTCGCGCCCGCAATGTCCTCCCAAGAGTCTCCCGCCGCGTTCTCCCGCTGCCACTGGAAAACAAAACTCGTCCATACCACAGTGCTTGCATCGGCAACATCTCCCGTAGTGGCGGTCAGGGTTTCGCCAACACGGGCAGTACCTTGTATTAAAGGCTTGCCAGTGGCAAGCGAGTTGTCGGATACGATAGTACCTGTCGCCGGGTAACGAGATGATGTAACCGATTCTGAGTTTCCGTTGGAATCCATGAAACTGACCACGACCTGGACAGCATTCCCTACATCGATCACTTCCGGCCGGTACTCAGAGACTGCAGAACCCACGTCCACGGGAGTTGACCCTGGCACAATCCTTTGCCATTGGTATGACAAAGTCAATATCTGGGGAAGCCCGTCCGCCGGGTCTGCGCAGTCGCTTACGCTGGCGGTTATGATGGTGTTGCGAGTGGGGGGATTCGGAGTCGAAGTAAAGCCAATAGTGCAGCGGGCCGTATTGGGCCCCGATGTCACGCCGCTTTGGGGGGCGACAGTGCCTGTAGATGGATAGAAGTCGCTGGTTCGGGTCTCGGAATTGCTTCCATCGTCCGTGAAACTCGCCCTAACCCGAACTTTCTTGTTGACGTCAAACTCGGTCAGCGTGTAGGTGCTCGATGTCGCCCCGTCAATCTCGGCCTCATCCGATTCATCTCCATTCGCCCGCAGCCACTGGTAAGTGTATGTGGGTGAAGTCAGCCCATCTTCGTCGTCAATGTTCCCTGGCGCGGCCATCAGGACCTGGCCGTTTGTGGCCGTGCCTGTTATCTCTGGCTTACCCGGGTTGAATGCTTCGTTGAGACGAAACTTCAGGTATCTTCCTGAAAAATTTGAGAATGACCCCATTCTCTCCGTTCGCCGCTGCATCACCCCCCGCAATACCCAGTCGGTGTCCGCTCTCGCCACGATGGCAGCCGTGTTGGAATTTCCGCCTGCAATTTCAAGTGTAGATCTAACATTATGGTGCTCATACACTACGAAGTATGTAGTCCCGGCATCCAGCGTGTAACCACCAGTCCCTGCACTAAATGCCACAATCTGATTTGCACCTCCGGCTATAGTTGGTAGAGTTCCACTCAGCGTATGAAGCACATCGCCCGGCGACCCTGAGCTATCTGCCCGTAGTGTCACATTAACAGTAGTGTCTGGTGCAGCAAACCACACCTCAAACTCAATGCTGCCGAGCGCATATCCCCCTGATTGATTGCCGGTTGTAAACGCCTGCGCCAGCGCGTCTCCAAAATCAACGCCTTGATTGTGGGGATCGTCATTGATTGTGTCAATTAAGACCGTCTGGCCCTGGGCCGGACCAGCACCAACCACCGCCGCCAGTATCATGCCCGCCCACAGTGCCGCTGGACGGACGCGAAGCGCGGAGGCCATCTTCCCCCAAAGTCCTGACGGCGTATTCGCCGCTTCCGCAGCCGACGCTCTCCGTGCCGCAGCGGCATCGGCTCCTTGCTGTCCCGGGCGCGCGGCTGCGCCGCCCTGAAGTGCTTCTACCATGCCAGTATCCTTCGTCTGGACTGTTTCAGGCAGTGCAAGGTTCCGCCGCCGCAAAAGCAGCCCCGCTGCGCGCATGGCGTCCGATGCCGATGCCCTGCCACCACAATCACTCTAACCCTGTGCGAAAGACGCCGCAACCGCACACGCCGCTGCAGCATCAAACGACCGCCAACAGTACGCGGCGCACGCAACGCCGCAGCCCGCCTTAGCCTAGTGCCTTCGCCCTTTCACGCAACTGGTACTTCTGGATCTTGCCGGTCGACGTCTTGGGCATCTCGCCAAACACCACCCGCTTGGGGCACTTGAAACCCGCCAGCCTCTCCCTGCACCAGGCGATCATCTCCTCCTCCCCCGCTTCCGCGCCGGCCGCCAGCTCGACGAAGGCGCAGGGCGTCTCGCCCCACTTCTCGTCCGGCTTTGCCACCACCGCCGCCAGTGCCACAGCCGGATGCTGGTACAGCGCCTCCTCCACCTCGATGGACGAGATGTTCTCGCCGCCGGAG
>CAZPIN010000125.1:0-64603 GCA_964586735.1 uncultured Rhodobacterales bacterium | reverse complement strand
GCCCACCTTGTGCTTGTGGGGGCAGCGGGTCTGGAAGGGGCAGCCGGGCGGCGGGTCGATCGCCGAGGGTATGTCGCCCTCCAGCACGATGCGCTTGCGCTGCACATGGGTGTCTGGAATCGGCACCGCCGACAGCAGCGCCTCGGTGTAAGGGTGGTAGGGCGGCGCGAACACCTGGTCGGTGCTGCCGATCTCCATCTCGTGGCCCAGATACATGACCATCACCCGGTCCGCCAGATAGCGCACCAGCGAGAGGTCGTGGCTTATGAACAGCATGGTGATTCGGCTGGTGCGCTGGATCTCCATCAGCAGGTCCGTGACGGCCGCCTGCACCGAGACGTCGAGGGCCGAAACCGGCTCGTCGGCCACAACCACCCGCGGCTCGCCGGCGAACGCCCGCGCCACGCCGATGCGCTGCTTCTGGCCGCCCGACAGCTGCCGCGGCATGCGCTTGGCGAACTCGCGGGGCAGCTTGACCAGGTCCAGCAGCTCCATGACCCGCTGCTCGCGCTCCTGGCCGTTCTTGCCGATGCGGAACTTTTCCAGCACCCGGCGGATCTGCCCGCCCACCGAATGCGACGGGTTGAGCGTGTCGAACGGGTTCTGAAACACCATCTGTATGGAGGCCACCGTGCGGGTGTCGCGCTCCTCGACCGGGCTGGCCTGGATGGGCTTGCCGTCGAGGGTCACCTCGCCGTCGGTCGCCGTCTCCAGGCCCAGCAGCACCTTGGCCAGCGTCGACTTGCCGCATCCCGACTCGCCCACCAGCGCCAGGGTCTCGGCCTCGCGCATCTCCAGCGACACCGCCTCGTTGGCCTTGACCACCCTCTGCTCGCCGCCGCCAAACAGGGCGCTGGCGGATATCTGGTAGTGCTTCTTGAGGTCCACCGCCTTGAGCACCACCTTGCCGGGCTCGGTCGCCTCCGTCGTGGCGGCGGCCTTGATCTCGCCCTCCCAGTCGATCTCGTTCCAGCGAATGCAGCGGGTCTCGTGCCGCTCGCGGTCCGGCAGCGTCGCCATCGGGATGTCGCCCGCGTCGCAGCGACCGGCCACGAAGTAGTCGCAGCGGGGGCCGAAGTTGCAGCCCGGCGGACGCTCGTGGGGCAGCGGGAAGTTGCCCGGTATGGCCACCAGCGGGCGCAGGTTCTTGTCGGCCCCCGGCAGCGGAATCGAGCGCATCAGGCCCTGGGTATAGGGATGGCGCATGTGGTCGAACACCTCGCCGATGGCCCCCGTCTCCACCGCCTCGCCCGAATACATCACGCAGATGCGGTCGCACACGTCCAGCACCAGTCCAAGGTTGTGGGAGATGAACAGCATCGACGTGCCGAAGTCCTTGCCGAGGCTGCGCACCAGCTCGACGATGCCCGCCTCCACCGTAACGTCGAGGGCCGTCGTCGGCTCGTCGAGAATCAGCAGCGCCGGCTTGGACATCAGCGCCATGGCGATGACGATTCGCTGCTGCTGGCCGCCCGACAGCTGGTGCGGGAAAGACTTGTAGATGCGCTCGGGGTCGGGCAGCTTCACCGCCTCGATCATTTCCAGCGCCAGCTTGCGGGCCTCCTCGAGCGTCGCCCCCTCGTGGATCATCGGCACCTCGATCAGCTGGTTGCCGATCTTCATGGCCGGATTGAGCGAGGCCATGGGCTCCTGGTAGATCATGGCGATCTTCGATCCGCGAATGTCCCGCAGCTCGTCCTCCGACAGGGTGCCCATGTCGCGGCCCTGAAACTTGATGGTGCCGTCGACGATCTTGCCGTTGGCCCCCAGGTCGCGCATCACCCCCAAAGCCACCGTCGACTTGCCGCATCCCGACTCGCCCACCAGTCCCATCGCCTCGCCCGGCTGCACCGTGCAGGAGAAGTCCATCACCGCCGGGATTTCGCCAGCGCGGGTGAAGAAGCTGATCGACAGCCGGTCGATTTCGAGGATGGGGTCGCCGCTCATGGTCTCAGTCCTTCAGCGACTGCTCGCGCAGCCCGTCGGCGAGCAGGTTGAGGCCCAGCACCAGACTCATCAGCGACAGGGCCGGCGGCAGGGCCGGATGGGGGTAGATGGAGAGCAGCTTGCGGCCCTCGTTGATGGTCAGGCCCCAGTCCGGGCTCTCCGGGCTGACGCCGAGGCCGAAGAAGCCCAGCGTGCCCAGCAGGATGGTGGTGTAGCCGATGCGCAGGCAGAAATCGACGATCAGCGGCCCGCGGGCGTTGGGCAGCACCTCCCACAGCATGATGTACCATGGCCCCTCTCCGCGGGTCTGCGCCGCCGCCACGTAGTCGCGGGTCTTGATGTCGAGAGTTATGCCGCGGACGATGCGGAACACGGTCGGCGAGTTTACGAAGACCACCGAGACGAAGATGTTGAGAAGGTTGGGGTCCATATAGAACACGCCGAGCGGGTCCGAGTTGAAGGCCAGGCCGGTGTAGGCCCAGAAGCCGAGGACCAGCGTGGGAACGAGATAGAAGACCAGCTTGGTCGGCTGCTCGAGGAACCGCGATATGAACAGCATGGAGAAGAAAATTATCGGGAACAGGAACAGCACGCCAGCCAGATAGATGGGCACGCCGGTCGAGCGGATTTCGGGCGTGACCAGCAGGTAGAACAGCAGGATGACCGGGAACGCCAGAACGAGATTGGCCAGAAAGGTCAGCACCGTGTCGAGCCGCCCTCCGTAGTAGCCGGCGGGCAGGCCGAGGGTAATGCCCACCATGAAGGCGAAGGTCGTGGCGGCCGGGGCGATGGCAAGCACGGTGCGCGAGCCGTGCACCATGCGCGAGAACACGTCGCGGGCGAGATGGTCGCCGCCGAACAGGAAATAGGTGTCCGCGCCCGGCACCGGGGCGCCGGGGCGCTTGTTCTTGAGGCCGGAGATCTGCTGGAGCGGATCGTGAATGGCGATCAGGTCGGCGAAGATCGCCGTGAGAAACCAGAACAGGACGATGCCGAAACCGATCAGCCCCACCCGGCTGTCGAAGAGACGTCCGTACAGCCCTAGGCGGCTGCGGTACCGGATCGAAACGGCGTACACCGCCGCCATGGCGATCCAGACGGGCCAGAACCGAATCAGCGCCTGCAGAAAAATCTGTCCCCAGCCAAGCTCCTCCATGAACCCGCTCCCCTCAGGTCACCCTGATTCGCGGATTGAGGTAGACGTAGCCTACGTCCGAAATCAGCTGCGTTACCAGCACCACGATAACGGCCACCACCGAGCATCCCAGCAGCAGCTCGACGTCGTTGCCAGTCGCCGCCTGCACCAGAGTCCAGCCGAATCCCTTGTAGTTGAAAAGCGTTTCGACGATCACCACCCCGGTGAGCAGCCACGGAAACTGGAGCATGATCACCGTAAACGGAGCGATCAGGGCGTTGCGCAGCGCGTGGCGAATCACGACGCTGCTGAACTTGACGCCCTTGAGCCGGGCGGTGCGGATGTACTGCGCGGTCATGACCTCCGCCATGGAGGCGCGGCTCATGCGGGCGATGTAGCCCATGCCGTAGAGCGCCATGGTCATGACCGGCAGCGTGAAGTTGACGAAGGTGACCTCGTCCATGGCCGAGGCCGCCGACCCCTTGAACCACTTGAGGCCGACGATCGAGCTGGAAAACACCACGATCATGATGACGCCCGACACGTACTCGGGCGTCGCCGTCGTGGCGATCGAGAAGGTGGACAGCGAGCGGTCGAGCCGGGTGCCTTCGCGCATGCCCGCCATGACGCCAACCACCAGGGCGGTGGGCACCATGACCACCATCACCCACCACATGAGGATGCCGGTCAGTCCCAGCTTGCGCAGAATCACCTCGCCGACGGTTTCCCTGAACACCGTCGACCACCCAAAGGTACCCTGCAGTACGCCGCAGTATTGGTTTTCCTCGACGGCGGGCGCGCCAAGCCGTATGCACCGCCCGCTCACTACTCCATCCGAGTCGACGTGCTGCCAGCCCGGGGCGAGTCCCAGCCATTCGCCGTAGCGCACGATCCAGGGCCGGGCGTAGCCGTGGTTCTCCAGCCAGGTGACCACCTGCGCGTCGGTCATGCGGTTGTTTCCCTGGGTCTTCGCCAGCTTCTCAAGATTGGGATGCAGGTTTGTCAGGAAGAAAACCACCGCAGAAAGGCAGAGGACGGTCAGGGCCATCACGCCCAGTCGTCTGGCGAGAAACAGAAGCATCAGACTGACGCCTCGCCCTGCCCTTTACCGCCGGGCGCCCGCCCGGTTGGAAAACAGCAATTGTGAAGAATTGGCATAGGTTAACGGGCGGGGGTGCCAGGCCCCCGCCCGCATGGATCAGCTGGTCGCGCTGTCCGACCACGCGTAGTCGAGAATGTGAGTCTCGAAGGTCGGATGCATCTCGGCGTTGACGACGCCGGGACGGTAGTGCCGATACAGCGACCGCCAGTACGGCTGGATGGTCACGCCCTCCTCCTGCATGATGGTCTGAAGCCTCTTCGAGAGTTCGCGGCGCTTCTCGACATCCGCGACGCCCAGTGCCTGCTCAAGCGTGCTGTCAAACTCGGCGTTGCTGAAGCCGGTCTCGTTCCACGCCTCGCCGCTGCGGTAGGCCAGCGCCAGCACCTGCACGCCCAGCGGACGCATGTTCCAGTTGGTGCAGCTGAACGGATACTTCGCCCAGTCGTTCCAGAACGTGCTGCCAGGCAGGATGGTGCGCTTGACCTTGATGCCCGCGGCGCGCAGCTGGGCCGCCGCCGCGTCGCTGGAGTTGCGCCGGTAGTCGTCGTCGATGGAGATCAGCTCATGCTCGAAATCGCCGAGCCCCGCCGCGTCCATCATCTGCTTCGCCTTGGCTGGGTCGACCTCAAGCGGAGGCAGCTCCGCGTACTCCGGATGGATCGGGCAGACGTGATGGTTCTCCGCGATCGTGCCCCGCCCGGAAATTCCAAGCTCGAGCAGCGGCTGGTTGTCCACCGCCAGCTGCAGCGCCTTGCGGACGTTGCGGTCGGCGTAGATCTTCTTTCCGTCTACCTCGGCATCCTGGTTGGGCCGGATGACCACCGTCGCCGCCGTAACGGCGTCCGACTCCACCCAGCCCAGATTGTTGGCGACATCGATGAAGTCGCCGACGTTCTCGTAGATGACGTCCACCTCGTCCGCCTCGATCGCCGACATCCACTGCGCCGGCTCGGTGCCGTAGTCGAGATACTCGTACGTATCGATGAACGCTCCGCCATCCCCTCTCCACCAGTTGTGGTCGCTGTTGCGCTGGAGGACCGCCTTCACGCCCACCTCGTACTCGCCCGGCAGGTATGGGCCGGTGCCGACGGGATTGTCCAGCGGGTCGCCCCTCATCGAGTGGTGGTAGACGGCGGCCGGATAGTCCGCCATACCGACGATCAGGGTGATGTCCGGAAAGCTTGTGTTGAGCTTGACGGTATGGCTGTCGACCACCTCGACGCCTCCTGCCCGCAGAGTCTTGGTGCTGTCGTCCACCAGCGACCCCATGCGGGCGGCCATGGAGTTGCCCTCCACGTTCAGGTCCGCCCACTGCTCGATGATCAGGGCCACGTCCTCCGCCGTGAACGGCTGGCCGTTGTTCCACGTCACCCCCTTGCGGACGTTGAGCGTGTACTCGGTCGCGTCGTCGCTGATCTCCCAGCTGTCCAGCAGCTTGCCCTCGATGGTGCCGTCGCGGTTGTACTGCACCAGATACTCGAGCCAGCCGCGGGTGTAGTTGGCCATCTGGCTCCAGTCGTAGGTCCTTGGGTCCTTGAGCGTGCGCACCTCGGTCTGGATGCGCATCGTACCGCCCTGGCGAAACGCGCCGCCCCCTACCGGAGCGGGCTGCCTCGACCCCAGAAGCCAGTAGGCTCCCGCCGCCGTTACGCCAAGAGCTGTCGCCGCGGCGATAAACTCGCGCCGGCCGAACTGCCTGAGGCTGACCGCCTCCGCGAGCTGCTCTACCGCTGGATGCAACGGCTTGCCGTTGATTGTCATACTGTCGCTCATGAAATCCTCCACTTGAGAACGCGCTGGTCTGCGCTGTGCGGCCGACACCCCTGCCAGCCTGGGTGGCGGGACCATAGACTCATCGCGACAGCCTGTCAAGCGCGCAACGCGCCTATGTCGCAAACGGACAATTCCCCTAGCTGTCCGCCTTGGCGATGGGCGCCACGAACTGCAGATCCATGTCCCACGGGAAGTAGATCCACGTGTCCTGGCTGACCTCGGTGATGTAGGTGTCCACCATCGGCTGGCCGTCCGGCTTGGCGTAGACGGTCGCCACATGGGCGTTGGGCAGCATCTCGCGCACCGCCTTCATGGTCGTGCCGGTGTCCACCAGGTCGTCGACCACCAGCACGTCCGACCCTTCGTCCGCCACCTCCTTCATGACGTTGACCTCGCCGCGTGTCTGGTAGTCGTAGGTGGCGACGCAGACCGTGTCGATGAGCCGTATCTCCAGCTCGCGGGCGACGATCGCCGCCGGCACCAGGCCGCCCCGCGTGATCGCAACGATGGTCCGCCAGGGCCCCTTGCCGGCCAGCCGCCATGCGAGCGCCCGCGCGTCGCGGTGCAGCTGGTCCCAGGAGACCGGAAAAGACTTGAGGGATGGTTTGGGCATGTGTTCGCTCCAGCTTGCCTGCGTTCCGCCGCGGCCCCTTCAGGCCTGCGCCAATGCTAGCCACTCTTCCTCGCTTAGCACCTGGACGCCGAGCTCCGCGGCGCGGCGCACCTTGGACCCCGGCTTCTCGCCGGCGATCAGATAGTCGGCGCTGGCGGACAGCGACAGCAGCACCTGGGCGCCCAGCGCCTCGGCCCGTATCTTCGCCTCCTTGCGGGTCATCTCCGACAGCGTGCCGGTAAACACCACCTTCTTGCCGGCCACCGGCGAATCGACGGAGGGCGGCTCGGGCGGCGGCAGCGCCTCGACTCCGGCCGCCTCCAGGGCGTCCAGACGGCTGCGGCTGGCCGGATGCGCGAAGTACTCCACCAGTCCGCCAACATCCTCCTTGCCCACGCCGTCGATGGCCAGGATCTCCGCCCGGGCCTCGCTGTCGGGGTCCGCCGCCGCCTCGACCTTCTCCCGCAGCGCCTGCCAGCCGCCGAAGCTTCTTGCCAGCTTGCCGGCCAGCGTCTCGCCGATTCGCCGGATGCCCAGCGCATAGACGTAACGGTCCAAGGGAATCCTGCGCCGCGCCTCGATGGCCGCGAAGAGGTTGGCCGCCGACAGCGCCCCCCATCCGTCGAGGCTGGAGAGCGGCGTCTCGCTGCCCTCCCCGCACCGCTCCTGCAGGCGGTAGATGTCGGCGGGCTGCCGCACCCAGCCGCGCTCCCAGAACTCCTCGATCTGCCGCGGGCCCAAGCCCTCTATGTCGGCCGCGTCGCGCTCCACGAAGTGCTTGAGCGCCTCCTTCGCCTGCGCCTCGCAGTCCAGCCCCGCCGTGCAGCGGCGCACCGCCTCGCCGTCCTCGCGCACCGCCGCCGCGCCGCAGACCGGACACGCCTCGGGAAACGCGAAGCGGCGGCTCCCCTTGGGACGCGCCTTCAGGTCCACCCGCAGCACCTGCGGTATGACGTCGCCGGCGCGGCGGATAGTCACGCGGTCGCCCGCCCGTATGTCGGTTCCGTCGCGGACGGGCTCGCCGTCGGCGCCAATGCCGCGGATGAAATCCTCGTTGTGCAGGGTGGCGTTGGACACCACCACGCCGCCCACCGTCACCGGCTCGAGCCGCGCCACCGGCGTGAGCGCTCCGGTCCTCCCCACCTGTATGTCGATGGCGCGCACCCGGGTCGACGCCTCCTCGGCGGAAAACTTGCATGCCACCGCCCAGCGCGGCGCCCGCGACACTGTCCCCAGACGACCCTGCCAGTCGAGGCGCTCCACCTTGCACACGGTGCCGTCGTAGTCGTAGGGGACGTCGGCGCGTGCCGCCTCCGCCCGGCGATGGTAGGCCGCCGCCGCCTGCCAGCCCTCCACCGTCTCGCCGCGGTTGACCGGAAACCCAAGGCCCGCGATCGCCTCCATCGCCCCGCTCTGGGTGTCGGCCAGATCCTCCGACAGCTCGCCCCAGCCGTGGGCCGCGAAACTCAGCCGCACGCGGGCGGTGGCGGCGGGGTCCTTCTGCCGCAGCGTGCCGGCCGCGGCGTTGCGGGGATTCTTGTAGTAGCGGTTCGCCGCCGCCTTCCGCTCGGTCTCGACCGCCCCGTCCCGCTTCGCCTCGATCTCCGCCCGGTCGGCGCCGGGCTTTGCCAGACGCTCTTCGTACTTCTCCAGCAGCCGCTGCATCCGCTGCTCGTTCTCCTCCGTCACCTTCTCGTTGAGCGCGTCGAAAGCGGGATAGTCCATGTACACCTCGCCGCGCACCTCCAACACCTTCGGCGCGTCCCATTCCAGCCGCTGCGGTATGTCCGGGATGTACGCGGCGTTGGCGGTCACGTCCTCCCCTTCGCTGCCGTCGCCGCGGGTGGCGGCGCGCACCAGGCGGCCCGACTCGTAGCGCAGCGACAGCGACAGGCCGTCCAGCTTCTCCTCGACGCGCAGGCGTACGGTCTCTTCCTCCTTGAGATTCAGGGTGCGGCGCACCCGTCCCTCAAACTCCTCCACGTCGGCGTCGGTAAACGCGTTCTGCAGCGACAGCATCGGCACGCTGTGGCGCACCGTGCCAAAGCCGGCCGCCGGCGCCGCCCCCACCTTCAGCGACGGCGAATCGGAGCGCACCAGATCTGGGAAGCGCCTTTCGATGGCCTCGTTGCGCCGGCGCAGCGCGTCATAGGCCGCGTCGTCAATCAGCGGCGAGTCATGTACGTAGTACGCCTCGTCGTGGCGGGCCATCTCCCTGGCGAGTCGCTCCAGCTCCCGGCTGGCCGCCGCGGCGTCGAGCGACTCCACGCTCTGCTCGTGCGAATCGCCGCGGCCCGCGGCCCCGCGCCCGGAGCCACCTTTCTCGGCGCCGCCTTTGGCGCCGCCGCCTGCCTTGGGTTTGGCCGCCGGCTTTGCCCTCCGGGACTTCGCCTCGCCGTCTCCGTCGCTGGCGGCGGTCGCCTCCATGTCGTCTAGCAGGGGAGCGGACTTGGCCATCGGTACATCTCCCGCACTTGCCGCGGGCGCCCCGAGGCGGCTACAGTATGCACGCTTTCGAGACGCCCGTTTTCGAGACACCCACCGACTCTCCAAACAACCGGTTGCTGGCCTTGTCCGCAGACATTGAAGAACTGGAGCGCCACGGCGTGACGCCGTCGGTCTCCATCGTCGCCGAGATGCGGCGCAGCTATCTCGACTACGCCATGAGCGTCATCGTGGCGCGGGCGATCCCCGACCTGCGCGACGGCCTCAAGCCGGTGCACCGGCGGATTCTGTTCGCCATGCACGAGGGCGGATACCTGTGGAACCGGCCCTACCGCAAATCGGCGCGCGTCGTCGGCGACGTCATTGGCCGCTACCACCCCCACGGCGACAACGCCGTCTACGACGCCCTGGTGCGGCTGGCCCAGCCCTTCTCCATGCGGCTGCCGCTGCTCGACGGCCAGGGCAACTTCGGCTCCCTCGACGGCGACGAGCCTGCCGCCATGCGCTACACCGAGATCCGTCTCGCCCAGGCGGCGGCGGCGATGCTCACCGACATCGACCGCGACACCGTCGACTTCCAGGACAACTACGACGGCCAGGACCGCGAGCCGACCGTGCTGCCCGCCCGCATCCCCAACCTGCTGGTCAACGGCGCCGAAGGCATCGCCGTCGGTATGGCCACCCGCATACCGCCCCACAATCTCGGCGAGGCCATCGACGCCGCACTGGCCATGATCGAGGACCCCGACGTCTCCATGGAGACGCTGATGGAGCGCATGCCGGCACCGGACTTTCCCACCGGCGGCCAGATCGTCGGGCGGCTGGGATGCCGCGAGCTCTACCGCACCGGGCGCGGCTCCATTCTGCTGCGGGCCAAGTCGCGCATCGAGGAAGGCCGCGGCGGTCGCAGCGCGATCATCATCGACGAGGTCCCCTTCCAGGTGAACAAGGCCCGGCTGGTGGAGGAAATCTCCTCCCTCGCCCGCGAGCGCCGCGTCGAGGGCATCGCCGAGGTGCGCGACGAATCGGACCGCCAGGGCGTGCGGGTGGCGATCGACCTGCGCCGCGACGCCACCCCCGAGGTGGTGCGCAACCAGCTGCACCGCTTCACCCGCATGCAGACCCGATTCGCCGCCAACATGATCGCCCTCGTCGGCATGCGCCCCGAGCGCCTCGACCTGCGCACCTATCTGGAGGAGTTCCTCGCCTTCCGCGAGACGGTCGTGTCGAGGCGCGCCGCCCATGATCTCGCCCAGGCCCGCGACCGCGCCCACGTGCTGTGCGGCCTGGCGGTGGCGGTGGAAAACATCGACGAGGTGGTGGCGCTGATTCGCGCCGCCCCTGACGCGGCCGCCGCCCGCGCCGCGCTGCGCGAGCGCCGCTGGGAAGCCGCCCGCATCGCCCCCTACCTGCAGCTGATCGACGACCCCGAGCAGCCCGCCGCCGGCATCGCCATCGACGAAGGCGGCATCCAGCTGTCGGAGGCCCAGGTCAAGGCGGTGCTCGAGCTGCGCCTGCAGCGGCTCACCGGGCTGGGCCGCGAGGAGATCACCTCGGAGCTGGCCGAGCTGGGCGCCCGCATCCGCGACCTGCTCGACATCCTCTCTTCAAGGGAGCGCGTGCGGGGCATCGTCGCCGACGAGCTGCGCGCCCTGCGCGAGGCCCACGGCGAGCCGCGCCGCACCGAGGTGCTGGAGGTGGACGAGGAGGAGATCGAGGACGAGGCCCTGATCGAGGTCGAGGACATGGTGGTGACCGTCACCGCCGACGGCTACGTCAAGCGCACGCCGCTCGACGACTACCGCTCGCAGGCCCGCGGCGGCAAGGGCCTGATGGGGATGGCCACCAAGGAGGAGGACGCCGTGACGCGGGTGTTCGCCGCCACCACCCACACCCCGGTGCTGTTCTTCGCCACCGACGGCATGGTCTACCAGCTGCCCGTCTGGCGGCTGCCGCAGGGACCGCGCACCGGACGCGGCAAGGCGCTGGTCAACCTCCTGCCCGTCGAGCAGGGCGTCACCGTCGGCACCATGCTGCCCATCGATACGCCGCGAGAGGAGTGGGACAGCCTGCAGATCGTCCTCGCCACCTCTTCGGGGCGGGTGCGCCGCAATCCCCTGTCCGCCTTCGCCAACATCCGCGCCAACGGCCTCATCGCCATGAAGCTGGAGCCGGGCGTACGGCTGGTGGACGCGGCGGTCTGCGGCGAGGACGACGACATCATGCTGACGGCGGCCGAGGGCCGCTCGATTCGCTTCCCGGTCTCCGTCCTGCGCAGCTTCCAGGGCCGGGCGTCCATGGGCGTGCGCGGCATGAAAGTCTCCGGCGACGACGCCGTGGTGTCCATGGCGGTGCTGCCCTCCATCCCCGGCGAGGCAGACAGGGCGGCCGCCTACCTTAAGGCGCGCCGCGCCGGCGAGACGGTAGAGGCCGGCATGGCGGACCTCGCCGACTCCGAGCGGACGCTGCTGTTCGTCGACGCGGCGGGCGCGGGCAAGCGGGTCTCCAGCCACGAGTTCCGCGCCAAGGGCCGCGGCGGCCAGGGCGTGGCCAGCATGCCGCTTGACCGCAGCCGCAAAATTCTGTCCGACTGCACCGTCGTCGCCGCCTTCACCGTCGACGAGGACGACGAGATTCTGCTGATGACCGACGCTGGCCAGACCATTCGCATTCCCGCCAGCGGCGTCTCCCTGCAGGGCCGGACGGCGGGAGGCGTGCGCCTTCTGCGAATCGCCGAAAACGAGCGGGTGGTGGGCGTCGCCCGGGTCGTCGGCGAGCGCGAAGAGAACGGCGGCGGAGAGGTCTCCAATGCTCCGGGGCCGCAGGGGCCGCCTGAACCGCAGGAAGATTGAGGAGACGCGGCCATGCTCAACCGAATGCGCAACATGGTGCGCTCCTGGCTGGCGAAGCTGATGATCGCCCTGCTGGTGGCCAGTTTCGCCGTCTGGGGCGTGGGCGACGTCTTCATCAACCGGGCCAGCCAGACGGTGGCGACGGTGGGCGACCAGGAGGTCTCCGCCAACGTGTTCCTCAACGCCTTCCAGGCGGCCGTCGACCAGGCGTCCGGCGAAGGCGGCAGGCTCAGCGTCGCCGAGGCCCTCGAGCGGGGCATAGACGGAACGGTGCTGGCGGAGCTCACCCGCCGGGCGGCCGTCAACCAGGCCACAGTCGACCTCGGACTCTCGGCGCCCGACGACGCGGTGTCGGAGGCCATCGCCTCCCTGCCCGCCTTTCAGGACGCCGGCGGCCGGTTCGACCCGGCCGTGTACGCCAGCCAGATCGCCCGCGTCGGCATGTCGCAGAAGGAGTTCGAGGCCAGCGTCCGCAGGGACCTGGTGCGCAGGCATCTAACGTCGGCGGTCGCCGCCGGCACGGCAGCCCCCGAGGCAGCCTACCGGCAGTACATCCTCCGCGGCCTTGAGAACCGCACCATCACCTACCTGCTGATCGAGGAGGACAAGATCGAAGCCCCCGCCCCGTCCGAGGAGGAGGCGATCGCCAGCTACCTCGACGAGAACCAGGACAACTTCCGCACCCCGGAGCGCCGCGGCCTGACGTACATATGGGTTAGTCCCGACAGCCTGGCCGACGCCGAGTCGGTGAGCGACGAAGAGGCCGAAGAGTACTACCAGTCCCAGCTCGACCTCTACAGCACCCCCGCCACGCGCACCCTGCGGCAGATCGTGTTCGAGACCGAGGAGGAGGCCCAGGAGGCGCTGGACCGGCTGGGCGAGGACGTCAGCCTGCTGACCATCGCCGGCGAGATGGGCCTCACCGAAACGGAGGTGGATCTGGGCGAAGCGCTGCGCGAGGACCTTAGCGAGACCATCGCCGAGGCCGCCTTCGCGGTCACCGAGCCCGGACCCGCCGGACCCGCGCGGACGCCCTTCGGCTGGGCGGCGCTGGAGGTGGTGGCGGCCGCGGAGGCCAGCGAGCGGCCGTTCGACGAGGTGCGGGAGGAGATCGCCGGCGCCCTCGCCCTCGAAACCGCGCTTGACCAGATGCCCGAGATCATCGCCGACATCGAGGACCGCCGCGCCGCCGGCCTCAGCCTGGAGGAAATCGCCGGTGAGATGGAGATCGAGCTGGGCGTCCGCGAGGGCCTCGACCGCTTCGGACGCGACGCCGACGACGCCCTGGCCGAGGGCCTGCCCCAGGACCGCGCCTTCCTCGAGGCGGCGTTCGATTCGCTGGTCGAGGAGGATCTCGACCTGCTGGAGTTTGACGACGGCGGCATCGCCGCGCTGCGCGTCGACGCGATTGACGAGAGCCGCGACCAGACGCTCGACGAGGCCCGCGAGGAAATTGTCCGCATCCTCGAGGACGAGGCATGGGAGGCCGCCACCGAGGCGGCCGCGGACTCCGCCCTTGAGCGCGTCGAGGCGGGCGAGAGCCTGGAGGATGTCGCCGCGTCCATGGAGCTGGAGACGGCGACCAGCGAGCCGTTCCGCCGCCGCTCTCCCGACCCCGTCCTCACCCGCGATCTGGCTGACGACCTGTTCCGCGCCGAGACAGGAGACCATCTCGCCGGCAAGGCCCGCGCGCCGCGGCAGGCGCTGGTGGCGCGGCTCGACGAGATCACCCCCGGCGACGAGGAGGAGGTGGACGGCGAAGTCGAAACCATACGCCCGCAGCTGCGCGCCAGCCTTGGCGGCGACATTCTGGTGCGCTTCATCGACCACCTGTCCGAGGACTACGGCGTGGCGGTCAACCCGGCCAGCGTGGACGCGGCCCTCGGCCTGCTTTCCGAGTCCCTGTAGAACCCCATCCCTCCGGCAGGCGAATCGGCCGCCTGCCCCATCCGCTTGACAGCCGGGCCCGTGCCGGATAGCGAGCGCTCGCGCCAACCGAACGCGGGTGCGCATGGATGGACGGCGTGGCGGACGGTCTGAGCGAATTGGTCACAAGGCATCCGCGGGTATCGCGTCGCGGCACAGGCACGATTCCGGACAACGTGACGAAGTGGCGTGTCATCCCGGCGGAAAAATGGCCTCCCGATAAACGGCAAATTTTTGCCCCTAACGCGTTGTAGAATATGGATTTGCCTCATGGCGTGATCTTTTTCGGAACGGTTACAAATTCTTTCAACTTGACACGGGTCGCGTCTTGATTCTCTGTGGACTGCACAAACGAGCATGGCCGCGGCGGCGGAGTGATTCGCCGGGCGGCGATGCCAAGCGTCACCCCAGACAGAGGAGGCATGGCCATGCCAGAACAGACACACGAGTCGAACCAGCCGGAGCAGGAACAGGCTGGAACAGAGAAGCCACCAAGGAGAAGGGCCCACCCGTGGGATGCCAACATCCGCTGGCTCGCCAATTTCCCCGATACCCTTTGGGAGCTGCTTCGCCTCACGCTGGCGGGTGTGGTCTACCGGAATCTCGACAGGAATTTTCATCCCCGCCCGCTTCCCACTCGCGTTGAGGGCGGAGACTTCCTCATCGACGAGGCCGATTTGGGCCTGCTGGCAAAGCACACCGACGGGAGGCCCGTGGTCAGCGCCTATGAGCACAAGTCGGACAAGACGAAGCTGGCCGAGCTTCAGGTGGTCAGCTCCGCGTTCCGTCTTACCCGCCAGCTGGTGGAAGATGGAGTAACGACATGGGGCGAAGTGCCAATCCTCAATGGCGTTATTGTACTGAACGGGAAGGCGACGCAGACCCGCCCGAAATCTCTGGCCGAGCTGGCGAAACTGACACCCGAGGAAAAGGCGGAAACGCTGACGGCGGAGAAGGTCGTCCACTTCTACCTGGGGAACCTTCGCCGGCAGGAACTCACCAAGAACGCGGCGGCGGGTGCGCCGCTGCTGGTTGCAAGGGGAACCCGTGACGGACCGCCGCTGAGTGACAAGGACCTTGAATATATTGCAGAGGGGCTCGGGCTTTACACGAAGAACCAGAGGCAGTATGCTGTAGGTGCACTCGCCGAGCAAGGCGTTTCGCGCGTTCGAATCGAGAAGGCGATTGCGAACGTTCTGGGACAGGACATGGTGGAGGAGATTATGGACCCGTCATTCGAGATGTTTTGGGCCGAAGGTCTGGCCGAAGGCCGAAGTGTGACATTTCTGCGGGCTGCCGAAAGGCGGTTTCAGAGCGTCCCTGACCATTTGGCAGACCAGGTGCGCAACGCTTCGCAGGAGCAGGTCGATGACTGGCTTGATCGCCTGTATGCCGCGCCCGACATCGAGGCGGTGTTCAACGGCAGCGGCAAGCGCACCGACTAGATGGTTCTGCGAACTGGCAGCCGTGCTGAGGGTAAGCACAGAATCGCTGAGACTGCCGTAGTTGCCCGACAGCGATTATGGGCGTCGCAGGACCGGAAGTGATGGAGGAGACCATGGAGACGTCGGACAAAGTGGCATCGAAGCCGTTGGTCGAAGAGATTATGGCCGTAGCCTATGAGGTAGTCGCAGACGATGGCATGGAACAGGCCGAGGCCACGGCCAAAACCGAGGACTTCCTGATGCTGGCGAGGAGCAAGTTTGGTCGAGTGCCGGAGGACAGAGAGGCGCAGGTACGCTCCGCTTGGATACCGCAGCTTGACAACTGGCTGCTCCGGGTTCTCAGGGCTCCCAGTCTCAGCCTGGTGTTCGACGATGACAGGGGCATGACCCAGAACGAGGCCAAGGCCAGGTCCGAAGCCAAGGCCGAGGACTTCCTGATACTGGCAAGGAGCAAGTATCGGCGAGTGCCAGGTCACATAGAGGAACTGGTGCGCGCCTCTTCGGTACCGCAGATTGAATACTGGCTACCCCGGATACTCACTGCTACAAGTCTCAATGCGGTGTTTGACGAAGACGCAGGCAACGGCCACGCCGTCAATGATGTTCCCGTCAAGTCACCACCGCTGAAGCGTACGGCCAAGTAGACTGGCCATGTCTTGGGCACCCGTTTGGCGCTTGCCGTCGGCGGTCCGTTCCAGCTAAAGCCAGACAGACGAACGACTGCCTGACCACGTTTCCTTGGCGACGCGCGTTGCCTCTGGTGCCGAGACTTCGCGGCTGGCAGGAGGGTCGCACCCAGCTGCTTCGCCTGAATGCAGGACCGGACATCGACACGCCGGTTTCGCTGTTCCTGAGGCGCTCCCCCATTGAGGACATGACGCTCTTTCTCGAATCGGTCACCGAAGGCAAAGCGCACCGATGCTACTTGGTGACCGGCGCCGCTCCGAAATCGCCTGGCGCCGCCGCGGCGGGCAGGCGACCGCCCCCTCTTATGACGAGGACATTGCCAATCCGTTCAGGAGGCCGAAGTTTTACACGAAGAACTAAAACTGTATGTTCTGTTGGCACGTATCGCCGGGCATGGCGTTTCGTGCGTTTGCCTCAAGAGGGTGAACGGTGGGTGTTGCGGCACCGAAGGCAAATGAGGAGATTATGGACACGTCGTTAGAGGCGCTTCGGGCCGAAGACTGGAAGCAAACCATGGCTAGGGGCGTGGCCGAGGACTGGGGCGAGTACTGGTCCGAGGGATGGGATAAGGGCTGGGCCAAGGCCAAGTTCGAGAACTTCCTGATGCTGGCAACGAGCAAGTATGGGAGCGTGCCCGAAGACAGGCAGGCGCAGGTGCGCACCGCTTCGAAGCAGCAAATTGACACCTGGCTGTGCCGGATACTCACGGCCAGCAGTATCAACGCGGTGTTCGACGACGACACCGACAGCGACCCTGCCCTCAATGAAGTTACCGCCCGGTCCCCACGCCGGAAGCGGGTAGCGAGCTAGCCAGGCCGTGCCTTGTACACGCACGTAACGCTTGCCGCTGGCGGCCCGCCCCATCCTCTATCTGACGGACGTACAACCGCCGAACCGACGCTCCTTGACGATGCGCGTTACACCTGATGCCGAGACCTTCGCCCGCGGCTGGCGGGAAGGCCGCAGCCAGCTGCTGCGGCTGGACGTGAGCTCGGACCTCGACACGCCGGTTTCGCTGTACCTGCGGCTCGCCCGCGGCGAGGACAGCGCGTTCCTCCTCGAATCGGTCACCGGCGGCGAAACCCGCGGACGCTACTCGGTGGTTGGCGTCGCCCCCGATCTCGTCTGGCGCTGCCGCGGCGGACAGGCGGAGACGGCCGTGGCGGATGGCGACTTCAGGCCAGAATCGGCTCCTCCGCTGGAAAACCTCCGTGCGCTGCTGGACTCGTGCGCCATGGACCTGCCCGAGGGCGCTCCGCCGATGGCGGCGGGACTGTTCGGCTATCTCGGCTACGACATGGCGCGCCTGATCGAGCGGCTGCCGCCGCCCAACGAGGATCCCCTTGGCCTGCCCGACGCGCTGCTGCTTCGCCCCGGCCTGCTGGCCATCATCGACAGCGTCCGCGACGAGACCATGCTGTGCGCGCCGGCCTGGCACGATCCCGAGGTGGACGCCGAATCCGCCTGGCAGGAGGCGCATGGCAGGCTGGAGAGCGCGCTAGGGAAGCTCGAGTCCCCTCTTGCCCTGCCCCGCGCCCGCGACGGCGATGGCCAGCAGCTGGAGTTCGAGGCGCAGACGGCGCCGGAGACGTTCCGCGAGACTGTGCTGCGCGCCAAGGAGTACATCCGCGCCGGCGACATCTTCCAGGTGGTGCCAAGCCAGCGGTGGAGCATCGACTTCCCCCATTCGCCCTTCGACCTGTACCGGGCGCTGCGCCGCACCAACCCCTCGCCGTACATGTTCTACTTCGAGTTTGGCGGCTTTCAGGTGGCCGGCGCCAGCCCGGAGATTCTGGTGCGCTGCCGCGACCGCAGGATCACGCTGCGGCCCATCGCCGGCACCCGCCCCCGCGGCGCAACCGCCGAGGAGGACCGGCAGCTGGAAGAGGAGCTGCTGGCCGACCCCAAAGAGCGCGCCGAGCATCTGATGCTGCTCGATCTGGGGCGCAACGACGTCGGACGGGTCGCCAAGGTGGGCACGGTGCGCCCCACCGAGGAGTTTACGGTCGAACGCTACAGCCATGTCATGCACATCGTCTCCAACGTAGAGGGCAACCTGCGCGACGACCTCACCGCCCTCGACGCGCTGCTGGCCGCCCTGCCCGCCGGCACCGTGTCCGGCGCTCCCAAGATCCGGGCAATGGAGATCATCGACGAGCTCGAGTCGCTCAAGCGGGGCGTCTACGCCGGCGCGCTGGGCTACTTTTCCTCTTCGGGCGACATGGACACCTGCATCGCCCTGCGCACCGCCGTGTTCAAGGACGGTCGCATGCACATCCAGGCCGGCGGCGGCGTGGTACACGATTCGGATCCCGAGTTTGAACTTCAGGAGACCATCCAGAAGTCCTGGGCGCTGCGGCGGGCGGCGCAGCTGGCGGCCGAAGCCCAGCCGCAACCATTGACAGAGCTCGGCCTGGCGCTGCGGCGGGCGGCGCAGCTGGCGGCCGCAGCCCCCGACCGTTAGGAAAGCGGCAAGGAATCCGACCGATGATTCTGCTGATCGACAACTACGACAGTTTCACCTTCAACCTCGCCCACTATCTGGGCGAGCTCGGCGCCGAGTGCGACGTGCGCCGCAACGACTCGCTCACCGCCGACGAGGCCCTGGCGCTGCGCCCGGCGGCCATCATCATCTCGCCGGGACCGGGACGGCCCGAAACCGCGGGCATCTCCATGGATCTTGCGCACCGCTCGGACGTACCGCTGCTGGGCGTCTGCCTTGGCCACCAGGCCATCGCCGCGGCCCATGGCGCAACGGTGGACGTCGGCGACGAGATCGTCCACGGCAAGATCAGCGACATCCGCCACGAGGGAGAAGGACTGTTCGCCGGACTGCCAAGCCCTTTTCGGGCAACGCGCTACCATTCGCTTGTCGTCAAGCCTGAGACCCTGCCCGATATGATCGACGTAACTGCCACAACCGGCGCCGGAACCGTGATGGCGATCGCCCACCGCGACCGCCCGCTCCACGGCATCCAGTTCCATCCCGAGTCGATCGCCACGGAGGGCGGCCACGACCTGCTCGCCAACTTCCTCGCCCTGACGGGACTGCGCTGATGTCCGACGCCTTCAAGCCCCTCATCGGTCTCGCCGCGCAGGGACCGCTCTCCGCCGGGGACGCGGCCCGAGCCTTCGAGATCATCATGTCCGGCGAGGCCACATCGGGGCAGATCGGCGGATTTCTCATGGCCCTGCGGACGCGGGGCGAAACCGTAACCGAGATCGCCGCCGCGGCGCGGGCGATGCGGGCGCGCTGCCGCCCGGTGCAGGCGCCGGAGGGCGCCATGGATATCGTCGGCACCGGCGGCGACGGCAAGGGCACCCTCAACATCTCCACCACCGCCGCCCTGATCGTGGCTGGATGCGGCGTACCCGTCGCCAAGCACGGAAACCGGGCGCTGTCGTCGAAGGCGGGGGCCGCCGACACGCTGGGCGAACTTGGCGTCGACATCGCGGCCGAGCCCGACGCCGTCGAGCGGGAGCTGCGCGAGGCGGGCATCGGCTTCATGATGGCGCCCGTCTACCACTCTGCGATGCGCCATGTCGGCCCTACCCGCCAGGAGCTGGGCACGCGCACCATCTTCAACGCGCTGGGCCCGCTGACCAACCCGGCCGGCGTCCCCCGCCAGCTGACCGGCGTCTACGACCCTAGCCTGTGCCGCCCGCTGGCCGAGGCCCTTGGCGAGCTGGGATCCGAGGCGGCATGGGTGGTGCATGGCGAGGACGGCAGCGACGAGATCTCCATATCGGGTACGACGAGGGTCGCCCGCCTTGCTGATGGAGCGGTAACCGAAGGCGCCATCCGCCCCGAGGACGCCGGCCTGCCGGAACACCCGGTCTCGGCCGTGGCTGGCGGCACCCCCGCCGAAAACGCGGCCCGCATCCGCGCCCTGCTTGACGGGGAGGCTTCAGGCTTCCGCGATGCGGCGATACTTAACGCGGCGGCGGCTTTGGTGGTGGCGGGCCGGACCGAGGCGCTGGACGAGGGAGCGGCCATGGCGGCTGAAAGCATCGACAGCGGCAGCGCACGGAAGGCGCTGGAGACGCTGCGGGGAATCGCCGGACCATGAGCAGGCTGGCGGACATCGTCGATGACGTCCGTCAGGACGTCCGGAAACGGCAGAACCAGGAGCCGCTGGCCGATTTGGAAGCGCGCATCTCCGAACGCGCCGAGCCGCCAAGAGGCTTTGCAAGGAAGCTGCGGTCGGACGCCGAGCGCGGCTACGGACTGATCGGCGAGATCAAGCGAGCCAGTCCCTCCAAAGGATGGATCCGGCGCGACCTTGACCCGGCCGCCGCGGCCCTTGCCTACGAGGCGGGAGGCGCCGCCTGCCTGTCGGTGCTGACCGAACGCGCCCATTTCCGCGGCGGCCCCGATGACCTTGAGGCGGCCCGCGCCGCCTGCGGCCTGCCGGCGCTGCGCAAGGACTTCATGATCGACCCCTGGCAGATCGCCGAGTCTCGGGCCATGGGCGCCGACTGCGTGCTGCTCATCATGGCAGCGCTGGGAGACGGCCAGGCGGAGGAGCTGGCCGAAGCGGCACGGCGCTGGAATCTCGACGTGCTCGCCGAAGCGCACACGTCCGAGGAGGCCGAGCGGGCGGTGGCGCTCGCGCCGGACATGGTGGGCGTCAACAACCGCGACCTCGCCACCTTCGAGACCGACCTGGCGGTTACTGAGCGCCTGCGCCCCCTGCTGGACGAAGAGACGCTGGTCGTCTCGGAGTCCGGCATCGTCGCCCCGGCGGACCTCCACCGTCTGGCGGCCTGCGGCGTACGCTGCTTTCTGGTGGGAGAGAGCCTGATGCGGCAGGACGACCTCGCCGCGGCAACCCGCGCCCTGCTGGAGGGCTGAGGCATGGACGGCAAGGGCCTTACCCATGTCGACGCCGACGGCGCGGCGCGGATGGTGGACGTGTCGGACAAGGACACCACCCGGCGCCAGGCCACCGCCTGCGCCACGGTGCGCATGGAGCCGCAGACGCTGGAGCGAATCGTCGCCGGCGGCCACCACAAGGGCGACGTCTTCGCCGTGGCGCGAATCGCCGGCATCCAGGCGGCCAAGCGCACCAGCGACCTCATTCCCCTCTGCCATCCCCTGCCCATCGATTCGGTGGAGGTCAGTCTGACCGCCGACGCCGAGGCAAGCGCGGTGCGCATCGAGGCCACCGCGGCGGTGACCGGACGCACCGGCGTAGAGATGGAGGCACTGTCGGCGGCGGCGGTGGCAGCCCTGACCGTCTACGACATGTGCAAGGCGGTGGACCGGGGCATGCGCATCGAAGAGGTGCGGCTCATGCGGAAGTCGGGCGGCCGCTCCGGCGACTGGGAAGCGGACTGACCGCGGATGCGCAGCGTCAGCAGCGCCCTTCAGTCCATCCTGGAGATGGTCGAGCCGACGGCGGTCGAGCATGCGCCGCTGCGCCAGTGCGCCGGGCGGGTGCTGCGCCGGGACCTGGTGGCGCGGGTCTCGCATCCCGCCGCGGCGGTGTCATCGATGGACGGCTACGCCGTGCGGGCGGAAAACGCCTCCGCCGGCGGCTGGCTGCGGATAACCGGCCGGTGCCCCGCCGGACAGAAGCCTGAATCGGGACTGGACCGGGGCGAGGCGCTTCGGCTGTTTACCGGATCGATGCTGCCCGAAGGCGCCGACGCGGTGGCCCCGCAGGAAACCGTCGAAATGGCAGGCGACCGCGTACGGCTGCGCGAGCCGGTGACCTCCGGCGGCTACGTGCGGCCCGAGGGCCTCGACTTCCGCAGCGGCGAGACGCTGCTTCGGGGGCCATGCCGGCTGACGCCGGAGGACCTGGCCCTGGCGGCCGCCATGAACCACCCCGACCTGCCCGTCGCCTCCAGGCCGCGGGTAGCCATTCTGGCGACCGGCGACGAGCTGGTGCTGCCCGGCCAGGACCCCGGGCCCGCGCAGGTCGTCGCTTCCACCGGCTACGGACTGGCCGCCCTGCTCGAAAGCCGCGGCGCGCAGGTCGAGCTGCTGCCGCCGGCCGGCGACGACATCGACGCCATCCGCGGACGGCTGCTGGAGCAGGAGGCCGAGTTCCTCGTCACCCTTGGCGGCGCCTCGGTTGGCAATCACGACATCGTCGGCCAAGTGCTGGCGCGGGAGGATCTGCAGCTGGCGTTCCAGAGAGTCGCCATGCGCCCCGGCAAGCCCACTCTCGCCGGCCGGCTCGGCGGCGCGGTGTTCATCGGACTGCCCGGCAATCCGGTCTCGGCGCTGGTCTGCGCCCACGTCTTCCTGCTACCCGCGCTGGACGCCGCCCTGGGACTGCCCGCCGGTCCCGCCAAACGGCATGCGGCGCCATTGGGACGGACGGTCCCCGCCAACGGCAAGCGGGAGCACTACATGCGGGCGCGCCTGACGGCCCAGGACGGGCGGCTGCGCTGCGACCCGTTTGGCGAACAGGACAGCTCGATCCTGCGCAACCTTGCCCGCGCCGACGCCCTCGCCATCCAGCCAATCAACTCCCCCGCCCTCGCGGTGGGAGATCCCATCGAGTACATCGAGCTGCGCTGACCATGGCCGATTCCGTCATCACCCGCTTCGCCCCCTCCCCCACGGGCTACCTCCATCTGGGCGGCGCCCGCACGGCGCTGTTCAACTGGCTGTTCTCCCGCCACCACGGCGGCGCGTTCAGGCTGCGCATCGAGGACACCGACGCCGAGCGCTCCACCGAGGACGCCAAGCGCGCCATCACCGAGGGACTCGCCTGGCTGGGCCTGGACTGGGACGGAGACGCGGTCTCGCAGCGGGAGCGGGCTGGCCGCCATCGCGAGGCGGCGGAGGCGCTTCTGGAATCCGGCAACGCCTACCGCTGCTACGCCACCCCGGAGGAAATCCAGCAGGCGCGGGAAAAAGCCCAGTCCGCCCGCGAGCCTTTCCGTTTCCGCAGCCCGTGGAGGGATCAGCCCCCACCTGCCAATGGCGGCCCGTTTGCCGTACGCCTCCGGGCGCCGCGGGAGGGCAAGACGGCCATCGAAGACGCGGTGCAGGGCGGCGTGTCGTGGAGCAACGCCGAGCTCGACGACCTTGTGCTGCTGCGCTCGGACGGCACCCCCACCTACATGCTGGCGGTTGTGGTGGACGACCATGATATGGAGATCAGCCACGTCATACGCGGCGCCGACCACCTGACCAACGCCGCCCGTCAGTGCCTGGTGTACGACGCTCTGGGCTGGTCCCGCCCGGTATTCGCCCATATTCCCCTCATCCACGGCACGGACGGCAAGAAGCTCTCGAAGCGCCACGGCGCCGTTGGCCTGGAACCCTACCGGCGGGAGGGCTACCTGCCGGCGGCGATGCGCAACTATCTGGCCCGCCTCGGATGGTCGCATGGCGACGAGGAGTTTTTCTCGACCGAGCAGGCGGCGGAGTGGTTCTCGCTGGAGGCGGTCGGGCGCTCGGCGGCCCGCTTCGATCCCCAGAAGCTCCTCAATCTCAACGCCCAGCACCTGCGCGCCATGGAGCACGGCGAAGCGGTGAAAGCCTTCGCCCGTCATCTAGCCGAGGAACGAGGCGAAACCCTGAACGACGACCGCCGCGAAGCGCTGCTGCAGTTTCTGCCGGAGCTGATGCCCCGCGTGAGAACCTTCGACGAGCTATGGGAGTATTCGGAGTTTTTCCTCTCCGACAGCCGGCCGGAGCTCGACGACAAGGCGCGGCGGGCGCTCGATGACGGGGGACGGCAGACGCTGCGCGATTTGACCCCCGTCCTGACGGCCGCTAGGGTGTGGGAAAGCGGCGAGCTGGAGGGACTCCTCCGCGAATTCGCGGACAGCCGGGAGACCAAACTCGGCAAGGTCGCGCAGCCGCTGCGAGCCGCGCTAACCGGACGGACGGTGTCTCCCGGGATATTCAGCGTGATGGCGCTGCTGGGCCGCGCGGAAACTCTGGCGCGCGTCTCCAGCGTGGAGCGGCCCTGAACCAGGCGAGAGGACCTTATGGAAAACGGCGAAACCAAGACGGCGCGCATCACCTACGAGGGCCGCGACATCGAGCTCCCCGTGCTGCACGCCAGCTGCGGCTCCGACGTGATCGACATCCGCCCGCTGTACAAAGAAACCGGGTGCTTCACCTTCGACCCAGGCTACATCTCTACGGCCAGCTGCCGCTCGGCCATCACCTATGTGGACGGCGACAACGGCCAGCTGCTGTACCGGGGCTTTCCCATCGAGCAGCTCGCCGAGCACTCCAACTTCCTCGAAGTGTGCTTTCTGCTGCTTTACGGCCACCTGCCCACGGCGGAGGAGGAGGAGGAATTCGTCCACCGCGTAACCATGCACACGATGCTGCACGAGCAGATGCAGTATTTCTACCGCGGCTTCCGCCGCGACGCCCACCCCATGGCTATCACCTGCGGCGTGGTAGGAGCCATGTCGGCGTTCTATCACGACTCTCTTGACATCAACGATCCCGAGCAGCGCGAGATCGCCTCGATTCGCATGATCTCGAAAATGCCCACCATCGCCGCCTGGGCCTTCAAATACGCTCTGGGGCAGCCCTTCATCTACCCCCGCAATTCGCTCGACTACGCCTCCAACTTCCTGCACATGTGCTTCGCCGTGCCATGCGAGGAATACGAGCCCGACCCGATTCTGGCGAAGGTCATGGACCTGATCTTTCTGCTGCATGCCGATCACGAGCAGAACGCCTCCACCTCCACGGTACGGCTGGCGGGATCGTCCGACGCCAATCCCTTCGCCTGCGTCGCCGCCGGCGTCGCCTCGCTGTGGGGGCCTGCCCATGGCGGCGCCAACGAAGCCTGCCTCAACATGCTCAAGGAAATCGGCAGCCCCGACAGGGTCGCGGAGTACGTCGCCAGGGCCAAGGACAATAGCGACGATTTCCGCCTGTCGGGCTTTGGCCACCGGGTCTACAAGAACTACGACCCAAGGGCGAAGATACTGCAGAAGTCCGCTGAAGAGGTGCTGGAAAAACTGGGCTACGAGCACAATCCCCTGCTCAAAATCGCCCGCGAACTGGAGCGCATCGCCCTTGATGACGAGTACTTTGTGAACCGCAAGCTCTACCCGAACGTCGACTTCTACTCCGGCATCATCCTCGAGGCGCTGGGCTTCCCAACGTCCATGTTCACCGCGATTTTCGCGCTTAGCCGAACGGTGGGCTGGATCGCCCAGTGGAAAGAGATGCGCGAGGACGATGAAAGCAAGATCGGGCGACCGCGGCAGCTCTACATCGGCGAAGGGCCGCGCGACTACGTGCCGCAGAAAAAGCGGTAGCGGCGGGTTACCAGCCGCGCATCGGAGCGCTGCCCGCTTCCCTGCCGCTGCGACACACGGCGGCGCCGGAGGCGCTGCCTATCTGGCTCCGCCGACATTGGAAATTTTCAGCGCTGAGCCCCTCTCTCACCGGCGCGGCCGCTGCAGGGCTGGCGGCTGCGGCGCGTCTTGATGGCATCGACGAGAATCGCATAGGCGCTCCCGCCATCTGCCTGCCCGCCGCTCGAGATGCGGCTACCACGCGAACAGGTTGACGTTTTCAATCTCTTGGCGATGGTCGACCGGCATGCGAAGATACGCATTGCACGCGTCGAAATCGTCCAGAAAGCAGGCTACCGCTTCTGGATGCTTCCCCTCGAAGTCCCTCTCCACCTCTTTGGCCAGGTCGCGGGACAGGAACCTGCCGGGAGCCTGATAGGCGGCCTTCACCCGCGTTTCGAACTCTGGCCAAACGCTCTTCGGCACTTTGGATTCCAGAGCGCGATACCTATTAACCAGTCTGCGCTGCCGCACCGCGTCTGGAAAGCATGCCTCGATCGCCTTGGTAATTCCTGGCGCGCCGTCGGCAAGCACCATCACAGGGTCAGCGAGACCGCGGGAACGCATGTCCTGGAAGAAGCCGGTTACGGTCTCCTCGTCCTCCTTTGCGCTGGCCATGAGCCCAAGCAGAACTTTCTTTCCCTTTTCGACGTATCGCCATCTTTCCGTTTCGATACTCCCCCAAGCTGCCATGACTCGTTCCTTCTTTTTGCCCGGATGTCGCCGTTCGATGACAGGGCAGAAGACAAGATAGGCAACCTTGTACCGGTACAGTTCGCGGGTGGAAAAGTTGCTGTAGTCCTCCTGCAGCCGCTCGGCTAGCCGCTTCACCGCGGCTCGCGAAAGAAGCGGCTTTCCGTCCTCGCCGGTGAAGGAGCAGTTGACTTCGCGGGCGGTGCAGCCGCGGGCCAGAATGTGCATCGCCAGACTCTCGGCCACTTCACCGCGCTTCTTGAGATGCCTCCGGATTCCGGAGCTGAATCCCCCCTCTCTGCCGGTAATCTGCGGCGCACCGTATTCGATGACGCTGCTGGCGGACTTGAGGCGGCATATGCGGGTGCCGTTGCGGTATCCCCCTCCATTCGCGCCTCCATGCTGGTAATAGCCGCGGCCCATGACATCCTTGGCCTCCTCCTCCAAGGCTTCCTCGATAAGAAGACGGGTAGCGGTACGGACGAGGGACGAGCGCTCTGCAGGCTCGTCCGAATACCCAGTGATCAGCTGCTCAAACGCATACCTGGTGTAGTGCGACGCGGAAAGCCTCGGTGGCCTGTATTTCCTGATCTTGATTTTCTTTGCCATGATAGGGCTCCTGTACTGCCGCGGAGACGAAGACTTGCCGCTACTGCTCCGGCTGCCGCCCTCTGCCTAGCCTCCAGCATAGTCTATGCACCGCAAGGCTGCTGGCGGTCTGTCAAATGCGTGCCGCTTTCAGCCGGCTGCTCTGCCCTCCTCCGTATGGGGCGTTCGCCAGTTCCAAGACCGCCCGCGCCGCCCGCATGGACTGCTGCTGACCGACCCGCTGCGGTCAACCGAATGCATCCTTACTCTGCAGTCGCTGCAGCCGCAGCCGAGCCGCCGACGGCTACCCCTGCGGCTGGCGCTTTGCCCGGCCACTCCCGCCAAACAGCGAATCGAGATCGCGAGGGCTCAGCAGACGCGCCGCCCAATTCTCCAGCTGCTCAAGCGAGGCCGACTTCACCTGTGCCTCCCTCCGGTCGGATATGTCCTTGAACTTCTGCCGTACAAGTTGGAGCAGCAACTCGGCCTTGCCCTCGGCCTTGGCCTCCCGTTCTCGGATTTCCATCATGCCTTCCACGTTGTCTCTCCCAATTCCTGCCTCGTCCAGCGTCGGCCGCTGCCCAGAGCAGCAGGAGAGAGTAAGTCGCCGCTACCGCAGCCAAGCCGCCGACGGCTATCCCTGAGGCTGGCTCCTAGCCCGGCCGCTTCCGGCGAACAGCGCATCGATGTCGCGGGCATGCAGAAGGCGCACCGCCCACTCCTCCAGCTGCTCAAGCGTAGCTGACCGCACCTGCGCCTCCCTCCGGTCAGATATGTCCTTGAACTTCTCCCGTACTTGCCGCAGCAGCACATCGGCCACGCCCTCGGCCTTGGCCTCCCGTTCCCGGATTTCCATCATGCCTTCCACGTTGTCTCTCCCTATTCCTGCTTCGTCCAGCGCCTGCAGCGCCCACCTATAGTACACTCCCTTGAACCGGCATGCAATGCAGAGAGCGACCATCTGCTCGCGCTCCCAGTCCCCCGCCGCCAGTTTGATCACCCTGAAAATGTCCGCCTTGCGAAACTCCCGCGGCCTGTTGGCGATGCGGAGTATCCCAAGGACACACGCGGTACGGCAGTCGAATGCCGCAAGGATTTCCTCAAGCGTCATCGCCATAAGGTCCAGCTGGACAGTTATGTTGCGAGGCCCGAGCCCCTCAAGCTCGTCGTAGTCCGAAAACATCTCCTCGAACACGCAGGACACCCGAAGACCCCTGGGGCCGAAATTGATGACCATCGTGAATCCGGGGGCGCGGCGGCTGACCCTCTTCTGCGAAGCTGCCTCCTGCAACGCTCCCTGAACCGAGTAGTCCGTCGAGCGGACCGTGACCAGCTGGTCGGAGCCACTGGTGGCCTCAATGTCAATCCGAATCTCGTTAGAACCTTTTCTTTTGGGCTTCCACCTGTACGAAAGGTCGCGGTATCTCTGGCGCAGGGTTTCACCGACCAGGCGAGTGGGAGCCATTACCAGCGAGCCTCCCTCCAGCTTCTTTGCAAGCCTGTGCTTTCCGGCTTTTCGCACGGCGTAAACGATGACCGCCAACGCTGTTTCCATGTTGCTGAGTATCCTGAAGCTGTAGCCGTCGTAGAACTGGCTCGGCCAGCCCTGCATCCATGCCTCCAGCCGCTCGGTCTCAGTGGTCTCTTCGCCGCCCTGATTCTGGCGCGGCTGCTCTCCCATCGGGTAGGCCATTTTGGCTTTCTCCTTTCTCCCGCCTCTGGACTCGGCCAGCGGCGGTTTCTGGCTGGTTTCGGGTGGAACTCCCAGTCCACTCGGCGCACGCCGCGGCGGAGCTGGAGGCACCTGACTGTACTCGATGCGCCGTGACGAAGGTCAGATGCAATTCCCTCGGACGCATCTCGAAACCGAGGGCCAATTCCAGCTTGACCTCACCATAGCGAGCAATCTCCCCGACGCGCGGACCGCTTCGGATGCGGGGACTGTCCATGCCAAATGCCGCTCTTTGAGCGGCCGGAAGATGCCTGCAAGCCAAGGGGCTACAGAATGGCGTCGCCAGATTCAGGCGGCTGTCGCCATGCATGCGCCGCTCTGCTGGCGGCCGTCTGGCGGCTGCGAATCGGCTTCAGCTGGCCGCGGTCCCTGTCTCCGCCCGGCTGCTTGCGAGTTCCCAGACCGCCCGCGCCGCCCGCATGGACGGCGGGCTGCTTTCGCCGACCCCCCACAGCATGGCGGCAGCCCGTTCCAGCGAAGACTGCTGCAGCGCTGCCGCCGCCCTGTCCTCCAGCAGCCTTGCCAGCGATTTGGCGATGGGCTTGGCTTGGCACCGGCCTTGGAGAAACTCCGGCACCGCATCCTCGTCAAGCATCAGGTTGACCAGGCTGGCATGGCGCCGCTTGGCCAGCCTACGCAGCACCGTCCAGGTCAGCGGCGAAAGGCGGTAGGCGACAGCCATCGGCAAGCCCGCCGCGGCAAGCTCCACCGTTACGGTGCCCGATGCCGCCAAGGCCACGTCGGCGGCGGCGTAGGCCGTCCAGCGGGACGCCGGACCGCCGGACCCCGCCTCCACCAGCAGCGGTTTCGGCTGCCAAGACTCCGTCATGCCCCTTACCTTCGATTCGACGCCGGGGGCCATGGGCAGGATCACCTCCAGTCCCGGAACCTGCCGCGCAAGCAGGGCCAGCGCTTCGCCAAACACCTTTCCGTGGCGGTGGATCTCAGACCTGCGGCTGCCAGGCAGCGCCACAGCAACCGGAGCCTCGTCATCCAGTCCCAGCAACCGCCGCGCCTCCCGTTTCGAAGGCAGCCCATCGGCGGCCGTTTCTACGGCCGGATGCCCCACGAACGCGCAGCGCACTCCCGACGTTTCGAAGTAAGGCGGCTCAAACGGCAGCAGGGCAAGCTGCAGGTCGTAGAGCTGGGCAATCCGATGCACCCGTTTCGCCCGCCACATCCATACGGTGGGAGCCACGTAGTTGACGAAGGCGGTGTTGGGGCAAAGCGGGCGGGCCTTCGCCACCACGCGGTGCATGAAATCCGGGCTGTCGATGGTCACCACCGCCGCAGGCTGCGCCTTGACGATCCAGCGGCAGGTCTGCCGGATGCGCCGCAGCAGCTGGGGAATCTTCGGCACCACCTCGGCAAGCCCCATGACGGCGAGTTTGGATGTGTCGTACGGCCCCTCGATGCCATGCTCCGCCATGGCGGGCCCGCCCATGCCCGCAAGCTCCAGCCGGTTGCCGGCCATCTCCCGCAGCGCTGCCGCAAGCCGCGCTCCCAGCTGGTCGCCCGAAGGCTCGGCGGCAAGCAGAAAAATCCTGCTCATGAATACGGTCCGCCTACTCTGGCGGGAAAGCCCACACGCTGATTTCCAAAGACTCTGCGGCGCGCTCGATGGCCTCCCGCTCCACCAGCAGCACGCCTTCCGCCTCGACCGCCACGCCCTTCAGCCCCGCCCGGGCCGCGCCCTCCACGGTTTCGGGTCCGATCGCCGGCAGATCCAGCCGACGGTTCTGCTGAGGCTTGGGCGCCTTGACCACCACGCCCGCGCCTCGAGCCGCGCCGCCCCGCGCCGCCTCGTCCATCGCCGCGATTCGCGCAAGGAGCGCATCCGTGCCGTCCACCGCCTCGACGCCCAGGCACCGGCCCTCGGCGACGGCTGCGGCCTGCCCTACGTCAAGCCGCCCCATCGCCAGGACGATCTCGCGCGCCCTCTCGGAGTCGGCCTGCAGGCCGGGCGCAGGGTCAGGACCAGCAATGCGGCCGTCCGGCGCCAGCAGATCGGGCATGACCTCATGCGCCCCCACGAGCCTGAGCCCCGCTTCGGCGAGTACGCTGGACACTGCCCGCAGAAGCGAATCGTCGCCCTCCCGAAATACCCCCTCCAGCCGGTCGAGGCCGGACGCCTCCGCCGGACGACCGGCAAAGGACGGACGGCGCACTCCGCCAGCGAGGCACACATCGGCGCATCCGGTTTGGCGAAGGCTTTCCACGAGCTCCGCCAGCGACCAGACGCTTAGCCGCTGGCCCGGATGCCCTTCGGTCCAGTCGCCAGCGAAACCCTCCACGCCGTAGACCTGGTAGGACCTGCCCTCGGCGCGGCAGCAGTCGGCGAGAATCCGCGGAAGCGCTCCGCTTCCAGCGACAATGCCCAGACTGGCCCTGTCCGGCTCCATCACCCGTCGCCGCTGGAAGCGCGGGGCTGCATGAGACTGCGCCTGGCGTCCTGGGCCATGGCAAAGTCCACCACCTCCCGCGCCTCGGCGCCAAGCCCGTCCTCCGCCGCCAGCGCCGCCAAGCGCTCGGCCAGGGTGCCTTCCTCGCCAAAAATTCGCCCAAGCAGGTCCTTCAGGCCGCGGATGATCTCCGTCGAAAATCCCCGGTGTTTGAGGCCCTTGGCGTTGATTCCCTTGAGATAGGCTTTGGTGCCCCGGCTGTAGCCGTAGGGAATGACGTCATGGAACACGCCCGTCTTGGCCTCCGCCATGGAGTGCCGCCCGATGCGGCAGTACGGATGCACCCCTGACTGCGCCCCGAACACCGCCGACTCGCCCACCTCGACATGGCCGCCAAGAATGGCCCCCTGGTTGAGCAGTACGCCGCTGCCGAGCTGGCAGTCATGGGCGGCGTGCGTGCCGGCCATAAACGTGCAGCCGGGACCGATACGGGTAACCCCAGCGCCGACCGGGCTTCCCTTGTGCAGCGTCACGTGCTCGCGAATCACGGTGCCTTCGCCCACCTCCAGCGAGCAGCCATCGCCCCTGTCGCGCAGAAGCTGGGGCTCTCCGCCCAGCGCGGAGAAAGGGAACACCCGCACGCCGTCGCCAAGCGTGGTCCTGCCGCCAATCCAGACGTGCGCAACCAGCTCGACGGAGTCGCCGAGTACAGCCTCGCCGCCGACGTGGCAGTACGGGCCGACTACGCAGCCGTCGCCCAGCTGCGCTCCCGCCTCGACGGTCGCCGTGGGATGGACCGCGGCGGGCAGCGTCAGGCCTCCCGGGATTCGCCGGCGATGTTGAACATTGCCGTGAAACGGCACTCCGCCACCGGCGCGCCGTCGACCTCGGCGAGGCCTTCGAAGCGCCAAACGCGGCGACGGGAATTGATTTTGCTCACCCGCAGCCGCAGCTCGTCGCCTGGCGCCACGGGCTTGCGAAAGCGGGCCCGCTCCACCGACATGAAGTAGATCTCGGCGCGGTCGCCCGGCACATCCTCGCTGTAGCCGACCAGCACGGCGGCCGTCTGCGCCAGCGCCTCGATCACCAGTACGCCGGGCATGATGGGACGTCCCGGGAAATGGCCGCGGAAATAGTCCTCTCCGGGGTCGACCCGGCGAACGCCGACGGCGCTCTCGCCGACCACGATGTCCTCGATGGCGTCGATGAACAGGAAGGGGGCGCGGTGCGGTATGTACCGCTTCGCCTCGTCGAGCTCCATGCGCGCGCGCCGGCTCTCCATGTCCGTCACTCCAGCTCCGGCGGCTCGTAGTCCACCGCAATCTGCTGCACGCGCTCGTTGATCCGCTCAATCAGAAGATCCGTCGCCTCGCTGGTGGAATGCGCCAGCACCACCCGCCGGTCGAATACGTAGGCCGCGCCGGTCTCACGCATGACGTCGCCGAGAGCCTGCTGGGCGTCAACGGCGAGCATGCCGAGCGCCCTCTGGAAAGCCCGCTCGGCCGCCTCCTCGTTCGCCTGGACGTAGGCGCGCAGACGGGCCACCTTCTCCTCGAAATCCCGCACCCTCTCCTCGAATTCCACCGCCCCCAGCTCGCCGCGCTGGCTGGCGATGTCAGCCTCCTCCGCGCGAAGCTCGGAGTCGCGCCCCTGCACCTCGACGCGCACCCGCTCTCCAATTTCCGCCACCTGGCGGCGAATGTCCTGTCCCGCCATCGACTCGCTAAGCGCCCGGTCCCAGTCGACGACGAGGATTGCGCCGTCGTTCTGCTGCGCCGCGACCGCAGCGGGCGCCAAAAACGCGAGGGCGACCAGCGCCGCTATTGCCCCTCGGCGGAGCATCAGAATGGCGCTCCAACGGTGAAGCGGAAGGACTCGGTCTCATCCTCGTCCTGGCTCAGCAGCGCCCGCGAGAAAATGAACTGCATAGGCCCGGCCGGCGAGAACCAGGAAAAGACGATGCCAGTGGAGGCTCGCGCATGCGCCTCGCTGTCCACCTCGACAGTCTGGTTGGATGCCGAAAGGTAGCTGTCGGTGTCGAGGCCGAACAGCGTGCCATAGTCGAAAAACAGCCCGGTGCGGATGCCGGTCTCCTCGGGGAATGGGAATGAGCTAAGCACCTGGCCGCTGACCAGCGCGTAGTACTTGCCACCCAGCGCCTCCTCGGTAATCGGGTCACGCGGGCCAAGACCCCGGCTTGCGAAGCCGCGGATGCGGCTTCCGCCGAGGAAAAAGCGGTCCGCAGCCTCCAGCTCGTAGCTGCCGAGGGACGTAACCGCCCCGAACCGGCCGGTCAGGATGCCGGTGACCTTCTCGTCGCGATCGAGGGGGGTGAAGTAGCGTCCCGACAGTTCGGCGTTGGCGAGCTTCACGTCGCCGCCCAGTCCCGACAGGTCCTGCTCGACGCTCACCAGCCATCCCCGCCCCGGGAAAATCGGGTCGTCGCGGCGGTCCCAGGTCAGGCGGTAGCCCAGCGTCGAGCGGTTCTTTGAGCCGCCAGTTGTTTCCAGCAGCGGCGAAATGTCGGATGTTCCCTCGTCCAGCACGCGCTGCTCGAAGGTGTAGCTCGCGCGCAGGGTGGCGTTGTCGGAGACCGGCACCGTAAGGCGAGGCGTGAAGCCAGTGCGGTTGAGATCGTAGCTGCTGCTCGACGTCTCTTCCTGGCGGTAGAAGTCGAAGCCCCCGGCCCGGTTGGCGCCGAACAGCCGCGGCTCGGTGAAGCCAATGTCGTAGAGGTTGCCCGTTTCCGAGGTTTCGTACTCGAACCTCAGTCGCTGCCCCTTGCCCAGCAGGTTGCGCTCGCTGAGGGCGATGGTGAACACCCCCTTGGACGACGACGAGTAGCCGGCGCCAAAGCTCAACGAGCCGGTGGAGCGCTCCTGAACGGTGGCGCGCACCACCACCTTGTCCTCCTGCTCCGTCGGCTCGACCTGCATCTCCACCTGGTCGAAGAACCCCAGCCGTCGCACGCGGCGACGCGATTCGGCAAGCTTGGCGGCGCTCAGCGGGTCTCCCTCAGCGAAGTTGAACTCGCGGCGGATCACCGAGTCGAGGGTGCGCACGTTGCCCTCGATCTCTATGCGCTCCACGTAGCGTGCGGCGGTACGGCGCACGCGAAAGTCAACATTGACGATGCGAGCATCGCGGTCCTTGCGGATGTCCTCGACAACGGTCAGAAACAGGGCGCCGCCAGTCTCGAGACGCTCGATCATCGCCCCGACGGTACGCTCGACCACCAGCGAGTCGAAGACGTCGCCTGGCGCGGAAACCAGCAGGTCCTCCAGCTCGCCCGGATCGACGGAGGGCACCTCCGAAACCACCCTGACGTCGCCAAACGCGTAGCGCGGCCCCTCGTCCAGCGTGAAGGTGATCACAAAGCCGCTGCCAAGCTCGCTGAGCGAAGGCACTGCCGAAAGCACGCGAAAGTCGGCGTAGCCGCGCCCGGTGTAGTAGCGGACGAGCGCCTCTTTATCGACCTCGACCCTGCCTTGGTCGAAACGGTCGGTGCTGGTGAAGATGCGGAACCAGGCGGCTTCGCGGCTTTCAATCACCCCCCGCAGGCGGCTGTCGGAGAACGCCCGGTTGCCGATGAACGAGATCTTGCGAATGCGGGTAATCGACCCCTCGTCGATCTCGAAGACGACGTCGACCCGATTCTCCTCCCGCTCGATCACCTTGGGCACTACCGTCGCCCCCAGCCTCCCCGACCGGCTGTAGGCATCGACGATGCGCAGCGCGTCCTCCTCCACGAGCGCCGGAGAGAACACGGTGCGCGAGCGCGACTGCACGACCGGCGAGATGAGGTCGTCGGCGATGCTCTGGTTGCCCTCGAAACTCACTTCTGAAATGAACGGGCGCTCCGTCACGCGCACCGCCAGGACGCCGTCACGCGGCTCGATGGACACCTCGTTGAACACCCCCGATTCGTTGAGGGCGCGCAGCGAGTCGTTGATGTCGCCCGCGCTGGCCACCGTCCCCTCCTCGACGGTCAGGTAGGAGCGGATGGTCTCCTCGTCGAGGCGCTGGTTGCCCTCGATGACGATGCGGTCGATCTGGAACTCCTGCGCGGCCGCAGGCCACGCGGCTAGGACTGCACCGGCCACAGCCATCGCCACAAGCCAGCCACGCAGTGCGACGCGGGCGCGAGTCATGCAGATCATTGGCCCTTGCTCCCTAGCCGCGCCAGCGCTTCGTCTGGTCAGAGATTGACAATGTCGTTGAAGGTCACCAGCGCCATCAGGCCAATGAGCAGAACGATCCCGAACCGAAACAGCGTCTGGGTCGCCCGCTCTCCGAGGGGTCGGCCTCGAATCGCCTCCAGCGCAAACAATAGCAGATGCCCGCCGTCAAGCACCGGAATCGGGAAAAGATTGATCAGGCCGATGGAAGCCGAGATCAGGGCAAGCAGGAACATGAACTCGTAGAGTCCCCGCTCCGCCGCCTCGCCGGTGAAACTAGCGATGGCGATAGGCCCGCCCACGTTGTCGAAACTCGCCTGGCCCGTCGCCATGTCGCCAACGGTGCGCAGCGAGATGAACAGCACTTCGTAAGTCTGGACGACCCCGTACTTCAGCGCCTCGATAAAACCGGCGGACTCCATTCCGGAGCTGAAGGGCAGCTGGACGCTGCCCGTGATTCCGAGCACCGGCGTTCTGGCGGCAAGGCCGCTGACCGGGTCCGTCCCCTCCTGCCAGCGCGGCCGGACGCGCAGCTCCACCTCGCCGTCCCCGCGCTGGACCGTGAACGCCATCAGCGCGCCGCCCGACTCCCGCACCAGGCGCTGCACGCCGCCAAAGTCGTCTACCGGCGCGCCGTCCACGAGCAGCACCAGATCGTCGGCCATGAAGCCCGCCTCGGCCGCCGCCGAGCCCCGCACGACCGATTCGACGCGCGGCTCCTGAAGCAGAACGCCCCCCGTCCGCACCCTGTTTCCTCCGCGCTCCACCAGCAGGTCGATCCGCTCGCGGTCGCTGGTCAAAATCGCCTGGATAGCCTCGCCGTACAGCCATACCGGCCTGCCGTTGACCTCGAGAATGACGTCTCCCCGCTCCAGGCCGAGCGCGTCAAGTCCGCGCTCACTGCGCACCACATTCACCTGCGGTTCGAGGACTGGATGGCCCTCCACCAGCGCCAAGCCGAACAGAAGCGCACCGCAGAACAGGAAATTGGCGGCAGGACCGGCGAATACGATGGCCGCCCGCCGCCACAATGGAGCCGCCGCCATCGTGCCCTGAGTCTCCGCCGCGTCCTCATCCGACGCCACGCTGGCGGCGTCCTGGTCACCCAGAAAGCGCACGTAACCTCCTAGCGGAATAAGCGAGAAGCGCCAGCGGGTGCCGTGCCGGTCGGTCCAGCCGACGAGCTCGCGGCCAAAGCCGACGGAGAACACGGTCGAAACCACGCCGCACCAGCGCGCGACCAGGTAATGGCCGAACTCATGGACCGCCACCACCAGCGTTAGCAGGACGAGGAAGGGAACCACGTATTTTAGGGTCGCTCCCAGATATGGGACCGACAGCAGAAATTCCATCATTGCTCGAATCAGGCCTCCTGACCGGTGGTATGCGGGCTGCCGCCACTGCGCAACATAGAAACGAATGTGGCCACGTCGCGACTCGCCCCCGCTTAGATATTCGCCAATCGGGCGGCGACAAGGCCATCAGCCAGACTGTGGACGGAGCGCGCGGTTTCGCGGACCTCCTCGAAACTGGCGAAAGCCTCGGCGGCGGGGAAGCGCTCCATGGCCTCCTCGACAACCGCCGCCATGTTGAGAAAACCGAGGCGCCCGGCGATGAAAGCCTCCAAGGCGCACTCGTGCGCCGCGTTGAACACGCATCCCGCCGTGCCGCCCGCCGCCAGCGCCTGCCGCGCCAGGCGAATCGCTGGAAATCGGGCCTCGTCCGGAGGATCGAAGTCGAGACGCGTCAGGTCAGCCAGCGGCAGGCGGGGCAGGTCATCCTCAGCGAAGCGCCAGTCAAGGGCGTTGGCAATGACGGCCGCCATGCTGGTGGGGGCAAGCTGCGCGTAGATCTGCCCACCCGCGTATTCGGCCAGGCCGTGCGTCAGGCACTGGGGATGAACGAGTACCTCGATCTGGCGGGACTCGAGGCCGAAGAGATGGTGCGCCTCAATGATCTCAGCCGCCTTGTTGAACATCGACGCCGAGGCGACGCTGATGCGGTCGCCCATGTCCCATTTTGGATGGCGGGCGGCCTCCTCGAACGTAACGTCCGCCATGTCCTCCAGGCTCCAGCCGCGAAAAGGACCGCCGGAGGCGGTAATCACCACCCGCAGCAGGCGGTCGCGGCCGTGGGCCGCGAGCAGCTCGCTGATAGCCGCGTGCTCGGAGTCGAGGGCGACGACGCTGACCCCCGCCTTCGCCGCCCGAGCCATGAACAGCTCGCCCGCCGCCACCAGGCACTCCTTGTTGGCCAGCGCAAGGGTGTGGCAGGAATCCAGCGCGGCGACGGTTGGCTCCAGCCCCTCCAAGCCGACGATGGCGGCGACGCACAGGTCCGCGCCGCGACCCGCCGCTGCGACCACCGACTCGCGCCCGACCGCCGCTTCAATGCCGCTTCCCTCCAGCCGCCGCGCCAGCTCCCCCCCCTGCGCCGGATCACCAATGGCGGCAACCTGCGGACGCAGCGCCAGCGCCTGCTCGGCAAGAAGAGCGGCATTGCCGTAGCCGGTCAGGGCCACCGCCTCGAACTCGACGCCGCAGACCTCCAGCGCCTGAAGGGCCTGGCGCCCAACCGAGCCCGTGGAGCCAAGAATGGTTATGCGCATCAGCCTGCCTCCGCGCCAAATATCCACGCGTGCGCCGGCTGCGCCGCCCAGATGGCCAAAAGCGCCGCCGCCAGGGAATCGAACCGGTCCAGCGCGCCGCCGTGGCCCGGTATCAGCTGGCCGGAGTCCTTGGCGCCCGCCCGCCGCTTGAGCGCCGACTCGCCCAAGTCGCCAAGCACGGCAACAGCCGCAACCGCGGCCGAGGACGCCACTCCGGCGATTCGGCTGGCTTCGGGGAATAGGAACGCATGCGCCGCCGCGCCAAGCGCGGCTCCGGCCAAAAGGCCGGCCCAAAGGCCAGCCCAGGTCTTGCCCGGGCTGATGCGCGGGGCCAGTTTGCGGCCGCCCATGATCCGTCCGCCCGCGTAGGCCGCCACGTCGGTTGCCACCACCGCAACGCATATCCAAAGCGCGATGCCAAGGCCAGCGCCGGCGACCGAGCGAAGATCCACAAGCGCAGCTGGCGCCCCGCCCGCAACTATCGCGCCCGCCAGAAGCAGAGGCGCCGCGCGGGCCTGTACGGCGGAGCCATCGGCAAACCCCAAGACGGCCGCCAGCGCAGCGGCGGGTACCAGGGCAACCGCCCCAAATGCGGCCGCGGCAAAAGGAACCGAAGCGCATCCCAGAGCGAAACCCGCCCCCTGCCAGAGGTCCCCGCCGGGATGGAGAAGGCGGCGCCATTCCATGGCCATCGCGGCGGCGGCAAGGGCGGCAACGGCCACCAGCCAGGGACCTCCCACCGACACGGCCCCCAGTCCCAGCAGGCCCAGAAGCCCGCCGGAAGCGGTACGTCTGGCTAAATCGCTGGCCATGTCAGGCACCCCTCATGTCAGGCACCCCTCATGTCAGGCAACGGCCCCGAAGCGGCGCTCCCGCGCCGCGTACTCGGCCAGCACGCCGTCCAGAGCCTCCTCGCCAAAGTCGGGCCAGAAAATGTCGAGGAACATGAGCTCCGCGTAGGCGCTCTGCCAGAGCAGGAAGTTGGACAGCCGCTTTTCGCCGGCGGTGCGCACCACCAGATCCGGGTCGGGAACGCCCCTGAACATCAGCTCGCTCTCGAACTCCTCCTCGGAGATTCGCCCGGGATCCAGATCGCCGCTGGAGACACGGGCTGCAAGCCGCTGGGCGGCGTCGACGATTTCGGCGCGGCTGCCGTAGTTGATGGCGACGCTGACCAGCAGGCGCTCATCGTCTCCGCCGCCGCGCTCGGCATCGGCGATCAGGCCGCGCAGCCGCGGCCCCAGGGCATCGAGCCGCCCCACGAACCGCACCCGCGCGCCGACCGGCAGCCGCTCTTCCAGCGACAGCAGGCGGGAGCAGAAGAGTCCCATGAGCTCGTGAATCTCGCCGCGGGGACGGCTCCAGTTTTCTGTGGAAAAGGCGAACAGGGTCAGGTAGCGCACACCTCGGTCAAGGCAGCCCTGTATAGCGCGATAGGCGGCCTCGGCTCCTTCGCGGTGGCCGTCCGCCCGCGGCAGGCCGCGCGCGGCCGCCCAGCGGCCATTGCCATCCATGATCACGGCGATATGCCGCGGCGGCACCCTCCCGTTCTCCGCTCCGGTCATACCTTCAGAATTTCCGCTTCCTTCGCCGCCAGCGCCTCGTCGACCTGGCCGATATGGGCGTCGGTCAGCTCCTGAATCTCCGTCTGCCAGAGGCGCTGGTCGTCCTCGGACATGCCCTTGCCCTTGAGCTTCTTTACTTCTTCCATACCGTCGCGGCGGACGTTGCGGATGGCTACGCGGGCCTGCTCGGCGAAACCGCCGGCGACCTTGACGATCTCACGCCGGCGCTCCTCGTTGAGCTCGGGAATCGGCAGGCGGATGGCGGTACCGTCCACCACCGGATTGATGCCCAGGTTGGACTTGCGGATCGCGTCTTCCACGGCCCCCACCACGGAGCGGTCCCAGACGCTGACCAGAATCATTCTGGGCTCGGGGACGTTAATGGTGGCCAGCTGCTGGATGGGCATCTTGGCCCCGTAGGCGTCGACCACCACAGCGTCGAGCATGGAGGCGGAGGCCCTGCCAGTACGCAGTCCGGCGAATTCTCGCCGCAGTCCGGCGACGCTCTTGTCCATGCGGCTCTTCAGGCCGTCAACATCCGGTTCCTCGTCCATGGTGCAGTTCCTCCCATGGTTGCCAGCCTAGCCGGCAGTTACACTGGTGCAGGGCGCGCTACCGTCCAGCACGCTTGAAAGAGCGCGTTCGCGGCCAATGGCGAACACGTTGATGGGAAGCCGGTTGTCGCGCGCCAGCGCAATCGCCGCGGAGTCCATGACCCTTAGGTGGCGGGACAGGATTTCCGTGTAGGTAACCGACTCGTAGCGCTTGGCGTCGACGTTGGCCTTGGGGTCGGAGTCATACACCCCGTCGACGGTGGTTCCCTTGTACAGAGCCTCGCATCCGGTCTCCAGCGCCCGCAGCACTGCCGCCGTGTCCGTGGTGAAGTACGGGTTGCCGGTACCGGCGGCGCAGATCACGATTCTGTCCCTTTCCAGATGCCGTACGGCGCGACGCTTGATGTAGGGCTCGCAGATGGTGGTCATCGGTATGCCCGACAGCACCCGCGTCGGCGCGTCCCGCTTTTCTAGGGCGCTCTGCACTGCGAGGGCGTTCATGACGGTCGCAAGCATGCCCATCTGGTCGGCCGCGACCCGGTCGACGCCCTGCCCCGCAGCCGAGAGCCCGCGGAAAATGTTGCCGCCGCCGATGACAAGGCACAGCTGGCGGTCCCGTTCGCGCACCTCGCAGATGTCCTCGGCAAGCTGGCTGGCGGCCTCGGCGCAGATGCCGAATTCCCGGTCGCCCATCAGCGCTTCGCCGGAGATCTTCAGCAGGATTCGGCCTTCGGCCACCGGTGTCGCTTGAGCGTCTTCCATGCCAGCTTTGCGCGCGGTCAGCCTCCGGCCGCCTTGCGTACCTCCTCGGCGAAGTCCTCCTGCCGCGTCTCCATGCCCTCCCCCGTCTGGAAGCGGCGGAAGCCGGCGATTCGCATCGATTCGCCCGCCTTGGCCAGCGCCTCGGCCACGGAAATTTTAGGCTCGATGGCAAACGGCTGCTTGAGCAGGCAGCTTTCACCGATAAATTTCCGCATCCGCCCCTCGACCATCTTCTCGATGACCTCCGGCGGGCGTCCGGACTCCCGGGCCTGCTCCTCCAGCACCGTCCGCTCGCGCGCCAGCGCGTCGGGGTCAAGGTCCCCCTCGTCCAAGGCGAGCGGCCGGCTCGCAGCCACATGCATGGCAACCTGGCGGGCGAAATTCATGGCCTCCTCGCGGCCGTGGCCGCCCGGGTCCAGCGCCACCAGCACGCCGATGCTTCCCATCTGCGGTCCGACGCGGTTGTGGATGTAGGTCGCGAGGCATCCGCCCTGGGCGGACAGGCAGGCTACGCGGCGCAGCGCCAGATGCTCGCCGACGCTGGCGCTTGCTTCCTGCACCAGATCGCTAACCGCCTTGCCGCCGACCTGCGCGGCCAGCAGCGACTCAAGGTCCTCCTTGCCCACCTCCAGCGCGGCGGCGGCAATATCGCCAACCAGCTTCTGGAATCCCTCGCTGCGGGCGACGAAGTCGGTTTCGGAGTTGACTTCGACCATGGCCGCAAGGTCGTCGCTGGCGGCGATGCCCACCATGCCCTCGGCGGCGATACGCCCGGTTTTGCGGGCGGCATCCGAAAGCCCCTTCTTGCGCAGCCAGTCGACGGCGGCGGAGATGTCGCCTTCGCAGGCTTCGAGCGCCTTGCGGCAGTCGAGGATGCCGGCGGAGGTGCGGTCGCGCAGCTCCTTGACCAGCGTAGCGGGCACGCTCACTGGGATGCCTCCCCGGCGGTGCCGTCCGTTGCTGGCGACGGCGCCGCCTCCTCTGCAGCGGGCGCGGCGGCTGGCGACTGCACAGGGTCCGCGACGCCGCCGACGGGCGCTGTGGCCGACTGGGACTCCACCGCTGGCGGCGCTGCCACGGGGGTTTCGACCACAGGAGACGGAGAGGGAGATGGAGCCGCTGGAACCTCAACTGCAGTAGACGAATCGGGAGATGGAACCACCGGAGCCTCCACTGTCGACGGTGCGGCGGAAGGCATTTCCGGCGTGGAGGCTGGTACCGCCTCGACCATTGGCGGCGCAGCCACGGGGACTTCGGCCGCTGGAGACGCTGCGTGAAATGGGACCGCTGGGGCTTCCACTGCGGGTGGCGATGTGACGGGCGCTTCTGGCGCGGGGGCTGGTACCAGCTCAACCGCTGGCGGCGCAGCCGCGGGAACTTCGGCCGCTTGAGACGCTGCGGGAGATGGGGTCGCCGGATCCTCCACTGCAGTTGGCGATGCGACAGGCGCTGCAGGCGCGGGAGCCGGGGGCGGCTCAACCGCTGGCGGCGCAGCCGCGGGGACTTCGGCCGCTGGAGACGCTGCGGGAGATGGGGCCGCTGGAGCCTCCACTGCAGGTGGCGATGCGACAGGCGCTGCAGGCGCGGGAGCAGAAACCGGCTCAGCCGCAAACTGCGCGGGCGCATCCGCTGGAGCGGGCGCGACCGGCGACACGGCTGCGGCGGCGGCAGACACCTCGGGCGCGGCTGGTGGAGACGCGGCGCCGACAGCGGCCGTCGCGACCGGAGAAGCCGCCGACTGGGCAACAGCCTCCTCCGCGGCAGCCGGCGAATCGGCGCCAGCCGAAGCCGCCGCCTCCTTCAGCGCCGCCTCGCCCGCCGGCGCGTTGGCCTCGCCAGGATCCTCCATCTGGCTGCCAAGCTGCACTTCGAGAGCGTCGATCAGCGTGCCAAGGATGAGGTCGCAGTACAGGCTTACCGCCCGCGTGGCGTCGTCGTTGCCGGGAATGGGGTAGTCGATGCCGGTGGGGTCGGAGTTGGTGTCGACGATGGCCACCACCGGTATGCCGATCTTGCGAGCCTCCGCCACGGCGATGCGCTTCTCGTTGACGTCGACCACGAACAGCATGTCCGGCAGCGTGCCCATGTTGCGGATGCCGCCAAGGGCCAGCTCCACCTTGTCGCGCTGCCGCTCCAGCTGCAGGCGCTCCTTCTTGGAAAACCCCGCCTCGTGGTTGTCGAGCGTCTTCTCCAGGTCGACCAGCCGGTTGATCGAGGCCGAGACGGTCTTCCAGTTGGTCAGCGTGCCGCCCAGCCAGCGGTTGTTGATGTAAAACTGCTGGCCGCTCACCGCCGCCTGACGGATGGGCTCCCGAGCCTGGGGCTTGGTGGCAACCATCAGCAGCCGGCCGCCCTTGGCCACGCACTGGTGGATGGCCACCAGCGCCTGGTGCAGCAGAGGCACGGTCTGGGTCAGGTCGATGATGTGGATGCCGCCTCGCGCCCCGTAGATGTACTGGGCCATCTTGGGGTTCCAGCGGTCGGTGCGATGGCCGAAATGCACGCCAGCCTCCAGCAGCTGGCGCATGGTGAAATGCGGAATGTTCAAGTTACCCTCCGGTTTCTGCCTCCGCAGGCGCGATCCGGCCAGCGGCCGGACAACCGGAGGGACGGCGGCGCAGGCGCAGCCGTCCCGTTGCCTGCGTGTGGAATGGAGGCAATATGGCAAACAACGGCAGGAACGTCAACCCGCCCCGTGCGGCGGCAATGGCAGGCAGTCGGGCTGCCGCAGCCGCCGAGGTGCCGTCTCCGTCAGTACGGCCAGTGCGGCGGCGGTCAGCTGCCGCGGCTTCAGACGGCTTCTGTACGCTGCGCAGTCCCGAGAGAATCACGGCTCACAGTCGCTAAGCGCAGCGGCGGCGGAGCAGCGGGAAATTTCCCGGCTAGGCTGAACCATCGCCTGCCAGCCGCTGCGATGCAGCTGGCGGACGGACTCCAGCATGGTGGTTTCGGACTCCGCGTCGGCGCCCGTGCCCGCGACGCTGATGGGATGCCGCTCCGTCGACGGACCTCCGTACCCTGACCGAGGCAAAAAAGCCGCCGCCGCGACGGCCTTCAATTTGTACGAAACGGCAGCAGGCAGACTGGTACGCTCTGGCGACCGGAGCCGGGGGCGGGGTGCCCCTTGACAGCGGCGAATCGCTCTGCGAAGGATTGCGGGTGGCGAGCGAATCACCCCTCGGGCAGCGGCGAATCACCTCGCGCCATGGACACAGGCCAGCAGCGAATCACCCTTGGCGAATCACTCCGGGCGGCGGCGAATCGCCTCGCGGGCAGCAGCGAATCACCTCGCACCCTCCACCCGCGAATCGGGGAAGGTGCCGTTTCGGCGCTCTTTTTAGACGGTCTTAAAAACAACGCGCTGCGGCAGTTTGCCCTTTGCCGGCAAGGTGTTAGTGAAAATTTTCTAGCCGCGATTTGACATCGACTCAGAAGCTGTACGAAGATTTGCCTCGCTGCCAGAGTCGGCACTCCGCCGATTCGCAGCCGGACGAGGAGACTCCCAATGACCATCAGAATACAACCCGCTGAATCGCCGCAAGGCCCGGAGGAGTCCCCTCCTCCATTCAGGGTGGACTTCGAGCATCATCCCTACGACACGTCGTTCCGCATCGCAACCGGCGACTCCGGGTCCATTTGCGGGCTGATGTGGATGATCGTCGAGGTGGCGAAAGCGCGGGTCAGCCGACTGTACAATGTCCGGCTCCTGTCCGGTACGGTCATCACCAAAGGCGGCCGGCGACGGGAGCTGGACGGTCTCCTCGTCGGCGACCTTTCAGACGAGGCTGTCCTCGCCGCTGTCTTGGAGCACAAGCACAACTACGAGCGGATGGCGCGGATGCAGCTTAGCGCCAATGCGGCCTTGGCGGCGGAAGACCTGTCCAGGCCGAAGGGCCCGTTTGAAGGCAAGACCATACTGATGCTGGCGGGGCTGGTGGTACATGGCCCCGCCGCTGACAGAGTCCCGCCGACCGTCGAGGAGATACTGAAGGCAATGGGCTTCGAGGGCGGCTTTTTCAGCATGGGGCCGACGCATTTGCTTCTGCTGGGAGAGATACCCTTGGAAAGGCTGTACGCGAACCCCGATTTCTGGGCGCTGCTGGTGGCGATTGGGCTGGAGAACCGCAAGGACGTTACCGACGGTCTGATACGGGATCTGTATGGCTTTGCCTATCGGTACATCATGGAGGAGCTGCAGTTGAAAGGCACGGCGATTGCTGTTAACATCGTCAACGGCCTGAAGGACAATGCGCGGTGCCGCCGCCTGGCGCTTGAGGCTTTGGGAAACAAGAGAGGTAAAGAGATGATGGACATAGCGATAGAGCAGCTGTCCCCGGGTCGGCTTGCTGAAGTCCGGGCGGAGGGCCGGGCGGAAGTCAAAGTCGAGTCGATCTTGCGCGTTGTCCGGAAGCGTTTCGGCGTAGAGCCGAGTGATCTGGAGGCGCAGCTTCTAGCGGCGTCTGAGGAGAAGCTCGACGACTGGCTGGACCGGGTGCTGGACGCGCCCAACATCGATGAGGCGATGAAAGGCAACGGGAGCTGGGGAAACGGGACGCCAGTGTGAGGTGGCCCCGAATCGCCTGAGGCGCTCCCGCCGGAGCGGTGCCGCCGCCTGGCGCTTGAGGCTTTGGGAAACGAGAGAGGTAAAGAGATGATGGACATGGCGATAGAGCAGCTGTCCCCGGGTCTGCTTGCGGAACGCGAGGCTCGGGGCGAGGCTCGGGGCCTAGCGAAAGGCTGGGCGGAAGGCAAAGTCGAGGTACTCTTAGGTATTGCCCAAGAGCGTTTCGGCGAGGTTCCAGACGATCTGGATGAACGGCTGCGGGCGGCGTCGGAGGAGGATCTGGACAGCTGGCGGATCCGGCTGTTGAGGGCGCCCAGCATCGACGAGGCGATGAAAGGCAACGGGAGCTGGGGGAACGGAGCGCCTGTGTGAGGCAGTCCCGAAACGCGCGAGTCGCTTTCGCCGGAACAGTGTAGTCTTGACTGGCGCCAATTCATCGTAGCCAGTACCTGCGTTTGCCCCTTAAGGCGGTATGCGGCTTTGGCAAGCGGCAGACTGGACAGGCACTCTGCGGCAATCCAGCATTGCCAAACCGCGGCGGCCGGCTATGTCGGAAGCCTCCGGCAAGGCATGCGCGCGGAATCATGCGTGGTTTTGCACTACCTTGGGTACAGGGCGCGGTAGCAAAGAGCGCCGCGAGCGACGCCCGTCCGCGGCGCCGCCGAGGTCAGAGGCAACCCATGAACTACATCCCGCCGACCGACGCTACCCAGGGCGTCCCGCTGCATCCCGGCATCGACTTCGTGCGGGTGCGCTTCGCCGGCGATTCGGGCGACGGCATCCAGACCATCGGGTCGGTCTTCACCGACACCGTCGCCGACTACGGCAACGACTTCGCCACCTTCCCCGACTTCCCGGCGGAGATCCGCGCCCCCGCCGGCAGCCTGGCGGGCGTCTCGGCCTTCTCCATCAATCTCGGCCACACCATGATCTTCACCCACGGCGACCAGCCCGACGTGCTGGTGGCTCTCAACGCCGCGGCGCTGGCGGTGCACCTCAAGGACGTGCGCGAGGGCGGCGTGCTGATTCTCGACAGCGCCGGATTCAGCGAGCGGGCTTGGAAGCGGGCATGCTACGACGAGGACCCCCGCGGCAGCGGCGCGCTGGACGGCTATCAGGTGGTCGAGGCGGACGTTTCCGCCCTAACGCTGGCAGCGGTCGAATCCTGGAATCTGGGCCGCAAGAAGGCGCTGCTGTCGCGCAACATGTGGGCGCTGGGACTGACCCTGTGGCTGTTCGGGCGCGATCTCGACAGCGCCGTCGAGGACATCCGCGCCCGGTTCGCCCGCATGCCCGAGGCGGTGGAGCCCAATCTCGCCGCGCTGCGCGCGGGCCATGCCTACGGCGAAACGCTGGAGATGCCGCAGGCCGCCGCCCCGTACGACATCGCCCCGGCGGCCATGCGCCCCGGCGAGTACCGATCGGTCAGCGGCACCCAGGCGCTGTCGCTGGGGCTGGCGGCCGCCGCCAGAATCTCCGGCCTGCCGCTGTATTTCGCCTCCTACCCCATCACCCCGGCATCGCCCATCCTCCACCATCTGGCGGGCATGGAGGGCAAGGAGGAAGGCGTGACCACGTTTCAGGCGGAGGACGAGATTGGCGCGGTGTGCGCGGCCATCGGCGCCTCCTTTGGCGGAGCCCTCGCCGCCACGGCCAGCTCCGGTCCGGGAATCGCCCTCATGAGCGAGGCGCTGGGATTTGCCGTCGCCGCCGAGCTGCCGCTGCTGGTGGTGGACATGCAGAGGGCCGGTCCCTCCACGGGCATGCCCACCAAGGCGGAGCAGTCGGACCTGTTTCTGGCGCTGTACGGACGCAGCGGCGACGCGCCCATACCGGTGGTCGCGGCGACGAGTCCCGCCGACTGCTTCGACGCCGCCATCGAGGCGGCGCGCATCGCCGTATGCCACATGACGCCGGTTATGCTTCTGGCCGACGGCTATATCGGCAACGCGGCGGAGCCCTGGCGGATACCGGAGGCGGGCGATATCGAGGAGCTGGCGTTCAGGCCGAGGCGCGGTCAGGATCCCGAGGCGATGTTCGAGCGCGACGCCGAGACCTTCGTCCGCGACTGGCACCTGCCGGGCACGCCCGGATTCGAGCACCGGCTAGGCGGACTGGAACGCGACGAGAAGACGGGAAGGGTCTCCTACGACCCGGCCAACCATCAGCGCATGACGGAGATTCGCGTGGCCAAGACCGCCGCCGTCAGCATCGGCGTGCCGCCCGCCGCGCCGGCGCTCGGCGAAACCTCGGGCAAGCTCGCGGTGCTGGGCTGGGGGTCGACGTTCGGTTCAATTCAGGTTGCGGTGCTGCGGGCGCGGGCGGCGGGACAGGAAGTAAGCCACATCCACCTGCGCCATCTCAGTCCCCTGCCCGAAAACCTTGAAGAACTGCTCGACGGCTTCGGGCAGGTGCTGCTGCCCGAAAACAACGCCGGCCAGCTTCAGGCGGTGCTGGCGGCAAGGCTTGCGCGGAGGATCACCCCCTTCAACAAGGTAGCGGGAAGCCCGTTTCTGGCGCGGGAAATCGGCGACGCGATCGCCGGGATGCTGGACTCATGAACGCCGTGGACGCCAAGCGGTTCGCCACGGACCAGGAGGTCCGCTGGTGCCCTGGCTGCGGCGACTACGCCATTCTCAAGGCCATGCGCCAGGCGCTGGCCGACGGCGGGGCGCAGCCGCACCAGACGGTGTTCGTGTCGGGCATAGGCTGTGCCGCCCGCTTTCCCTACTACATGAACACCTACGGCATGCACACTATCCACGGGCGGGCGCCCGCCTTCGCCACCGGCCTCAAGTCGGCGCGGCCGGACCTGGAGGTATGGGTCGTGACGGGCGACGGCGACGGCATGAGCATTGGCGGCAACCACCTGCTCCACGTACTGCGGCGCAACGTCGACCTGCAGATTCTGCTGTGCAACAACCAGGTTTACGGGTTGACCAAAGGCCAGGCGTCGCCCACCTCGCTGCCGGGCCTGCGCACGCCCTCCACGCCCCGCGGCGTCGAGAGCCAGCCGGTGGACCCGTGCAGGTACGCTATGGGCGCGGGCGGCACCTTCGTCGCCCGCAGCGTCGACGTACACCAGAAGCACCTGCAGACGGTTTTCGCCGCAGCCCGCGCCCATCGCGGAGCCGCGTTCGTCGAAGTGCTGCAGAACTGCCCGATCTACAATGACGGCGCCTTTGACAGCCTCACCGACCGCGCCTCCTCGGCCGACAGCTGCCTTCTGCTGGAACACGGCAAGCCTCTGGTTTACGGCGGCGACAGCCAGCGGGGACTTCGCCTGACGCCAGGCACCCTGCGCATGGAGACCATGGAATTTGACCCGGCCTCGCCTCCGGACGACCTGCTAGTGCATGACGAAACCGACCCGACTCTGGCGGTGCTGCTGGCCTCGCTGGCGCCGCCCGCGTTTCCCGTGGCGCTCGGTGTGCTGCACCGGCGCGAAACGGCGGTACACCCCTCGGCGGCGGCTACGCCAGCGGACACCGCTGCCCGCGGCGGCAATCCTTTCGAGGAGGTGGCTGGCTTGGTACGCCATGCGCGTACTTGGCGGGTGGAGTGACCCCCCCACCCCTGCGCGCCATCCTGCTTGCCGGCCCAACCGCGTCCGGCAAGTCGTCGCTGGCGGTGGAAGTCGCCTGCGGCCTGGGCTCCGCCGTCGTCAACGCCGACTCGATGCAGGTGTACCGCGAGTGGCGCATCCTCACGGCAAGGCCATCCGAGGAGGAAATGCAGGGGGTACCGCATCTGCTGTACGGGCATGTTGGGCTTCGGTCGCCCTATTCCATGGGACATTGGCTTGACGACCTGAAATCCGTCCTACCGCCGCCTGGATCCAACGCTCCTCCCCCGGTCATTGCAGGCGGTACGGGGGCCTACTTCACGGCGCTGACCAGCGGAATCGCTCCCATACCGCGCATCCCCGCAGATCTGCGCAGGCAGGTGGAAGCCGAACTGGTCGAACGAGGACTGGACTCGCTGGCCGACGAGCTGCGCCGCCTTGATTCTGCGACCGCGGACGCGGTGGCGCTCGACAATCCCCGCCGGGTGACCCGGGCGCTGGAAGTGCTTCGCCACACCGGCAAGGGTCTAGCCGCCTGGCACCAGAGCACGGAGCCGCCTTTGCTGCGCCTTGAGGAAACCGAGGCGATGGTACTGGCGCCTGACGCAGAAGAACTGCGCGGGCGTATCGCGCGGCGGTTTGCCCTGATGATGGAGGCCGGCGCGATGGAGGAAGTGGCGAATGCAAGAGAGACGGGGCCTGTGCCGGACGGGCGATGGCCGCTGGGTGGACGCGATCTGGCCGCCTGCCTTGACGGCGAAATCAGCAGAGAACAGGCAGTGGAGCGCGCCATCGCCGCTACCGCGCAGTACGCGAAGCGTCAGAGGACGTGGTTTCGCAACCGGCTGGCCGACTGGCCGAGCGGCAATCCCAAGAGCCATCTGCCGCTGCTTGAGCGGGCTGAATGGCGGCAGGCTGCGCCTCCAGCATAGAGGCCGATAAGCAGCGCTGATTGTACCACTGGAGGCTGTAGAGAAATAGACGCCTCAAGAGGCAGTTGGCGGCAGTCTGCTGGCATCGTATGCACATGTCCCTCGAGCAGCGCACAATTGATGGCGGGGTAGACATTGAGGGAGGCGGCGGAAAGCGGACGGACCAAAGGGCGCAGCGGCACGGCCGTCGCCACATGGGAGGGGCCCATCCCGGAGCAGCATTAATTAACGCGGAAAATTTGTTTGCCGCAATGTGACTCTGTTTGATACGTACCCCTATGCCGCCGTGAAGGGAATCAGCAGGGAGGGATAGTGCAGCCGCCCAACAGAGGGCTTGCGTTTTGGCCGCCCTAGACTACAAGGCCTGCGCAGAGTTCTGAGGCGACGACGGTCGGGTGCTCCGCTTCGGACGACCGGATACCGCCGCAGTCAGCGGCGGAGAAGACCAGTCATGGGCTAGCGAATGCCCCGCAGCCCGCAACGTACTGTGCGCAGCAGGAAACCAGCCCGCCAACGTAGAAGGAGGCGTCAGGTCGGTGCGCCAAACCTGCCAAAGTCCACGCTGTCTCGGCGAAGCGACAGCCCTACGGGAGGCATAGGGTATTTGAGGCCCGTCGCGCAGTTGAACAGCACCGACTGGCCGCTGCCATCGATCAGCCCCTCGTCGAGAGACCGCTGCCAGGCGACATAGGTCGCCGCGCCCTCCGGGCACAGCAGCAGTCCTTCGTCGCGGGCCACCCGGTCGCGGGCTGCAAGCAGGTCGTCGTCGGATATCGCCATCGCAAAACCGCCCGACTCGCGCACCGCTCCCAGGATCAGCACGTCGCCAATGGCCGCCGGCACGCGTATGCCAGCGGCGACGGTATGCGCATCCTCCCAGCGCTCCGCGTGCTCCGTCCCCTCCTCCCAGGCCCTTACGATGGGCGCGCATCCCTCGGCCTGCACGACGATCATCTTTGGCAGGTCGCCCTCGATCCAGCCGAGCTCGATCATCTCCCGGAACGCCTTCCACATGCCGATCATGCCGGTGCCCCCTCCCGTGGGATAGAAGATGGCCTGCGGCAGCCGCCATCTCAGCTGCTCGGCGAGCTCGAGTCCCATGGTCTTCTTGCCCTCGATGCGATACGGCTCCTTGAGAGTCGACACGTCGAACCATCCAGCCTCCTTGACCCCCTCGCGTACAATCTTTCCGCAGTCATCGATGAGGCCATCCACCTTCCAGACCTCGGCGCCGCGCTGCTGTATCTCGCGCAGGTTGATGTCGGGCGAGTCCTCGGGGCAGAGCACGGTTGCGCGCAGCCCGGCGCGCATGGCGTAGGCCGCCAGTGCGGCTCCGGCGTTGCCGTTGCTGGGCATCGCCAGATGCTTGAGGCCCAGCTCGCGGGCCATGGAGACTGCAAGCGCTAGGCCGCGGTCCTTGAAGGAGCCGGTTGGCAGGCGGCCCTCGTCCTTGACCAGCACCCGGTCCGCGTCCATCCCGCGCTCTTTGGCCGCGGCGGGAAGCGAGATGAGAGGCGTCGCCACCTCGCCCAGCGAGATTCTGTTTTGGGGGTCCTGCACGGGCAGCAGCGGGGCGTAGCGCCAAAAGCCAGGAACGCTTTCCCCTGCCAGGCTGGAACGGGGCCAGACGTCCTTCAGGCGGTCCAAGTGGTAGCGCACCAGCAGCGGCCGTCCTGCCTCTGACAGGCCGTGCACCTGACGCGCCTCGACGCGCTGGCCGGTCGCCGAGCACTCGAGGTGGCTGACAAACGCGTCGGTCACTGCGCACTACTCCCAGATTTCAGATCCAGCCGCGCCACGCCGTCCTGTCCCGCGGCAGAACGGCAGGCCGTCTAAATCCATATCCCAATTTCATAACCCGGACGGTACCAAGAGCTTTGCCGAAACGCCATGCCGCGATTGGACAGCGACAAGTACCTGCCACAAGGAAGCCGCGCCACGCGCTAGAAGCCAATTGTGCCCTTGAACATGGCCGCGTTTTCCGGGTCGTCGCCGCTGTCGCGCCGCTCGCCGTATAGGTCAAGCCGCAGCCCCCCTAAACCTGTCCCGATACCGTCAAATTCGGAGCCAAGCCGCAGGCGGCGGTCATCGTCGTCTTCAACCTCGCTGTAGAGGGTTACCAGTCCGCTCTCGTGCAGTGCGCCAACGCCGTATCCAAGCCTCGCCCGGAAGGAAGCGTCGTCACTGGAGGCTGTTTGCCCGCTGTAGTCCGGCAACGAGTCGGTGTCCCACATGGCGCTCGCCACACCCGTGCTGGGGGCATTCCAGGCAGGTTCCAGCGTCAGGCTGACCCCTCGCCCTCTGCGGCCGGGGTCGTATATCAAGCCAAGGCTGGCACCCCACTCGCGATACCCTTCCTGCTCGTGGAAGAACAGGACGCTGCCCCGGCCACGCAATTCGAGGCCCGTATTCGTGCTGCCAAAGCGAACCTCGGCAGCAGCTTCCGCCCCGATTCCTTCGCCAACGTCCCCGTCGTCAATACGGGCGCCGAGCTCGAACTTGCCTGTTGTTCTGCCACCACCATCGGAAAAACTTTGCACAGTGCCTTCAAGAACCAAACGAGCCCGTGAGCTGAAGGTATCCACCCCGATCAGGCTGCTTCCGTCGTCAACCTCGTCGGCCGTAACGTCGGTACGGAAGTAATCGGCCTTGAGTCGAAGGGCGACGTCTCCGTAGGGCAGCGCTCCACCATGGAAACCAGCGGCCGTTGTTTGCAGCGCAATGTCGGTTTCAACATCACTAACGTCGTCTGCCAGCTCCAAAGTGCCGTTGCCCTGACCGTAAGAGGCCCAGACGCCCGCGCCGCCTTCGGAACGGAAATACAGATACGGCATGGCGCTGGTCACTGCAGTATCTACCGTGGCGTCACTGTGCCGATCGTCAGCGAAAGCGTATTCTGCCTCTCCCAGCGAGTGGCTCAGCGCGACCCCCATCAGCCCGCCGCCGGAAGAGGCGTACTCGAAACCCAGATGCCCAGCCAACATTGTGCCTTCGGAATTGGCCTCAGAGAATTCGCTGTCCGCCCGCTCCCGCTCGTAAGCGCCCATGTCTCCCTGCGCCCACATAGACAGGCCGCCCCCATCCGATCTTTTCCCCCCGCCAAGGAGCATCGAAATTCGCGATCTGCCAAAGAGGTCGCGTCCAGTGGGCAGCCCGGCCCAGGCGCTGTAGGCGTCAAGCCCAGAACCAGACGTCGTCCCCCGCCCGGCTTCCAGATCGATCAATTCTGGCGAAACAGCCTTCAGTCCTAGAAAGCCGGCGACCTCCTCCACTGCCCTGCCGACGTCGTCTTCCGTAAAGGCGCCAGTGTCAATGACACGTCCGCCAATCGATGCCGAGGCCGTCGGTCCGCTCCTCCACGACTCCAAGCTGCCAACGCGCTCCCAAACCACGTCGACGAGGCTAATGGAAAAAGTACGCCCCATACCGGAGAGCAGGTGGGTCAGGCCACTTGAGCGCACCGCGGCAATTTCGGTTACCAGTCCAGTGAGAGAGCTATCTAAAGACTCCTCGTACTCATCAAGGTCATCGAACGTAGCCCTCACCATAAGCCGCTTCTCGGAGTCATCGGGCGTAACGGCATAGCGGTCCCTTGTCGCACCGGTTATCTGCTCGCGGTCGCCATTCGCGTCCACGCGGAACCACTGCCAGGTAAAGGTACCGGCATTTGGCACTCCGTTGTCATCCTCAATGGAGCCGCGAAACGCCTCCAGCGTCTCGCCTACCCGCGCCGCCCCGCGAATAACCGGTGCACCCGTGGCTTCCGCGTTGGCACGGCGCTCGACTCTCGCAGGAGTAACGCCGTCGGGGCCAGTGAACAGTACGCTCAACTTTTCGGGATGGTCATCGTCATCATGGAAGATCACAGTCAGCCGCAGGAAACTGCGCGCGTCAGCCTTGACGGGGGTATAGCTAGGGCCTTCGCCTACCGTAACCGGGTTTGGATCGTTCGGAGAGTCGAGCCGCTCCCACCGATACTGCATTGTCGCCGCATCCAGCCCGTTGACGGGATCTACGATGCTTGACGCATCCGCCGTAAGCGTCGCGTCAACCTGCGCCGTGCCGACAATAGCTAGCATACCAGTAGCCGGGACCTGATCCCTGCGCACCACGGAGGAGCCTGTCGGCAGACTCCTGACTGTCTCTTCATAGCCATCGTCGTCGATGTAGCGCACCACCACCTGCAGCCTCTTTGCCTCGTCCGCCTTCTGAAGCGTGTAGCAGTCCGAATCAGTGCCGATGCTGAGGGGGCTGCTGCCGTCAGCATTCAGGCGCACCCACTGATAGCTAAACGCTGCGGAGGACCTAGCGGTTGTCATTTGGTTGTCATCCATGATGCCCGCCGTACTTGCTTTCACAGCCACACCAACCTTCAGAGCCGCAGAAGTGGAAGAACTGCAATTTTCCACAGCAGAGACTACCGGCAGACCTTGAGGCGCGGAGTTTTCCCTGCGCTGGACCACCGCACTGGGGTTGCTGGGTATTACGTTATCATATCCCTTGTCATCAACAAATCTTACTACTACCTGAATACGCTTCCCCTCGTCATCCTTAACCAGCGTGTAGCTATCAGAATTCTCTCCAACAAGCGTAACAGGACCCGTGCGATCAGCGTTGAGGCGGATCCAGGTATAGGCGTAGCCTCCTCGCGCCTCCAAACCAGCAAGACCATTGGCATCGTCAATACCGTCGGTATTGACCTCGACCATCATGTCAACCTGCGCCGAGCCTTCCAGTACCGGGGCTCCCGTCGGGCGGCCATTGACCGTCGCGAAGGTGCCGTCCGCAACAGTACCAGCCGGATAGAGGGCGCTGAACCGTGATTCTGCAAAGCCGTCATCGTCAGTGAAGTCTACCCTGACCATAATCCTGCTGTTCGCATCGTTTTCCGCCAAGGTGTAGGTGTCGCCGTGCGCCCCAGCTATGTCGGAGGCGATGTTATCCGCCGCGACCCGGATCCAGGTTAGGATAGCTTTCGACCGGTCAAACCCGTTGTTATCGACGACGGACAAAATTTCAGTTGTCAATACGCTGCCCGGCTCGGGTGAAACAGGGCCGGATATTGTCGGACTTCCTGATGCACGGGCGTTGACGACATCGCTTGTGGCGCTGATTGTCTCGTCAAAGCCATCTTCGTCCGTGTAGCTCGCCGTCGCCCGAATGCGCAAGCCCGCGTCCTCAGGAGTCAACGTGTAAACCGCTGCTATTTGGCCGGAAACGGTGGTGGCCACGCCATCAGAGTTCACCCTTGCCCATGCCCAGGTGATTGGGTCAAACCTGTTCGCTATCGCCAATTGATTCTCGTTTAAGTCCCTGAGACTGGCTGTCGATACCTGCAACCGGTCGGCGAACACGCCGCCAACTTCATACTCCGGAGCCCCCGAAGGAGCGCCAGCATTGACTTGAAATCCCTTGACGGGGTCGTTGACAATGTCTGTGGGATTGCTCGCACCCGGTTCCTCCGGGTTCCCTTCCCCGTCGGTGAACCGCACCTCCAGCGAGATCTTCTTGCCGGCGTCCTCGTCCTGCAGCGTGTAGAGCGGCTGGGTACTGCCCGATATCGGCACGCGATTAGCGCCATCCTTGTCTTCCCTGAACCAACTGTACGTGAAGTCGCCCAGTCCATTGAGGTCAGCGATGCTTTTCGTGTCGGCCTGCAGGACTTCGCCTACCACTGGCGTCCTGCTATATGGCGTTTCTGTCGGGTATCTGGGGCTGCTGAACACAATTGTCACTGAGCCGGTTGCGGAGGCGTTGACCGCCTCGGAAACGGCAGAAACAGCCTCCTCATCGCTGCCGTCCTCGTCCGTGTAGGAAACAATATAGCGAAACCTGTATCCCGCGTGCGTCACTAGCAGCGTGAATGAACTACCCGTGAACTGCTGGCCCGCCGTATCCGTGGTGTCTGGGTCTGCCTCAACATTCGTCAAGTTCGTCCAGCCGCCCCCGTCCGCGCCGCAGTCCTGTCCTGCCGCGCATTTTTCCCACCGGTACGCAAATGGGGCGGCGGCTCCATTCGGATCAGACAGGATTTCAATAAACTCTTGTTCAGCGGCTGGAGCGACGCTCATGTCATTGCCAACCATTGTAAGATTGTTGGTAACTCCTATCTGCGGCGCGCCTCCTGGCGGAATGTTGATGTACCCCGTGGGCATGCTTTCCACTACCTCTTCCATGGATGTTTGAGCGTAGTCGTCATCCCTATAAGTGATCTTGATTCTGAACCTCAATATGTCGTTGGCGTCAGTTGCTGAGGGGATGGTGTAGGTGGCTCCGCTGGCTCCCGCAATGTCTTCCCAGTCGGAGGTATCGGGCTTGGTCTGCGACTGCCACTGGTACTCGTGAACCGTTCCATCCCAGCCGTTGGAATCATCGATGCTTCCCCTGTCATACCTAAGCACTTGGCCGGATTCCACTGGTATACCGATTGCCGACTCTCCTGCGTTGTTGCCGGCATTGAATAAAATCAATGGCCGACCGGTTGCGTCACTATTGGTGGTTTCATCGCCTACTACTACTTCGGATGTCTGCGCAAGTACCTCAGGGCACCCCCAGTCGTCCGTGTAGAGAACGGCGCCTTTGATTCTATTGCCCGCAACCGTATCGCCTTCAGTGGTGGTTGCCGGAATTTCATATGTCGCTTCTCCGCCAAGGAACTTGGCGGGATCGAATGAGTCGCCGTTTTCATCTACCAGCTCCCACCCGTAGGCTATGCCCTGGCCGTGGGTGTTGCCACTGTCACCATAAGTCCACCCGGTACGGCCGGGGATAGGGCGGTCGGCCAGCATATCTTGCAGCCCTCCATTATCGGTAAATTCGATAGACAGAGTGTTTCCCACTCTATACACGTTGCTATATGTTCCTTCGTCATTTAGCTCGCGCGTAAAGCCAGTAAGATTAACCGTTTCAGTATCATTGTCCGCAGTACGAGTACAGTGATTGGTTATAGTATCAATTTTTTGGTCTGTTCCGTCGTCGCGTTGCAGTCTCCTATACCAAGAATCGCCGCCTTCCACGTAAACCCGCAGCTGAATGTAATGGTCGTCGTCGGTGGAAGTAAGCCTATAGGCTGGACCAGTCGCGCCAGCAATCGGACTAAACTGTGGATTTATGTCTTGTCCGGTATCGACAGTGCTCGCGCTCCTCCACTCGTATTTGAGGTCATTCTCTGTAACACCGCTTGGCCTATTGTCGAGTCCTCCTCGCAGCAAGAATCCAACCCATGCTGAACGTTCGCCGTCAGGCTGGGAGTCGACGGTAACCCGCCGAAAATCGATCGTCGCTGCGGGCGTCTGTGCGACGGCGGACGGAGCATACAGGGGCACCGTCGCGGGCACCATCAGCAGGCAGATTCCCCACAGTGCCCCCCGACTCCAGCAGACGCCTCGCTTTCGACGCACCTGTCGAGTTCCGCCGCCAATGCCCTCTCGCGGTACCGACAGACCGTCTCCGTCCCTCCGGCGTCCGCAAATGCCTTCTAGCTGTGCAGCCTGCATGATGCTCTACCTGCTCCACCTCAGCGTTCCGCTTTCCAGCGGGTACGTTCCAACCGCGCCGCGACCTGCCCACGGCGGCCTTACCGGTACCACTGCCGTTTGCGGTGGCATCTTCCACAGTCCGCCCTGCCTGTCAATGCTCCCGCTGCAAGCGTCCATTCCCCTCGCCGACCGCGCCGCCGCTGAGGCCCCGCCATCGTGCCCAGCGACAGCCCGTCGGACGCGGGCAGCTTCTGTCCGTATTCTGATCCCGGTCATGGATGTTCCCACTCGGCTATGCCGCCCGGCACCACCCGAAACAGCGGATGCGTGCTCGGCCGCGTCAGCGGCGCAAGCCGCGCCTGGCGCGCGGAGTCGCGGATGCGAAGTTTCGCCATCAGATGCTCCCACTCGTACCGCACCTGCCCCCGGGGCACCGCGATTCTAGCAACTTCGCCCTTCGCCGACTCGATGCGGCTGGCGTCGAAACTATAGCCCCGTTCGGCTGCCTCTGCCTGCACCCTCCGCAGGTAGGCGGCGACGGCAGCCCGTGGCGCGGCGTGCTCCTGAAACCGGCGCAGCTGCGGATGGCGAGTATATCCCCTCGTCCGCCCGCACAGCACCGCCTGCGCCAGAAGCGCCTCACGCCACAGGGCCACGAGGCCCCGGACATCAAGGTACCGCGGATGCAGGCTCCACAGGCGCATTCCACTTCCTCCCGGCTTCGGCGCTCCCGCGCCTAGGCCCCCAAGACGTTTCCGCAGGCTGCGCCTTGACCGCTCCGCAAATTACCTTATCTTAGCCGCCAACGGAGTCCGTGTCCAGCGAGACGCGGCGGAACGGAAAGATCGACGCATGACGCATCGGACGGCAATTGTTGTCGTAGTCGTAACCTAGCGCGCGCCCGGAGCAGGGCGTGCGCCGGCCGTGCCGTTCCGCAAGTCCGTCACTCCAGCCGAGCGCATTCCCCAACCCGCCTCCCGGCGCGGGAGACCAGACATGACAGACACCATCACCGGCGCCGAGACCGTGATTCGCGCGCTCAAGGACCAGCAGGTCGACGTGGTGTTCGGCTATCCGGGCGGCGCCGTGCTGCCCATCTACGACGCCCTCTTCGGCGAGAGCGGCATCCGCCACGTCCTCGTCCGCCACGAGCAGGGCGCCGCCCACGCCGCCGAGGGCTACGCCCGCTCCACCGGACGCCCCGGCGTGCTGCTAGTCACCTCCGGCCCCGGCGCCACCAACGCGGTCACCGGCCTCACCGACGCCCTGATGGACTCCGTTCCCATCGTCTGCCTCACCGGCCAGGTGCCCACCTTCCTCATCGGCAACGACGCCTTCCAGGAGGCCGACACCGTCGGCATCACCCGCCCCTGCACCAAGCACAACTGGCTGGTGCGCGACCCGGACCGCCTCGCCACCACCCTGCACGAGGCGTTCTACGTGGCCACCGCCGGCCGCCCCGGTCCGGTGGTGGTTGACATCCCCAAGGACGTGCAGTTCGCCCAGTGCCAGTACCGCCCGCCCGGCAACATCCGCCACCCCAGCTACAACCCCGTCATGCGACCCGAGCAGGCCAGCGTGGAGAGGGCCGTCGAGCTGATGGAGTCGGCCGAGCGCCCGCTGTTCTACACGGGCGGCGGCGTCATCAATGCCGGCCGTCATGCCTCGACCCTCCTGCGCGAGCTGGTCCAGGCCACCGGCTTTCCCATCACCTCGACGCTGATGGGACTGGGCGCCTACCCCGCCTCCGACTCCCAGTGGCTGGGCATGCTGGGCATGCACGGCACCTACGAGGCCAACCTGGCCATGCACGAGTGCGACCTCATGCTGGCCGTCGGCGCCCGCTTCGACGACCGCATCACCGGCCGTCTCGACGCCTTCGCCCCGCACTCCAAGAAGGTGCACATCGACATCGACGCCTCCTCCATCAACAAGAACGTCCACGTCGACGTGCCTCTGATCGGCGACGCGGCCCACGCTCTAGAGGGGATGCTCGCCCTGTGGAAGTCGGGAGGGCGGCGCACCAAAGCCGACGCCGTCAAGGACTGGTGGAAGCGAATCGACGAGTGGCGCGCCGTCGACTGCCTGGCCTTCGAAAACTCCACCGAGGTGGTCAAGCCGCAGTACGCCCTGCAGCGGCTGCGCGAGCGCATCAAGGACGAGGACGTCTACATCACCACCGAGGTGGGCCAGCACCAGATGTGGGCGGCCCAGTTCCTGCCGTTCGAGGAGCCGCACCGCTGGATGACGTCCGGCGGGCTGGGCACCATGGGCTACGGGCTGCCGGCCGCCATCGGCGTGCAAATGGCGCATCCCGACAGCCTGATCATCGACGTCGCCGGCGAAGCCTCGGTGATGATGGTACTGCAGGAGCTGTCCACCGCCGTGCAGCACCACCTACCCATCAAGGTGTTCATCCTCAATAACAAGTACCTCGGCATGGTCCGCCAGTGGCAGGAGCTGCTGCACGGCGGGCGCTACGCCCACAGCTACTCCGAGGCGCTGCCCGACTTCGTCAAGCTCGCCGAGGCGTTCGGCTGCCACGGCATTCGCTGCGATGATCCGGCCAAGCTGGACGAGATGATCGACGAGATGGTAACCTTCGACGGTCCGGTGGTGTTCGACTGCGTGGTCGACCCCGCCGAAAACTGCTATCCGATGATCCCCTCCGGCAAGGCCCACAACGAGATGATCCTCGGCGGCGAGACCAACAGGCCGGAGGTGGGAGACGCCGGCAAGGTGATGGTGTAGCCATGTCTAAACCGGCATCCGAATTCCGCACCTTCACGGTGCTGGTCGACAACGAGGCGGGCGTCCTCGCCCGCGTCATCGGCCTGTTCTCGGGACGCGGCTACAACATCGAAAGCCTCACCGTCGCCGAGGTCGACGCCGCCCGCCATCTCTCGCGAATCACCATCGTCACCAGCGGCACCCCCATGGTGCTGGAGCAGATCAAGGCCCAGCTCGGCCGCCTGATCCCGGTGCACTCGGTGCGCGACCTGACGGCGGAGACGCAGACCGTCGAGCGCGAGCTGGCCCTCGTCAAGGTGCGCTCCACCGGCAACGAGCGGGTCGAGGCGCTGCGGCTGCGCGACGCCTTCCGCGCGCGGGTGGTCGACACCACGCTGGAAAGCTTCGTCTTCGAGCTCACCGGCGCCCCCAGCAAGATCGACGCCTTCGTCGATCTCATGCGCCCGCTGGGCCTGGTCGATGTCAGCCGCACTGGGGTGGCGGCAACCGCCCGCGGCCCCGAAGCCATGTAACCGCCCCATCCAACGCACTGCCAAAAAGGGAGACAGCAACCATGCGCGTGTACTACGACCAGGACTGCGACATCCGCCTAGTCCAGGACTCCAAAATCGCCATCGTCGGCTACGGCTCGCAGGGCCACGCCCACGCCCTCAATCTGCGCGATTCGGGCGTCAAGGATCTGGCGGTCGCCCTGCGTCCCGGATCCGCCTCGGCCGAGAAGGCCAAGGCCGAGAAGCTGGAGGTGAAGGACGTCGCCGAGGCCGCCAAATGGTGCGACCTGATGGTGATGCTGACGCCCGACGAGCTGATGGGCGACATCTACCGCGAGCAGATCGCGCCTGGACTGCGCGACGGTGCCGCCATCGGCTTCGCCCATGGCCTCAACGTCCACTTTGGCCTGATCGAGCCCAAGCCGTCGGTCGACGTGGTCATGATGGCGCCCAAGGGACCGGGACACACGGTGCGCAACGAGTTCGTCAACGGCGGCGGCGTGCCCTGCCTTGTCGCCGTCGCCAACAACGCCTCCGGCCGCGCCCAGGAGCTTGCCCTCTCCTACTGCTCGGCCATCGGCGGCGGCCGCGCCGGCATCATCGAAACCACCTTCGAGGAGGAATGCGAGACGGACCTGTTCGGCGAGCAGGCGGTGCTCTGCGGCGGCCTTGTCGAGCTGATTCGCAACGGTTTCGAAACTTTGGTCGAGGCCGGCTACGCCCCCGAGATGGCCTACTTCGAGTGCGTCCACGAAGTGAAGCTGATCGTCGACCTGATCTACGAGGGCGGCATCGCCAACATGAACTACTCGGTATCCAACACCGCCGAATACGGCGAGTACGCCTCTGGCCCGCGGATACTGCCCAAGGCGCAGACCAAGGAGGCGATGCGGGCAATTCTGAACGACATTCAGGAAGGGCGGTTTACCCGCGACTGGATGGCCGAGTGCAAGGCAGGCCAGCCCTCCTTCCGCGCCATCCGCCGCCGCAACGACGCCCACCAGATCGAGGAGGTCGGCGCCCGGCTGCGGGCGATGATGCCGTGGATCGAGGCGGGCAAGCTCGTCGACAAGAAACGCAACTGACCACTTGCCCAATCGCCGCGGTCCGCTAGTCTATCCCCTTCACTTCCAACTCGCCGGAAACATCCCATGGAAAACGTGGTTCTCGTCATACTGCTGGTCATCGCCCTGTTCCTGATCGCGGTGGTGCTTCTGCAGCGCTCCGAAGGGGGCGCGCTGGGCATCGGCGGCGGCGGCGGTGGAGGCGGCGGGCTGATGACAGGCCGCTCGGCCGCCACCGCGCTGACAAAGCTGACCTGGGGACTCGGCGCGGCGTTTGTCGGCGCCAGCCTGCTGCTCACCATTCTCGCGTCGCGGGACGCGCGCGACGAGAGCGTCGTACGCGGCGTGGAACCCGAGTCGGGCGAGTTCGAGCTGCTGATACCAGATTTAGGAGACCCACTTGCGCCGCCCGCCCCCGAAACGTCGGAAGACACGCCGTTCGAGATTCAGCTGGAACCTGCCGCGCCCGCGTCCGGCGAGCAGGGCGAGTCGTCCGAATCACCGCAGACCGAAGCACCCGCCGATGCGCCAAGCGAGGCTCCAGCAGAGGGCGACTCCCCGGCGGTGCCTCCATCGCAGTAACCTCGTCTCGCCCGAGTGATACTGCGCATGTTAAGGGGCGCGTCAGCCTGCCTGAACTGCCGAAATCAGTGAGTACGGCGGCGTTTCGCAGCTTTGCGCTTGTTGGCGGCCGCCGCATCCAGCAGCCCTTCGGCCATGCCTTTCCACTGCAGCAAAGTCTGCTTTAGGTCTTCTGGCAGCAGATCCCAATTGCTTGCATGCTGATGATCTGAAACTGTATGGACAATATCTTCACAAATTTCCAGCAAGTGTCCTGTCATGCCGGGACGCTTTTCCAAAATTGTTTCGACCACTTCCATATAGAATTCCACCACCATGTGAAGACGGTGCAGGGAATCTTCAAAACTCTCTAGTATTGCTGCAGTATAGAACGCGACATGACGCTCTCTTGACAGCCCATTCAATGACTCAATCATATCAATCCAGTCATGATCGAGTTGTTTTTTCCGCAGCTCGTCAGCCAACTCCAGCGCATTGTGGGTATGTGGCGGGTGGATGCCCATATGTAGCAATGCGGCCTTGGACAGCAACTCTCCCGCGTCCTGTGTAGCGCTGCAAAGAAGGTTGTCTCCAAATAAAGGTTGATGCGGAATCTTCCGCCGAATACGTTCGATAGCCGAACTAATCTTGCTTGCCGACGCCTCAAGATCGTTCGCCAAGTCTGGGTATGAGACAACCTGCCTCTTCTGTGATTTAGGCATGATCCAGTCCCCTGCCAGCAGTACGCCATCCCTGGCTATGGACCTCTCTAGCGTACCAAGCCTATTGTATCGCTCGCGCAGCCGTCTGGGGCTAAGCGGTACGTAACTCACGGCAGGCACTCTAGGAGCGAGGCGCAGCACCTCGTCTCTATAGCGCTCTGACGCAAGTAGCGCAACATCCCAGTCGCTGTCAGGGCGCGCTGTGCCGCGCGCCCTCGATCCGAACAGTATAGCTGCCTGCAGCCAGGGCCTGCTGGCTACAATACGCTTGGCTAGCCGACGCATGTCTGTCAGCCCTCTAGGCGCCCTGGACCACGCTGCCGATAGTGCCTGTTCTTGCATGTTACCCCCTTAGCCAGCACGGCTTCGCCATGATCCCTTGGCTGCGCCGCCCACTCTATCTGACTTCTGCCTCTCTGTCAACCCCTGCAAGCGCACCAGCCTACATACCTGGCTACCTTGAAGTCTTCCCTGTACCCGAGACATCTCTGCGTCATGTGCCTCACTTGGAGCAGCGGTACCAGCGTCTAAATGCATCGGAGCTGCGTCTGCTGCTGAACCACGTCCACAGGGGAACCTCTAGTCCTTGGTCGAATCAGCACTTTCGGGTGTCCAGTTGCGCAGCTCTCGGCGCAGTATCTTGCCTGTTGCCGTCATTGGCAGCGAGTCCAGATACACTACTCTTCGCGGCGCAAGATGTGCCCCCAGGCGCTGCCGCACCCGCTCCTTCAGTGTTGCTGCAAGGTCGTCGGGACTCGAGATACTGCCCGTCGCCTGCACGACAAAAGCAGCCACCGCTTCTTTGCGGACCGGATCTGGAATCCCCACTACCCCGGCCATCGCCACTTCCGGGTGTCCGCCCAAGCAGTCCTCGATCTCAGTCGGTCCTATGCGATAGCCCGACGAGGTGATGATGTCGTCCGTTCGAGCGACGAATCGCACATAGCCGCTGTCGTCTAGCTCCGCGATATCGCCAGTGCGCATCCACAGCCCAGCAAACTTGTCCCGCGTCGTATCGGGGCGCTTCCAGTAGCCCAGAAACATGACCGGATCAGGCCAGCGCACGGCCAGCTCTCCCGCTTCGCCAGACGGCAGGACGCTACCCGAGTCATCCAGTACTGCCACCTCATGCCCTGGCAACGACCGTCCCGCCGAACCCGGCACCGGGTCGAAGAGGGAAGCGCAGTTTCCGACAACCAGGTTGCATTCAGTTTGGCCGTAGAACTCGTTGATGGTTCGACCGAACGCCTCCCTGCCCCACTCCAGCGTCTCGGCACCTAGCGACTCGCCTCCGCTGGCCAGCGACCGTAGCTGGATGCCGCCACCAGCTGGGGCCGCCTCGTAAATCATGCGTAGTGCCGTGGGCGGCAGAAAGACGTTGCGTACCTCTTCCCGACGTATCATTGCCAGAGCCGACTCGGGATCGAAACGCCTTTGGCGATATGCCACCAGCGGTACCCCGAATCGCAGCGATGGCATCATGACGTTGGTCAAGCCACCCATCCAAGCCCAGTCAGCGGGAGTCCACATCCGGTCACCTTCCTGTGGCAGCCACTCATGCGGCAACTGTACGCCAGGCAGATGACCCAGCAGTACGCGCTGTGCATGCAGCGCTCCTTTCGGTGGCCCGGTAGTGCCGGAAGTGTAGGAGAGGAACGCGGGATGAACGGCTGGCAACGACATATAGGGTCTCTCGGACGATGCCCGCTCAAGCACGTCGGACAGAACATCAGTGGCAGACGGCCGTGCTTTTCCATCCGTTACGAGTATGGCGAAAAATGAGGGTATTTCACTGATCTGACAGCGGAATGCCCTTCCAACAGGTCACGGAGCAAGGCGGGAGACAGAGTCAAACTGCGCAGGGCCGGCAATGCGCCAGGCGAGCGCCAATCAAACCACCTCAATCAGCCCAATTCACCCTTCCCCCATGCCACCGTGAATGGAAACAGCAGGGAAGGAAGACGCAGCCCTCTGGCGAAGGGGTTGCGTTTGGGCCAGGCAATGGCGACAATCTCCATACCATCAACAATGGAGAACCGTCATGGCCAAAGGCTGCCATCACCTGACCCAGGGGGAACGCTACCAGATAGCGGCCCTTCTCGCAAGCGGCATGTCCATGCAGTCCATAGCGAAGCAGCTGGGCCGGCGAGTGGGCACGATCAGCAAGGAAA